>JBGAKU010000080.1:0-20547 GCA_044224255.1 Geminicoccaceae bacterium
GGCGTCGCCTGCGGCTTGCCGCGGAGAACGGAGGGTTGGCGAGCATGCCGGAACTGTCCCGACGCCTGATTCTGGCGCTGGCTTTGGCGCTGCCCGCGATGGGGGCGCGTGGTGCCACCACCGAGGAGGCCGGCGCGTTCGTCGACGAGCTCGGCCGGCAGACCATCGCCGCGCTCGACCGCATCGGCAAGGACGCCGAGGCGCGCCGGCAGGCGATCTCCGCGCTCCTGGACGAGGCCGTCGACCTGGAGCGGATCTCCCGCCTTTGCCTCGGCCGCCATTGGCGGACTGCCAGCGCGGCGCAGCGCGAGGAATATGTCCGGCTGTTTCGCGACAACGTCCTCGCCGTCCTGTCGCGGCGCATGAGCTTCTATACCGGCGGCGAAAGGTTCGAGGTGACGGCGACGCGCGCCGCGGGCGAGGATGCCATGGTCGCCAGCCAGATCATCTACGCGACCAGCGACCCGCCGCTGAAGATCGAGTGGCGTGTCCGCGTCGAGAACGGCAATCCGATCATCATCGACGTCCTGCCCGAAGGCGTCAGTCTCGTGCTGACCTACCGCTCCGAGTTCGACGAGGTGATCTCGCGCAACGGCCTGGACGGGCTGCTCACCGAGCTGCGCAACCGCGCCGCCAAGAACGCTTAGGTGCCGGCCGCATCGTAGGTCACCGCCCCGCCGCAGCGGCGGCAGCGCATGTTGCGCCGGCGGCGATGGCGGCCGATGGCGAAGCAACCGTTGATGCAGCGGGCCACCAGCGGATGCCGTGTGAACTCGACCGCGTGGCAGCGCTCCGCCGTGCAGCCGATCGCCTGCGCCTTGGCCTGCCAGACGGCGTCGTGGTGGTGGCGCCGCCCGACCAGGGCGTGCGCGATCTCGTGCAGGATCGTGTCCTCGACCTCCGCATCGCTCGCCGCCTCGGCGAAGCCGAGCGCCAGCGAGATCTCCTTGCGGCCATAGTGACAGGCCCCGCCCCGCCGCTTGGCGTGGTCGAAGGTGAAGCTCCAGCCGTCGAGGCGATGCCGGCCGAGCAGCGTCCGGGCGCGCATCGCGATCCGGTGCAGGCGATCGCCGCCGGCCACCTCCCCCGGCTGCAGCAGGGCCTTCGGGATGCGAAACAGCGTCCCGTCCGCCGCCACGGCGACGGTGGTACGCGCGGCCCGGATCACGGTGCCCGACCGCTTCCGGCCGCGATAGTGGAAGCTGACCCGATCCCCCGCGGCCGGCGCATGGGACGTCCGCTCTGGTGCCCATCGGATGCCGAGGGCTTCGGCGAGGGCGCGCACGCGTCAGGCGACCGCGGACACCAGCCGCGGCGGGCGCTGGCGGCGCCGTTGCAGCCAGGGCTGCGCCAGTTCGGCCACGCGGTCGAGGCCCATCAGCATGCGGCTGCGCAGTGCGGGATCGGGCGCATCGCGACGGGCGAGCGCGCGCAGGGCCGCCGCCATCCGCGCCGGCTCGCGCACGCCATCGTTTGCGAGCAGCTCGATCAGGCCGATCGACTGCGCCCGTTCCGCGCGCAGATACTGCTCGAGGCGCGGGGTCGAGCGCGGCACGAGAAGTGCCGGCTTCCCGAAGGACAGGATCTCGCAGAAGGTGTTGTAGCCGCCCATCGCCACCACACCGATCGCCCGCTCGAACAAGGGCTCGACATGGGGATCGAAGGTGATGGCGCTGAGACGCGGCTGACGTGCCACCCGCTCCTGGAACGCCAGCCGCAGATCCGGCGGCAGGAACGGGCCGAACACGATCAGCGCTGGATGCGGGACGTCGGGATCGTGCTCGTAGGCCGAGATCACCCAGTCGATCAGCTCCGCACCGTCGCCGCCACCGCCCGGCGTGACCAGGATGAACGGCTCCTGCGGCAGCCCGTGCTCGGGCAGGAGCGACGCGCACCTCCCGACCGTGCGCCGTAGATAGCCCGTGAAGTGCGTCTTGGCCGCGAACGGCGCCATGCCCTGGATCTCTTGCAGGGGATCGAAGATCTCCGGCAGGCCGTAGACCCAGATCGCGTCGTAGAGCTGATCCAGGGCGGGGAACACGCCCTTGCGGGTCCACTCGTCGACCAGGAC
Organism: Geminicoccaceae bacterium; assembly: GCA_044224255.1. Taxonomy (GTDB): domain Bacteria; phylum Pseudomonadota; class Alphaproteobacteria; order Geminicoccales; family Geminicoccaceae; genus Benzoatithermus. Next base: position 2,072 of record JBGAKU010000080.1, read on the forward strand.
GGTGGGCTCGTCCATGACGTCGCGCAGGCCGAGCACGCAGTGGGTGCCGCGGCGCTTGAGCAGCTCCAGCGTCGAGCCGACCTCGCCGCGCAGCCCGAGCGGCTCCTTGTCGACCAGGAACAGGTCGGGCTCGAAGATCTCCGCGGTGTGGTGGATGATCGAGCGCCGGATCTCGAGCGTCTTGTCGAGGTCGAGATGCAGGCCGAGGGCAGTGTACTCGCCGTTGCGGAGCTTGATCACGCCCGGCACGCGCACGAAGTCGACCCGGGCCCTGAAGTCGAAGCTGCCGATGATCGGCGAGCCTGACAGGATCAGCACGGACAGGTGGGGGAAGCACTCGACGAGATGATGCGCGATCACCCGGCATCGGCGCAGATGCCCGAGCCCGAAGCTGTCGTGGCTGTAGATGAGCACACGCGGAGCGTTCTTCATCCTTCGACCTGAAGCGCGGAGAGCCGACGCGAGTATGGCAGAGCGCCGGAAGGACGCGAAGCGGCAATTGCCGACGGGTCGAGACGCGTCAGATGGCATGCCCGCTGGCGGGGTCGAAGAGATGGACCCGGGCGGGATCGGCCACGATCGGGCAGGGCGCGTCGATCGCGAGCGGATGGTGCGGCGGCAGCTGGGCGACGAAGCGTGCGCCGGCGAGCTCGCCGATCGCGAGCTGGTGTGGCCCCAGGGGCTCGATTTCACGGACCTGCAGGGCGAGCGCATCGGGGCCGTCGCCGGGCAGCACATGCTCGGGGCGGATCCCGAGCGTCACCGCGCGTCCGCCCTGATTGCCCAGCCGCCCGCCCGCGAGCGGCACCCGCGCACCGCCGTCGAGCTCGACAGCGGACCCGTCCGCGGCAACCTTGCCCGGCACGAAGTTCATCGACGGTGCGCCGATGAACGCCGCGACGAAGGTGTTGGCCGGACGCTCGTAGAGCTCGAGCGGCGGCGCCGCCTGCTCGATCCGGCCCTGATGCATGACCACCACCCGATCCGCCAGCGTCATCGCCTCGACCTGGTCGTGGGTGACATAGACGACCGTATTCTGGAGCCGGCGATGCAGCTGCTTGATCTCGCTGCGCATCTCGATCCGCAGCTTGGCGTCGAGATTGGACAGGGGCTCGTCGAACAGGAACACGTCGGGCTGACGTACGATGGCCCGGCCGATCGCCACCCGCTGCCGCTGGCCGCCGGAAAGCTGCTTCGGCCGGCGCTCGAGCAGGGCCTGCAGGCCGAGGACGCGCGCCGCCTCCACGATCGCGCGCTCGCGTTCCGCCTCGGGCACACCGCGCACCTTCATGCCGTAGCCGATGTTCTGGCGTACGGTCATGTGCGGGTAGAGGGCGTAGTTCTGGAACACCATGGCGCAGTTGCGCACGCCCGGCCGCAGCTCGGTGACGTCGCGCTCGCCGATCCGGATCCGCCCGGCACTGGTGGTCTCGAGCCCGGCGATCATCCGCAAGGAGGTGGTCTTGCCGCATCCCGACGGGCCGACCAGCACCACGAACTCGCCGTCGGCCACGTCGAGGTCGAGCGACGGGATGACCGTCACGTCGCCGAAGCGCTTCTCCACCCGTTCCAGCGCCACGCGCGCCATGCGGCTCCTTCCTCCCGCTGTCTGCGGCACTCTAGCGGCCGGGGCGGCCCCTCGCCAGCGGCACTACCAAGCTGGACTTCTACGAGACGATCGACCTGCTCGTGTGGCAGGAGGAGAGGCGCGTGAGACTGCGCACGCGCGGCGCCGGCGGCTGGGTCGACGAGGACGTCATCGCCGCGGGCACGGTCCGCATCGCCGACCTCCAGGCCGAGCTCACACTCGACGAGATCTACGCCGATCCCTGGGCCGACGAGACGGCGGGGGAGGCGTAGCGTCTCCCCCGGCCACCCTCTTCACGACTTCGGCGGCAGGCCCATCGAGGCCCGGTAGGCGGCGAGCTGGGCGTCCCGACCGAGCTCGTCGGTGAGCCGGTTCCACTCGGCCGCTACCGCATCGAGCGCCGCCTGCGGTGTGGTCTCGCCGGCCAGCGCCTTGGACAGCTCGATCTCCAGCGCCTCGGTGTAGCTGAAATAGGCCGGCAGGCGCATGTCGAGTGCCACGTTCTTGGCGTTCTGGCTGTCGAGCTGGGCGCCGAGATATTCCTTGGCCTCACGCTCGGTGAAGAAGGCCTTCCACGGCTCGAGGTTCTGGGTGTGGCTGAAGCGGTAGGGCTGCACGCCGGTACCGCCCGTGGTCGCGGCGGTGAGCGAGACTGCCGGGCCGGTCAACGTCTTGACGAAGTCCCAGGCCGCCTCCTGATTCTGCGAGGCCTGCGGCACGGCGATCTGCCAGCCGCCGAAGGCCAGGAACGGCGAGTAGACGATCTCCGGATACTTGTCCCACTGCTTGGTCTTGTAATTGTAGATCTCGGTCGAGCCCGGCAGGATCGAGGAGCCGACCTTGCCGGCGATCTTCGACTGCTTGGGGTCGGCGGCGATCACGCCGGTGTCGCCCCAGCCGATCGATTCGGCGACCTGGCCGCCGGCCATCGCCGCGTTGACCTCGCCGAACGAGAAGTTGAGCGCGTTGGGCGGGGCCAGCTTGGAGGCGCGGATGTACTCCTCCAGGCCGCGCACCCAGCCGGGGTTGTTGATCTGCGCGTCCATGGTGTCGGGATCGAAGAACATCGAGCCGGGCAGGTCGGGATGGTTGGTGTAGGCGGCCGCGTGGCTGAAGAAGAACCAGAACTGCTGCCCGCCGCGCCGGAACGCCTCCGCCGTGCCCCACAGGCTCTGGTCGGGCCGGGTGAAGAACTCGGCGATGTCGAGATATTCCTTCCAGGTCTTGGGCGGCGCCAGGTCGTAGCCGTACTTGGCCTTGAACGCCTCCTGCTCCTTCGGGTCCTCGAACAGGTCGATGCGGTAGGTGGTGGCGTGCAGGTCGCCGTCCATGCTCTGCGACAGCACCTTGCCGTCCCAGACCATCAGCCGCTCGCGATAGGCCGGGAAGATGTCCTCCCAGTCCTTGCCCTGCCGCATCGCCGCCGGCATCTCGGTCAGATAGGGCGTGAAGTCCGGCGTCCAGGCCGGCGCGAAGGTGACCGCGTCGAAGGTCGATTCGCCGCCGGCGAGCGTGGTCGCGATCTTCGGGTAGAGTTCCGACCAGGGGAACTCGACCACCTTGACCGTGCCGCAGGTCTGCTTCTTCCACTCCTCGCCGGCCATGGTCAGGGCCGAGGCGATGTAAGGCCCGGTCTGGGTGCCGACCGTGAGGGTGACGTTGGAGTAGTCGGGGCTGCAGGCGGAGGCCACGCTCGCGCCGAGCGCCGCGGCGCAGACCGTGGCCAAGAGGAATCGCTTCATCGGGTGCACTCCCTGACGGTTTTCTGGTTGAACGAAGCTCATTTGATCGCCCCGAGCACGAGGCCGGACCGCATCATGCGGCTCAGGATGCCGGCGAGCACCATCATCGGCAGGATCGCGATCAGCACCGCGGCCGAGACCGCCCACCACTCGTCGCCGCGCTGGCTGTTCTGCCCGGCGACCAGGATTGGCAGCGTCTGCCAGCGCGAGGTGGTGAGGAAGAGCGCGAACAGGAACTCGTTCCAGAGCGAGCTCAGCGTGATCAGGAAGGTGGCGACCAAGCCCGGCAGGGACATTGGTACCACGATCTCGAGGAAGATCCGCCAGGACGGCACATTGTCGACCAGCGCCGCCTCCTCGACCTCCACCGGCAGCGCCTGGAAGAAGTCGCGCATCAGCCAGATCACGATCGGCAGCGAGAAGGCGACGTAACAGAGCGTCAGCCCCCAATAGGTGTCGACCATCGGGAAGCCGAGCCGGCCGACCTCGGTGTACATCAGGTAGAGCGCGAAGGCCGTGACGATCGGCGGGAACATGCGCTGACTGACGAACCAGAAGATGATGTCCTCGTTGCCGAGGATCGGGCCGGGCACCGGCAGACGGTTGACCAGGAGTGCCAGCACCAAGGCGATCGGGAAGGCCCAGAGGAGCGCGGCGGCACGCCCGAACCCGAGGCCGACATGGAGCGCCAGATAGCCGCCCAGCGCCACCAGGAAGAAGGCGAGCCCGGAGGCGAGACGGACCCGGAACGGGAAGCGCACGAGCGCGTAAGCGGCCATCGAGCCGAAGACGGTGGCGATGGTCGCGGCCGAGAGGCCGACGATGGTCGAGTTCAGGAAGGTGTCGCGGAAATTGCCGCGGATCCCCGCCCAGATGTCGTCCCAGGCCTGGAGTGAAGGCGCGAAGTCGATGAACGGGAGGTAGGTCGGGCCGCCGTTGACTGCCGGCGGCGTCTTGAAGGCCGTGATCAGCACCCAGTAGAGCGGGAACAGGGTGAGGAACGCCCACACGAAGCACAGGACGGTGACCAGCAGGCGGCCGCGCGGCCCGAGCCCGCTCATCGCCGCTTCTCCAGATGCGGTCGGAGCACGGCCAGATAGACCGTCCCCAGCACCACGATGACGATCAGGAACAGGAAGCTGAGGGCCGAAGTGTAGCCCAGATTGAACTTCTTGAAGCCCTCCTGATAGGCGAACAGGGTCAGGGTCTCGGTCGAGATGCCGGGGCCGCCGCCGGTCATCACGAACACCGTGTCGATGATCTTCATGCTCTCGATCAGGCGGATGAACACGACCGCGGCCGAGATCGGCAGGAGCATCGGGAAGGTGATGTCCTTGAACTGCTGCCAGGTCGTAGCACCCTCGAGGGCGGCTGCCTCATAGACGTCCTCGGGCAGGGTCTGCAGCCCGGCCAGCATCAGCAGGATGACGAAGGGCGTCCACTGCCAGACCTCGACCGCGATGATCGCCCCCAGCGCCCAGCGGGTCTGGGTCAGGAACGGCAGGTTGGGGAAGCCGAGGAAGGTCATGAGCTCGTTGAGCGGCCCCATGGTGGGGTTGAACAACATGCGTGCGATCAGTGCCACCGCGACCGGCGCCAGCAGCATCGGCAGGAGGAAGCCGATCCGGAACAGGCGCTCGCCCGGCACGTTGGCGTGCAACGCCAGCGCCACGCCGAAGCCGATGACGTATTGCAGTGCCACCGCGAGCACGGCGATCAAGGTGGTGGTGCCGATCACGTGCCAGAACCGTGCGAGCTGCAGCAGGCTCGCATAGTTGTCGACGCCGACGAAGCGCGGCGGCGTCGGCGGCATCAGCCGGTAGCTGAGGAAGCTGGTCGTCAGCGAATAGATCAGCGGGAAGATCGCGATCACCAGGACGACCAGCACCGCCGGCCAGATGAAGACGTGCTTGATCGGGTCGCGTGCCCGGATCGAGCCGGTGTCCGCGCTCATGGCGGGGGCGTCCTGGCGGCGCTCATTCCGGTGGGATCACGCCCTTCTTGAAGATGAAGCAGCCGTAGAAGCGACGCTCGCCGGTGACGATGACCGCATAGGCCTGCTTGGCCCGCTCGTAGAAGGCGAACCGCTCGATGCTGCCCATCGGCCAGGAGCGGCCCTCGGCGCGATCCACCTCAACCTGCATCTCCTGCTGCACCGGCGGCAGCTCGTCCGGCTTGCCGACGACCTCCATGCGCAGGGCGGGCGCGTCGACGAAGCTGTCGAGCGGCATGACCGAGAGCACCGCCCGCGCGGCCCTGGGCGCGGTCACATTGTCGATGCGCAGCAGCCGCCCGAGCACGGTCGACCGGGCCACGGAATCGGCGGGAAAATTGGTGTCGCACAGGACGACGTCGTCACCGTGCCCCATGGCGCGCAGAGCCTGCAACACGTCCGCATTCAAGAGCGGATCGATTCCCTTGAGCAAGGTCGCCTCCCGACCGGCCTGTTCTCGCCGCGGCGAACACTGGTCGGGAGGCAGGAGACTGTCAACGACGCGTCGGGCCGGGAAGCCCGACGGCCGGCATCCGCCTAGCCATGACGCCGGTCGACCTGCCAGACTCGGGTGCTGCCGCTGGTCTCGTAGTTCACGACCAGGAGCGGCCTGAAGTTGGGGCTGAGCCAGGCCGGGATGAACAGGACGCCCTCGGGGCCGAGATCGCCTGCGGCGCAATTGATCGCATCGTTGGGGAGATCGCCTGCGGGCCCCTGATTGGGGTCCGCCGCGAACAAGCGTGCGTTGAAGTAGCCGTCGAACGCCACGGCGTGCGGGTCGGTCACGTCGTAGACCATGATGCCGCTATGCCGCTCGAGCACGACGAAGGCGTAGGTGCGCCCGAACGCGTTGCCCACCGTGACGCCCTCCGGCTCAGGCCCCCGCTTGGGGCTGCGGCGGTCGAACTGATTGTCGTCGTCCTGGGTGTTGAACAGGGACGGCGTCTCGTGCGCCGTGATCTGCTCGAACTGGTCGCCGCTGTCGTAGAGCCGGTGGCCCCAGGCGTCCCAGACCGAGAAAGATCTTCCGCCCAGGCTGACCAGCCGGTGCGCGCTGCCGTCGCCGACGTGATTCGGGTCGAGATCTTGCGGCAGGTCGGAGATCTCGAGCTCGCCGAGCTGCGCCTTGTCCAGCAGGGCCGCGGCGTTTGGGAAGTCGGCCGCGGCGAGCGGAATCGGGGTGAACTGGACTTTGTTGCTGTCCTTGCCTGCCACGAGATCGGCCAGCTGCGCGATGTCGAAATCGCCGTTGCGGGCGTCGCCTTCGTTGGCGGTCACAAAGAAGGTCCGCCGGTGGTGGTCGTAGCTCGCGATGCCGTCGGGTTGATAGGCGCCGAAGACCGGCCATGGCTTGATGTTGATGCCCGAGGGGGCCGGCGTCGGGTAGCTGGCGGGCGGGTCGCCGTCCCTGCGGCTCGCATCGAACCCCGCGTCGGGTTGGCCGTGATCCTTCAGCCCGAGCGCCAGGATGCGTCGCGCCCGCGCCTCGTCGATGTCGATGACGGCGACGGCATCGTTCTCCTGCAGCGTCGCATAGGCCGTGCGCGAGTCCCGCGAGACCGCGATGAATTCCGGCTCGAGATCCCTGGACGCCGTGTTGAGCCGCTTCTTCAGCGGATTCGGCTCGGTGTCGGTCAGATCGGCGCCGATGCGTACACCTTCGCGCACGAGACGGCTGGCGTCGAATCCGCGGAAATCCGCCACCCTCAGCTCGGCCCGGGCGAGGCCGTGTGCCAGATCGAGGATCGCGACCGAGCCTTCCGGATCGATCTTGCCCGGACCCGGCGGGGACTTGTCCGGCTCGCCCTCGACGGCCACCAGGATGCGTCGACCGTCGGGGGAGAAGGTCACCATGTCCGGTCCCGAGCCGATCGCGAAGCTGCGGAGAAGCCGGCCATCTAAACCCAGGATCAGGAGCCTGCCAGGGCTTGTGAGGGGCTCGATGGCTTCGGCCGCCACCGCGACCAGCGGGAAGCGTACGGCCACGCTGGTTGGCGTGAGATTGGGATCCGCAAGACCCGGCAGCTCACTCAGCTTGATGCGGCCGATCCTGATCAGGGCGCGAGGATGGCGAATATCGAAGATGTCGACCGCATTGTCGGCGTAGTTGGAGACGAACAGACGCCGCGTCAGCGGCTCGTACGCGCCGATCTCGGAGATGTTCCGGCGGCAGACACCCGGCTCAGCAGTCTGCTCTCGGTAGCTGCCCAGGGGTTCCAGGATGATTCCCGAGGCGGATCCCGCCTGAGCTGGCGGCGTGCCCGCGATCACGCCAAGCACGGCCAGACCGGAAAGGGTGCTCAACGGCTTGATCGACATCGCCTTGTTCCCTGTGCTGTTGTTTCCATCGCGTGGTTTCGGCCACGAAACTCCCCATTCTATCATTGCGCCGCCGCCGGCGCACTGATCCGAACGAGGGCCTCGCGATGCTCGACCCAGCTGCCCGCCCGGAGCGCATGCGCGCGGCGTCGATCGGCGAGTGCATGGTCGAGTTCCACCGCCGGCCGGACGGCTCCTACGGGCGCGGCTTCGGCGGCGACACGTTGAACTGCGCGCTCTATCTCGCCCGGCTCGGCATCCCCACCGACTACGTCACCATGCTCGGCGACGATCGCTTGAGCCAGGAGATGCTGGATGCCTGGGCCGCCGAGGGGATCGGCACCGGCCTCGTCGGCCGGATCCCCGGCCGCCTGCCGGGCCTCTACCTGATCGAGACCGCCGACCGCGGCGAGCGCACCTTCCTCTACTGGCGCAGCGCGGCCCCAGCTCGTGACCTGATAAGGCTGCGCGGGGACGATCTCGCCGCCGAGCTCGCCCAGCACAACTTGATCTACCTGTCGGGGATCACGCTGTCGCTGTTCGACAGGGAGGGGCGGAGCCGGCTGCCCGAGCTCTTGAGCGGCCTACGCAGCCGCGGCGCGAAGGTGGCGTTTGACGGCAACTATCGGCCGCGCGGCTGGCCGGACCTGGACGAGGCCTGCACCGCGTTCACCTCGATCCTACGGCAGACCGACATTGCCCTGCCGACCTTCGACGACGAGACGGCGCTATTCGACGACGACTCGCCCCAAGCCACCATCGAGCGGATGCGCGCCGCCGGCGTTGCCGAGATCGTCGTCAAGCGGGGCGAGCAGCCGTGTCTCGTCGCCGCGGATGGGGCGGTCGCCGAGGTGCCGCCCGCGAGCCGCGTCTCGCCCGTCGACACGACCGCGGCGGGCGACAGCTTCAATGCCGGCCATCTTGCGGAGCGGATGCGCGGGTGGCCTGCCTGCCGACGCCGCGGCGGCTGGCCACAGGCTCGCCGCAGCCGTGATCGGGCATCGCATTGCGGTGATTCCGCGTTCCGCGATGCCCGATGGACGTTGACGACCGCACCGTTTGGAGGCGCCGGTTACCGGTGATCGATCTCGTAGAGCCGCGTGCTGCCGCTGGTGTCGTAGGTGACCACGAGCAGCGGCTTGAGGTTCGGGCTCAAACGCGCCGGGATGAACAGCAGACCTTCGGGACCGAGATCGCTGCGATCGGCGGGCGGTTTGCCTTGCCTGGCGCAGTTGACCTGCACATGGGTGTCCAGCTCCGTCGTGCCCGTGGGGTCGTTGGGATCGAGCTTCGGCGACTGAGTGTAGTCGCGGGTGCTGAACCAGGCCATGGGCACGCCGGCGTCCGGGTTCGTCAGGTCGGCGACGACGATGCCCCCCTCCTTGCGCAGCCCGATGAAGCCGTAGGTCCGCCCGGCCACTCGACCCACCACCACTCCCGAGGGTTGGGGGCCACGCCGTGGGCTGCGATTGTCGAAGCTGTTGTCATCGTCGGGCGTGTTGAACAATGCCGCCGCCGCCGCGCTGCTGCGCGAGGCGTCCGACGTGATCCGCTCCAGCTGGTCGCCGCTGTCGTAGACGCGCTGGCCGTCGGTGGTCCACACCGAGAGCGAGCGTCCGCCGAAGCTCACGAGCCTGCGGTACTGGCCCAGGGCGTTGGGTCTGGCGTCCTGCAGCAGCGAGGAGACCTCGAGCCCGCCCAAATTGCTGTCGTCCTTCAGGGGCAGGCCGTTGGGCCCCGTCGCGGGGAAGACCGCCGGGTCGAGCGCCACGCTCGGGTCGTCCACCTGGATGGCGTCGCTCACACTCGCCGGCTCGGCATCGCCTGGCACGAGAAGGTCTCGCGTATCGCCCTCGTTGGCGGTCACGAGGAACGGGCGGCCGTGCACCGCGAACGCGCCTATCCCGTCCGGCATGTACGCGCCCCGGACGGGCCAACGCGCGATGTTCAGCCCGTCCTTCTTGCTCGCATCGAGCCCGTTGCGCGGGCGCGCATGATCCTTGAGACCGAACGGCAGCACCGCGGTGACTGTGGCGGACCGGAGATCGACCAACGCCAATGCGTTGTTGTGCTCCAGCGTGGCAAACGCGGTGTGTGAATCGGGTGATACCGTGATCGAATGCGGCTCGAGATCGAAGGCGGCCGGGTTGAGCTTGCTCGGATCGTTTGGATCGGGTCCGATCCGGACGCCCTGTGCGACCAGCCGCTGCGAACTGAAGTGCGCGAAGTCGGCAAATCGCGCCTGGGCCCGCCGGATGCCGCGGGAAAGGTCGATGACGGTGATCCCGCCCTTCGGATCCGTACCGTCGGCCGGATCCTGCTCGCCCTGGACCGCTGCCACGATGTACCGCCCGTTCGGGCTGAACGCGACGCGCTCGGGACCCGAGCCCAGGGCGTCGAAGGTGCGCAGCAGACGGCCGTCGTGGTCGAGCAGCAGGATGCGCCCGTTGGCCTTGACCGGGTGATTCGCCTCGACGGCCAGGGCCACGAGCCCGAACGCGGACGCTACGCCCGGTGGCTCATAGTCGTCGAAGTTGGCGCTGCCCGTGAGGTCGGACACCTTGATGCGCTCGATCAGCACCGGGTGGAGCGGCTCACGAATGTCCAGGATGTCGAGCGAGTTGTGATCCGGATCAGCGAGAGCGTCGGTCACGAACAGCCGGCGCGAGAGGGGATCGTAAGCCGCGATCTGGGAGGTCCCCACCCGGCAGACGTTGTGGGGCTCCGGGTTCCGCCCCAGGGGGACGAACTCCCGCTGGCTCCCGAGCGGGGTCAGGACGACGTCCGGTGGATGTGCCTGCGCCTGCGCAACGAGGGAAGCCAACGTCGCGGCACTGGCGAGGAGAAGCCTGGACATCGCACGCATGGGGCATCCTTTCGGAAATCTTCCCTCGGCTGTTCGGTCGACGGTTGAGTAGGGTGAGTTCAGCCCGCCCTGAGCCGAGGCAGCTCGAAGAGAGCCAATGCTGGCTTTCGGCTTCCAACCCAACAGTGATGGCCGCCATGTAGTAGCAGCCATAGGGTTGTACGTTCCGACATTTCTCGAGATTGTCGCTCTACTGGACAATCATGATTTTGCCGCCTCCACGACGACAATTACCGACTTGTGGAACATCCATGCACTGAACTATTGATATTATCAATGAAGCGCCACTCGATCAAGCGGGACGATCATTACAGTTTCGTAAGTCTCCTTGCGGCGACACCGCTTACCGCCGCCGCGTGCTGACGGTGGTAAGCGGTGCTGTCCGAGGCGTCATTCGTCCGAGAACACGATCAGCTGATAGGGGCCGGAGGTCCCCCATTTGCCGTTGCTGATCAGGAACGCGACGCGCCCGGTGCCCTTCCAGTCGGGAATGGCCGTCACCACGTCGGTGTCGCCCTTGAGCACGCGGGGCAGGGGATTGGCGTTGACGTGGAAGCTCTTGCCGCTGCCGTCGTTGATCAGCAGCAAGTCGCCGAAGGAGGCATTCTTGCCCTGGCCGATATAGACGTCCGGCTTTCCGTCGAGATTGACATCGCCGACGGCGAGGTCGCGCCCCAGATTCAGGGATCGCTGATAGTTCAGTGCGGGATAGGAGCCATTGACGTTGAGCCAGACCGAGAAGCGCTTTTCTTCGACGATGAGCAGATCTGGCTTGTTGTCGCCATTCATGTCGGCGAAGTCGAACTCGCGCGTGCGCAACCCCTTGTAGGCGGTTTGGGCCGTGATGTCCTCGAAGCGGCCCTGCTTGTTCCGATAGGTGACCATGCGCAACGCGCTGGTCTTGTCAGTGCAGAGCACGAGATCGGTCCAGCCGTCGTCGTTGAAATCCACCGCCTTGCCGCAGATCGACCAGGTCTCCTGATTGAGGGCCGCATCCGGCACTTCCTCAAAGCGGCCGCCGAGATTGTGATAGAGGCGGCTCGGCGAGGGGAAGATCGACGGCCCCTCGTTGATCACGGCGATGTCGGGCAGCCCGTCGCGGTCATAGTCGAGGATCAGGGGCACACGACCGCGCCCGTGCGGGTCGGCGACGCCCCAGGCACCGCCCCTCTCGGTGAAGGTGTGGTCGGCCTGCTGCAGGAACAGGTGGTTCGGGTAGTTCTTCGTGCAGGTCCCCTTGCAGGCGCCCGTTACGCAGTAGACGTCGGGCAGGCCGTCGGGCCTGCCGTCGCCGCCGGGGCTGCCGCGGTGAAGCTATGGTCGGCCTGCTGCAGGAACAGGTGGTTCGGGTAGTTCTTCGTGCAGGTCCCCTTGCAAGCGCCGGTCACGCAGTAGACGTCGGGCAGGCCGTCGGGCTTGCCGTCGCCGCCGGGGCTGCCGAGATCGGCAGCGGCACAGCCGTGGCGGTCCGTCTTGGCGAAGTTGACCACCTCGCTGAACGTGCCGTCGCCATTGTTCCGCATCAGCGGCCAGGTCGAGCCTCCGTGCGTCGACAGCACCATGTCGAGCAGCCCGTCGCCGTCATAGTCGAAGACCGGCGTTTCCCCCTGCGTGCTGACGTTGGTCAGGCCGTGCGGCAGCAGGCCGGCGGTCGGCCCTACATCGCGCGCGACCGGATCGGCGGCGTCCGCGCCCGACCCGAGGCAAACGAGCAGCGCTGCGGCTGCCGGCAAGATCAGTGCTTGGTTCATGGATAATCCCCCGCATGGTTGTTCTGTGCAGACCTGGGTGCAGGAAATATTCCTCGGATTGGTGCTTACGACGCTGAGAAGACAATCAGCTGATACGGCCCACTTGCACCCCACTTGCCGTTGCTGATCAAGAATGCCGCCCGCCCGGTGCCGCGCCAGTTCGGGATCGTGGTCACCACGTCCGTATCGCCCTGGGCGACGCGTGGCAGCGCATGGGCGTTGACGTGAAAGCTCTTGCCGTTGCCGTTGTTGATCAGCAGCACATCGGCGTAGGCGCTGTTCTTGCCCTCGCCGATATAGACGTCGGGCTTGCCGTCCAGATTGACGTCGCCCACCGCCAGATCACGGCCGAGATTGAGCGAGCGGCTGTAGCTTAGGGCCGGGTAGCGACCATTGACGTTGAGCCAGACCGAGAAGCGCTTTTCCTCGACGATGAGCAGATCTGGCCTTCCGTCGCCGTTCATGTCGGCGAAGTCGAACTCACGCGTGCGCAGGCCCTTGTAGGCGGTCGAGGCCGTGATGTCCTGGAACTTGCCCTTGTTGTTGCGATAGGTCGTCATGCGCAGTGCGGCCGTCTTGTCGGTGCACATGACGAGGTCCTTCCAGCCGTCGCCGTCGAAGTCGACAGCCGCGCCGCAGAGCGCCCAGGTCTCCTTGTTCACGACCGGATCGGCGACTTCTGTGAACTTGCCGCGCACGTTGCGGAACAGCCGCGATGGTGCCGGGAAAATCGACGGTCCTTCGTTGATGACCACGATGTCCTTCTTGCCGTCGCGATCAAAGTCCAGGATCAGCGCCTCCCGGCCCCGACCGTGCGGGTCGGCGACGCCCCAGGCCCTGCCGACCTCGACGAAGGTATGATTCGGCTTCTGCAGGTAGAGGTGGTTCGGATACTCATGCCTGCAGACGCCCTTGCAGGCGCCCGTCACGCAGTAGATGTCGGGCAGGCCGTCCTGCGCGCCGTTGCCGACGGTGCTGCCGAGGTCGGCGGCGACGCAGCCATGGCGATCCGTCTTGGGAAAGCTCAAGACCTGCGTGAAGGTCCCGTTGCCATTGTTGCGCATCAGCGGCCACGGCGAGCCACCGTGCGTCGACAGCAGCAGATCCGGATCACCGTCCAAGTCGTAGTCGAAGACCGGCGTCTCGCCCTGGGTGCTGACATTGGCGAGGCCGTTGGGCTTCAGTCCCGCGGACGGTCCAATGTCGCGTGCCACCGGATCTGCTGCCAGTGCCGCTGCCGACCAGATCGCGCCGGCCAGCAGGCCAAAGGCAAGGATCCAGGATTTGTGACCGACCATCTGCGCCCTTCCAAGTAGGTTGCTTGGTCCCCGCCTGCGCGCCGGGGTGATGGCGCTGACGTCGCCCAGCGTGCCGATACGCTCAAGCTAACAGAAGCGCATAAACTGATCGATACACCACCATACTGCCTCTACCAATAGGATAGAATCGTGATCATGCAGGTTGAGGGATGGGGCAACCGGACCGACCGGGCCTGGGAGCGACGCGGCGCTGCAACGGTCGGGGCCACTGCCGCTTTGACGACATCGCCCGTCGCGGCGCCGCTCTCGTCCTGGCGTTCGCTGGCCTAGTCCTAAGCCTCGCCTGCAACGCGGGACGCGCAGCGTGAGCTTGGGAATCGAGATACCGTCGCCGTGCATCGGCGTCTGTCGACTGGACCTTCAGCGACGCGTCTGCGAGGGTTGCCTGCGGACGATGTCCGAGATCACGCGCTGGCCAGCGGCCGGCGAGCATGAGCGCCTCGAGATCCTGCAGCGGTTGCGCGAGCGCCGCCGCGCGGCCGGGCGCACCAGTGCCGCCGACAGCAATCCTCGCCGGCGCGCCAGGGTGAGCGCGGTCTGACGATGACGGATCTATCTTCGCTGCTGGCGGCACGACCCGTGCTGCTGGCCGACGGCGGCATGGGCACCGGGCTGTTCGGGCTCGGCCTCGCCACGGGCGACAGCCCGGAGTTCTGGAACGTCCTGCACCCCGACCGGGTCGAGGCCGTGCATCGCGGCTTTGTCGAGGCCGGCTCGGACATCATCCTGACCAACAGTTTTGGCGGCACGCGGCACCGGCTGAAGCTGCACCAGGCCCAAGATCGCGTGGCCGAACTGAACGCCGCCGCTGCCAGCGTCGCCCGCGGCGTGGCGGACGCGGCGGGCAGGGACGTGCTCGTCGCCGGCTCGATCGGGCCGACCGGCGAGCTGATCGCACCCTTGGGTGCCATGACGATGGACGAGGCCACGGCAGCCTTCGCCGAGCAGGCGCGCGCCCTGGCTGAGAGTGGCGTGGACCTGCTGTGGATCGAGACCATGTCCTCGGCCGAGGAGGTCGAGGCGGCGGTGGCCGGAGCCGGGACAACGGGCCTGCCGGTCGTGGTCACCCTGAGCTTCGATACCAACGGCTGCACCATGATGGGCCTCACGCCGGAGGCGGCGGTGGCGCTGTTCCGGCGCCTGCCGCACGGGCCAGTGGCGTTCGGCGCCAATTGCGGCACCGGCCCCGGTCAGCTCCTCGCCGCCGTGCTCGGCCTGGGTGACGCCGCAGGCGGCGACGCCGTGCTGGTCGCGAAGGGGAATTGCGGCATTCCCGAGTATCGCGATGGGCAGATCTGCTACAGTGGCACGCCCGAGGTGATGGCGGAGTATGCGCGGCTGGCGCGTGACTCCGGCGCCAGGATCATCGGCGGCTGCTGCGGCACCACCGCGGCCCATCTCGCGGCGATGCGGGCAGCCCTCGACGGTGCCGATCCCGGACCGCGGCCGTCGCTCGCCGAGATCTCGGCCGCGCTCGGGCCGGTGGTCGTTCCGGGCACGGCCGACGCGGAGCGGGGCGAGCGCCGCCGGCGCCGCGCCTGAGCCACCGGCGACCATCGCTGCATTACAGTCGTCTTTAAGTATGCGTTTACCATGGCGCCAAATCCGTTAACGATTCATTCATCATAGTTGTCCGTCCGCCAGTCCGGCGACCGTTCGACGGTCCGCCAGGACGACGGAGGGCCGAAGATGTCAAGATCGTTGCTGTTGGCGGGGTTCGGCTTCGGCTGCGCTCTGCTGGCCTCCTGCAGTCCGACGACGCTTGCGAGCCGGTGCGGGAACGGCGGCTCGTTGCACCATGACGGCTGTTTCGGTGCCGGCGGCGGCGATTCCGACCGGCAGGCCACCCGCCGCGCCGCGGTGGAGCGTACCGTCGCGGACCGTCCGACACCGTCCGACACCGCGGCGGGGCGCGACCCGGCTGGACCCGGCAATGGCGACAGCCAGCCCGCCGGTGGCAGCGGTGCTCCGGGCGGCAATGCGGAGACGCCGTCGGCGGGTCCCAACGACAGTCCGGGTCGGGACACCACGCCCGGCGGCAGCGATGATGGCCAGACCACGCCGGGTGGGGACGATGCTGGCCCGACCGCACCGGGTGGTGACAGCGGCGCTCCGACCACGCCGGGCGACAGCGCGGGCGACAGCGCGGGCGGCGCATCGGGTGGAGAGCAGTGCCACGGCGAGGATCGGCAGCATCCGTCCGACAAGGGGAAGAAGGGCCGTCACGGTAAGTTCGGCGGCAAGCACGGCAAGGACAAGCACGGTCGCGGCGGCAAAGACAAGGCGACGGCGGACAAGGGCGACCGACAGAGCAATCGGGGTGACCGGTCGCGCTCGGGCGGCGACGAAACCGGCGGCCAAACCTAGCATCCGGATCGGCGTGGCGGCGCGCCGACGCCCCGCCGGCCGACGAGTTCTGCCGACTGGATGGCCGGGACCGCGTGGTTGCGCCACTGGGATCGGTATTGCAGGATGACCGCCGTTACGGACCGGGCCGCTCGGCGCCGGCAATAAGGGGGGTAGCGATGACCTTGCTCACACGGCGCGGTGCCATTCAGCTCGGCGCGGGCGCGCTCGCCGGGACGACGATGCTGGCGAGCGGCGGCCTGCGCGCGCAGATCGCGATCAAGGAGGTGACGCCGCCGAGCTTCCCGATCGAGGAAGGCGCCAGCTTGCGGGTGCTGCGGCCGTCCAAGTTCGTCCAGGGCGACGAGACCCTGTTTTTGGAGAACTCCAAGAAGTTCGCCGAGCAGACCGGGGTCGAGGTCGTGGTCACCAGCGAGAGCTGGGAGGATCTGCGGCCCAAGACGGCGACCGCGGCGGCGATCGGCAGCGGCCCGGACATCGTCTTCGCCTGGTCCGACGACCCCCACAAGTTCGAGTCCCAGTGCGTCGACCTGACCGAGCTCGCCGATTATCTCGGCGAGAAGTATGGCGGCTGGTGGCCGATCGTCGAGAAGTACGGCAAGAGCCAGGCCACCGGGAAGTGGATCGCGATGCCGGTTGGCGGCTCCGGCAACCGCGTGGTCTACCGCAAGTCGTGGGTCAACGAGGCCGGCTACGAGACCATCCCGAAGGACCTGGACGGCTTCCTCGCCATGGCCAAGAAGCTGCAGGCCAACGGCCACCCGATCGGCTTCGCGCTGGGCAACGCCACCGGCGACGCCAACTCCTGGTGCCACTGGCTGATGTGGACCTTCGGCGGCTCGCTGACCGACGAGAACGACCAGGTCACGATCAACAGCAAGGAGACGATCGAGGCGCTGAAATACGGCAAGGAGCTGGCGGCGACCTTCGTCCCGGGTGCCGCCTCCTGGCTCGACCCGAGCAACAACAAGGCCTTCCTCGCCGGCGAGATCTCCGCTACCGGCAACGGCATCTCGGTCTACTACGCCGCCAAGACCTCGCAGGATCCGGCCCTGCAGAAGATGGCCGAGGACATCTATCACGCCAGCATGCCGATCGGCCCGGTCGGGCGGCCGACCGAGCGGTCCCTGATCGTCAACCCGATGATCTTCACCCACTCCAAATATCCCAACGCCGCCAAGGAATATCTGCGCTTCATGATGGAGGAGGCGCAGTACCTGCCCTGGCTGACCGCCTCGATCGGCTACTGGAACCACCCGCTCAAGGCCTACGACAAGGCGCCGATCTGGACCGACGACCCCAAGCACACCCCCTACCAGCATGTGCTGTCGGATGCGATCTGGGACGGCTACAAGGGCAGTGTGGGCGAGGCCTCGGCGGCGGTCACCGCCGACTATGTCGTGATCCAGATGGTGGCCTCGGTCGCCACGGGCCAAGCCACGCCCGAGGAGGCCGCCGCGGAGGCCGAGCGCCGCGCCAAGCGGTACTACAGGTCCTGAGGCGCTCCGGCGCGTCGGCATCCCGCCGGCGCGCCGGCCCCGGCCGGGGTGAAAGGAGACGGGCATGGCGGTCACCGCGGACAGAATGCGCGTCGGCACCGTGCAGCATGGCTGGCTCGCCCGTGCCCTGGATTACAAGCCGGTCCTGATCTTCTTGTGCCTGCTGCCGGCGCTGGGGATCCTGATCCTGTTCCTCACCTATCCTTTGGGCCTCGGCGTCTGGCTCGCCTTCACCGACGCCACCATCGGCCGCCCAGGCCGGTTCGTCGGCCTGGAGAACTATGTCTGGCTGTTCAGTGACCCCGTCTTCCGCCTCGCCGTGTTCAACACGCTGTTCTACACCATCCTCGCCACCGTCGGTAAGTTCGCGCTCGGACTGTGGCTGGCGCTGCTGCTCAACAACAACCTGCCGTTCAAGTCCCTCCTGCGGGCACTGCTGCTCGTCCCCTGGATCGTGCCGACCGTGCTTTCGGCCCTGGCCTTCTGGTGGATCTACGACCCCCAGTTCTCGATCATCTCCTACATCCTGGTCGACGTGCTGGGCTGGCGCACCACCTACATCGACTTTCTCGGCACGCCCTGGAACGCGCGCCTGTCCCTGATCGCCGCCAACATCTGGCGCGGCATCCCGTTCGTCGCGATCTGCCTGCTCGCGGGCCTGCAGACCATCTCGCCCTCGCTCTACGAGGCGGCGATGCTCGATGGTGCTTCCCCCTGGCAGCGCTTCCGCCACGTCACCTTCCCGATGCTGATGCCGATCCTCGCCGTCGTGCTCACCTTCTCGGTCATCTTCACCTTCACCGACTTCCAGCTGGTCTACGCCATCACCCGCGGCGGCCCGGTCAACTCGACCCACCTCATGGCGACCTTGGCCTACCAACGCGGCATCCCGGGCGGGCAGCTCGGCGAGGGGGCGGCGATCGCGGTGGCGATGATCCCGTTCCTGCTCGCCGCCACCGCCTTCAGCTATTTCGCGTTGGCGAACCGCAAATGGCAGCAGGGAGGCCGCGATGACTGACGCCGCCACCGCCC
>JBGAKU010000415.1:0-2494 GCA_044224255.1 Geminicoccaceae bacterium
TACAGCTCCCGCGCTGCCGCCTCGCGTACAAACCCCTCGCGCACGTCCTCCCGCACTGCCTCGCGGTCGCGCTCGGCGGGTTCGCCGTAGCCTCCGCCGCCGGGCGTGGTCAGCCTGATCCGGTCGCCGGGCTCGAAGCGGGCGTTGGCGAACTTGGAGGAGGAGACCTTGCCGTAGAGCTCCTTGACGGTCAGCCAGTCCGCGTTGCCGGCCTTCTGGATCAGCGTGCCGCCATTGCCGCCGGGGTGGCCGCCGAACAGGGACCAGGGCTTGACCTCGTGGCGGTCGCTGCATTGGCTGCCGGTGATCGGGACCCTGGTGGCGAGCAGCGTACGAGTGTAGCCGAGGCCGCCGCGCCAGGTGCCGGCGCCGCCGGAATCGGCGACCATGGCGCATTCCTCGACCCGGAACGGGAAGCGGGCCTCGAACACCTCGGTCGGGTTGAAGCGGCAGTTGCCGTTGATGGCGATCACGCAGTCGTTGCCGTCATGGCCGAAGCGGCCGCCCCAGCCGCCGGACATGATGTCGTAGCAGGCGAAATATTCGTCATGGTCGGGGTGGTTGCCGCCGAAGACGAAGTTGGTGCCGGTGCAGCTCTCCGACGCCATGGCGCGCTCGGGAGCGCAGGCCGACATGGCGCCGATGACGATGTTGGCGAGCCTGGGGTGGGTCTCGGTGTTGCCGGCGACCAAGGGGTTCGGATAGTCGACGTTGGTCACGCGGCCGGGCGGTGAGACGACGCGGATGGGCCTAAAGCAGCCCGAGTTCTTGGGAATGGTCGGGTCGGTGACGTGCAGCATGCCGTTGTAGACCGCCCCCGTGGCCACACCGAGCGTGGCGCTGACGGGGCCGCGCGCCTGGGGCGAACTGCGCGAGTAGTCTGCGACCAGCTCGTCGCCCTGGATGTAGAGGTCGATGGCGACCGTGTAGGGCCTGGCCTCGATGCCGTCGTTCTCGATGACGTCGGAGAAGCCGTACTTGCCGTCGGGGAAGGCGGACAGCTCCGCGCGCATCCGCCGCTCGGCATAGTCCATCAGATCCTCGCAGGTCTGGGTAAAGACCGCCTCGCCATACTTGTCGACGATCTCGCCGATGCGCGTCACGCCCAGGTCGACGCAGCCGATCATGGCGCGCAGGTCGCCATAGTTCTGGCGCGGCGTGCGGACGTTGGCGAGCAGGAGCTTCCAGACCTCCTCGACGTCCTCCCCCCGCTTCCTGATCTTGACCGGCGGGACGCGCAGGCCCTCGTGGAAGATCTCGGTGGCCTCGCCGCAGAAGGCGCCCGGCACCATGCCGCCGATCTCGGCGATATGGCCGATGCAGACGGCGAAGCCGAGCAGGCGGCCGTCTTTGAAGAAGGGCTTGAAGAAGGTGTGCTCGGGGCAGTGCAGGCCGCCGCGATAGGGGTCGTTGTGGAGGACGATGTCGCCCTCCTCGAGCGTCTCGAACGGGATCTCCTGGGCGCAGGTCTTGATCAGCAGCGGCATGCCGCCGATCATGGTCGGGCAGAACTCGGCACAAGCGATCATGTCGCCCTTGGCGTCGGCGAGCGCGCAGGTGAAGTCGAGGCCCTCGTTGAAGATCGTCGAGTAGGACGTCTTCATGAGCAGGATGCCCATCTCGCGGCAGATCGACACCATGGTGGAATCGAGGATGCTCATCATGACCGGGTCGGGCTCGCCGGTGCGCGGCGGGCGGACGACCTTGGCCTCGACCGGCAGCCGCGGCTGGACGATCGGGAGCTGGAAATAGCCCTCGGTCGTGTCGGCCTTTGCCGCCCACTCGACGCACCAGGGCGTGCAGTAGGTGCAGGGTAGCCCGTGACGCGTGCCCGTGATGCCCTCGCCATAGACCAGCATGCCGCAGGTGGCGCACTTGACGTAGCGCTCGATGTACCAGCCGTTCTTGGAAAAGCGCATCGGCTCAGCCTTCCGCGATCAGGAGATGGCCCCAAGGGTCGACGGTCAGGCGCTGGCCGGGCTCGACTAGGGTGACCGAGGCGGATTCCTCGACGATCGCGGGGCCGGCGAGCGCGTGGCCGTAGCGCAGCGCGTCGCGGCGGTAGACCGGGGTCGTGGCCGCGCCGGCGGTGAACAGGACGCGGCGCTCGCCCGCCGGCACGGGCGGGCCGTCGGCGGGTGGCAGACGGTGCAGCTCGGGCCGCGCGGTGCGGCAGAGTGCCGTCACGGTGTAGGTGACGATCTCGATGATGTCGCCCGGGATCGAGAAGCCGAAGCGGGCCTCGTGGGCGGCGTGGAAGGCGGCCCACAATGCCTCAATCGCTTCATCGGCCAGCGCATCCTCGGCGATCGGCAGCTCCAGCACGTAGTTCTGGCCGAGATAGCGCATCTCCAGACCGCGCTGGACCTCGATGCCGCCCGTGTAGCCCTGGGCCGCGAGCTCGGCCGTGGCCTCCGCGACCAGCGTCGCCATGATCTCGCGCGCTCTGGCCGGGTCGAAGCGGTTGCTGGTGAGCTGGGTGGTGCGCTGGCGG
>JBGAKU010000416.1:0-2469 GCA_044224255.1 Geminicoccaceae bacterium
GTGCTGAATGGCCCGGCCGGAACCGTGCTGGCCACGGCCGAGGCGCGCTGAGCCTCAGCAGGCCTGCGTCGTGTCCGGCTGGCACGCATTGAACTGGAACGGCTCGAGCTCGTCGGGGCGCATCGCGTCGAAGACGCGCTGGTCGTCGCAGTGCACCTTGGCCATCACCAGCTTCTTGCCGCCCACGTCGCGCTCGACGACGTGGCTCAGGTACGCGACATGGCATTGCTCGGCCTGATCGATCTCGATCCCGAGCTCATCCTCCCACCCGGACTGCGCCCGGGCGGCGGTCAGGCCCATGACCACCGACGCCAGCATCAGCACACTGACCAGCTGCCGCATCGCACGCTTCCCCTCGGCTGTGACGCCGAGAGTGCGACGTTCCTGGGCAAGAGGCGTTGATGTGGATCAAGCCCTGGCCCTAGTCGGCGAGGAAGTACTCGACCGTCGAGACGACGCGCAGGCGCTTGGCGATCTGGAACGCCTCCATCAGGCCCGGCGCCTCGTCGCGTGCCAGGATCTGGAACACACCCTGGCTGGCGCTGCGGATGCCGCCCAGCCGGCTGCCGGAATCGGTGGCGAACTGCTCGGCGCTGGCCCGCGCGTTGCGGGTGGCCTCGGCCACCATCTCGGGCTTGGCCTCGTTCAGGCCCGTGAACAGATAGACCGGCCCCGAGGCCGAGCCGCCGTCGCTCGACAGCACTACGCCCGCCGCGATCAGCTCGCCGACCCGCTGCGCCAGTGCGGCCACCCCGTCGATGTCGGTGGAGCGCAGGACCAGCGTCTCGGCCACGACGAAGCGGCTCTCGACCGGGCCGCTGCGATAGACCTGCGCCAGCGCGTCGGTCACCTCGAAGCCGGTGACCTCGACGCTGGTGGCCTTCAGGCCGGCGTCGGCCACGAACTTTCGGACCGCCGCCTCGTCGGCCACGATCTTCGCCCGCACGTCGGCCAGCACGTTGCCGGTGGCGACGAAGCGCAGCGGCCATAGTGCGAGGTCGGCCCTGACGTCGCGCTCGGCCAGCCCCTTCACCGTCACCGAGCGCACGCCGAGCCGGGATTTGACGAAGCCGGCGCCGACGAACCAGCCGCCCAGGGCGAGGCCGATGCCGATCAGCAGGGCGGCGACAAGGCGAGTGAAGGCCATCGGCGGCGGCTCCGGACCGATTGAGCGTCAGGCGACCGGTGTCGCCTCGAGCAGCGTGGCACGGAGCTTGTCGTAGATGTCCGGGTTGCCGGCGACGACCGTGCCCTCCGTGAACAGCTCGTCGTCGCCCTCGAGGCGGCCGATGCGCCCCCCGGCCTCGCGCAGCATCAGGACGCCGGCGGCGATGTCCCAGATCTTGGGGCCGTACTCCCAGTAGCCGTCCTGGCGTCCGGCGGCGACGTAGGCCAGATCCAGGGAGGCGACGCCCAGCCGGCGCAGGCCGCCGCACTCGTCGGCGACCCGCTCCATCTGCTTGGCGAAGCCCATGGCCCGGCCCTTCCAGTTCTGGATCGGCAACCCGCAGGCGATCAGCGCCATGCGCATGTCGGAGCGCTTGGACACGCGGATCCGCCGGTCGTTGACATAGGCGCCGTGCCCGCGCTCGGCGGTGAACAGCTCGTTGCGCAACGGATCGAAGACGATGCCGGAGGTGATCTCGCCGTGCTGCTCGAGCGCGATCGAGATCGCCCAGTGCGGCAGGCCGTGCAGGAAGTTGGTGGTGCCGTCGAGCGGGTCGACGATCCAGCGATTGTGGGGCGAGCGGCCGATCTCGGTGCCGCTCTCCTCCATGACGAAGCCGTAGTCGGGCCGGCCGCGCCTCAGCTCCTCGCGGATCACGTTCTCGGCCCGGCGGTCGGCGGCCGAGACGAAGTCGCCCGGACCCTTGATCGAGACCTGGAGCTGCTCGACCTCGCCGAAGTCGCGGGCGAGCACGCGGGCCGCACGGGTGGCGGCGCGGAGCATGATCTCGAGATTGGCGGAGCGGGCCATCAGGAACTGCCGTCGGTGAGGATGGCCTGCGCCAGCGCGGCGTCGGCCTCCGATGTCGCGATGAAATCCGCCCCGGCCGTCGCCATGGCGCGCGCGCTCTCGGGCGAGTAGCGGCCGGCGGCGGCGCAGGGCAGGACGAACAGCTCGCGCCACCACGTCACGAGATCCGTGACGGCGCCGGGCGGCGCCAGATCGAGCGAGCCGAACAGCACATAGTCAGCGCCCGCCTCGCCCGCAACCATGGCGGCATGGCGCGACAGGCCGCAATCGACCCCGATCAGTGCGCCGCCGCCCAGCATCTGCCGGGCGCGCGGCACCTGCTCGGCTTGGGCCAGATGAACTCCGTCGAGACGCTGCTCCCGCGCAGCGGCGGCATCGCCGCGCACGAGGACCGGCAGGTGGTGCTCCGCGCGCAGCGAGAGCAGCTGCGGGCCGATCTGCCCCGGGGTTAGGACCACCGCGGCCAGGGCGCCGCTGTCGAGGACAGCAGG
>JBGAKU010000081.1:0-20208 GCA_044224255.1 Geminicoccaceae bacterium
ACCGACACCGCGCGGCGGACGAACCATGAGCCGGCCGCGTCTACTGATTCTCTCGCTCGGCGGCACCATTACCATGGTGCCCGGCGACAGCGGCGGTATCGCGCCGAGGCTCGGCGCAGCCGACCTCGTGGCCTCGGTCCCGGCCTTGGCCAAGGTTGCCGAGATCGAGGCCCGCTCGCCCCAACGGCTCCCCAGCCCATCCCTGACGCCGGCGATCCTGGTCGAGGTCGCGGCCGAGATCGATCGCGCCTTCGCCGAAGGGTTCGATGCGGCGGTGGTGATCCAGGGGACCGACACGATCGAGGAATCGGCGTTTCTCCTCGACCTCCTGGTCGCGGGCGACAAGCCGGTGGTGATGACCGGCGCCATGCGCGGCGCCGACGCGCCCGGTGCGGACGGCCCGGCCAATCTGCTGGCCGCCGCTAGGGTCGCCACCGTGCCCGATGCTCGCGGGCTCGGGACGCTGGTGGTGCTCAACTACGACATCCACGCCGCCCGGTTCGTCCAGAAGACCCACACCACCCTGCCCTCTGCCTTCGCCTCGCCGCTGGTCGGTCCATTGGGCGTGGTCGCCGAGGGACGCCCGTGGCTGTTCGCGCGGGTGAGCCGCAATCCCGTGCTCGTGCCCGCCGGCGGCCCACCCCCACCGGTAGCACTTCTGCGTGTGCCGATGGGCGACGACGGGCGCCTGCTCGATGCGCTGCCGGACCTCGGCTTTGCCGGGGTGGTCATCGAGGGCATGGGGGCCGGCCACGTCCATGCCGACGTGGCGCCACGGCTGGGCGAGCTCGCCCGCCGCATCCCGGTCGTCCTTGCGGCCCGCCCGGCCGCCGGTCTCGTCTTCACCCGGACCTATGGCTACCCGGGCGGTGAGATCGATCTCGTCGACCGCGGGCTGATCCCCGCCGGCTATCTGTCGGGCACCAAGGCCCGGCTCCTGCTCGGTCTGGTGCTCCGCAACGGCGATCGCGATGCCGTCGCGGCGGCGTTCGCTCCCTATCAATAGGTCGCGTGCGGCCCGAGACGATCGATTGCCGCAAGGGAACGGATCGACATGACCGGTGAACTCACGATCGTGCTCGCGCTCCTCGCGGCAGCGGTCGTGATGTTCGCGCTCGGCAAGCCGCGCATGGATGCCGTCGGGCTGCTGATGCTGGCGCTCCTGCCCCTGTCGGGCGTGATCACCGTCAACGAGGCGCTGGCCGGCTTCAGCGACCCCAACGTCGTCCTCATCGCCCTGCTGTTCGTGATCGGCGAGGGGCTGGTGCGGACGGGCGTGGCGCAGCGGCTCGGCGACTGGCTGGTGGCCCGTGCGGGCAGCAGCGAGACCCGTCTGCTCGTGCTGCTCATGTCCGTCGTGGCGGGCCTGGGCTCGGTGATGAGCTCCACCGGCGTCGTCGCGATCTTCATCCCGATCGTGCTGCGCATCGCCCAGAACACCGGCACCTCGCCCAGCCGCCTGATGATGCCGCTCAGCGTTGCCGCCCTGATCAGCGGCATGATGACCCTGGTCGCGACCGCGCCCAATCTCGTGGTCGACGCCGAGCTTCGCCGCGCCGGCGCCGCCGGATTCGAGTTCTTCAGCTTCACGCCCTTCGGCGTGCCGGTCCTGGTGCTGGGCATTGTTTATATGCTGTTTGCCCAGCGCTGGCTCGCCAGCAAGCTTGAAACGCCAAAGGAATCGATCGGGCGCCCACGCTTGCGCGACTGGGTCAATGAGTACGGGCTCGCCGGACGCGAGCGGCGGGTACGGATCGAGCCGGGCTCGCCGCTGACCGACAAGACCCTGGAGGAGCTGCGGCTGCGCGGCACCTCGGGCGCCAACATCCTAGCGATCGAGCGCGATAGCAGGTTTATGCCCGAGATCATCCGGCCGATGGCGACTACACGCCTGCGCACAGGCGACGTGCTGCTGGTCGACATGCTGGTCGCGGATGCCGATGCCGACGCGCTTGCCCGCCAGCTCGGCGTCGAGCAGCTGCCTCCGAGCGGGGTCTACTTCGCCGATCAGGCGCAGAAGGTAGGCATGGTCGAGGTCATGCTGCCCGAGGGCTCGAGCATGATCGGCCGGACAGTGGTGCGGGAGGAGTTCCGGACCCGCTACGACGTGACGGTGGTCGGTCTACGGCGCGGCAGCCAGGCGCGCAGCCGCGACATCACCGAGGAGGAGCTGCGCGTCGGCGACACCCTGCTGGTCGTGGGGTTCTGGTCGGACATCCGCAAGCTGCGAACCTTCCGCCGTGACATGATCGTCCTCGACCTGCCGGCGGAGCTGGACGAGGTGCTTCCCGCCGCCAGCCGGGCGCCGCAGGCGCTGCTCTGCCTGCTGCTGGTGGTGGGCCTGATGGTCAGCGGCGTCGTGCCCAACGTGCTCGCGGCGCTGATCGGCTGCCTGCTGATGGGAGTGCTGCGCTGCGTGGACTTCACCAGCGCCTACCGCTCGATCCACTGGGCGAGCCTGATCCTGATCGTCGGGATGCTGCCCTTCTCGCTCGCGCTGCAGCGCACGGGCGGGGTCGATCTCGCCGCGAATGCGCTGGTCGCAGCCGTCGGCGGCGCCGGACCTCGCCTTGTCCTCGCGAGCCTGTTCGCCATTACCGCGCTGCTCGGCCTGTTCATCTCCAATACGGCGACTGCGGTGCTGATGGCACCGGTGGCCCTGGCGATGGCGACGGATCTGGGCGCCTCGCCCTACCCCTTCGCGATGACCGTGGCGCTCGCCGCCTCGGCCGCCTTCATGACGCCGGTGTCGTCGCCGGTGAACACGCTCGTGGTCGGGCCGGGCAACTACGCGTTCGGCGATTTCATCAGGATCGGGGTGCCGTTCACGCTCGTCGTGCTGCTGCTGACGGTGCTGCTCGTGCCCGT
Source organism: Geminicoccaceae bacterium (assembly GCA_044224255.1). Taxonomy (GTDB): domain Bacteria; phylum Pseudomonadota; class Alphaproteobacteria; order Geminicoccales; family Geminicoccaceae; genus Benzoatithermus. Next base: position 2,869 of record JBGAKU010000081.1, read on the forward strand.
CGCGCTGCCGCTGTGATGCGGCGATGTGGCCATGGCTTATCGCGGTCGTTGAATAAAGATATGCCAGCTACGCCTGTGCGACGCTGAGATCAGGGGGGAACGAACGATGTCGCAACCGATCGGCGCATCGAAAGGCGCCATGGAGCGGATCCTCGATGCGGTCGAGCGGATCGGCAACAAGGTCCCGCACCCAGCGGTGATCTTCCTCGTCCTGGTCGCCCTGGTGATCCTGCTCTCGCACCTGTTCTATCTGCTGGGGACGAGCGTCACCTACCAGACGATCGACTTGGCGACCGATGCCGTCGTGCAGAACACGGTCGGCGTGCAGAGCCTGCTCACGGCGGACGGCATCCGTTTTCTGTTCACCTCGATGATCGCGAACTTCATGGCCTTCGGGCCGGTCGGCGTCATCCTGGTCGCCATGATCGGCGTCGGGCTCGCCGAGGAGGCCGGCCTGATCCGGGCGCTGATCAAGCAGATCGTCAGCGTCGCTCCACGCCAGAGCATCACCTTCATCATCGTGTTCCTGGGCGTGATCTCGAGCGTCGCCTCGGATGCGGGCTACTTGGTGCTGGTGCCGCTCGGTGCCGCGGCCTTCCTCAGCGTCGGACGACATCCGCTGGCGGGCATCGCCGCCGCCTTCGCCGGCGTAGCCGCCGTGTTCCTGGTCAACGTCATCATCACGCCGATCGACGGCATCCTGACCGAGCTGACCAACGACGCCATCCACCTGCTCAATCCCAGCGTCTCGATCGACCTCACCGCCAATCTCTACTTCTCCATCGTCTCCAGCATCTTGCTCGCCATCGTCTGCACGCTGGTCACCGACCGGATCATCGAGCCGCGTCTTGGCCCATATCAGGGCGAGATTCCGGACGAGGCCACCGAAGGCCTGAGCTATGCCGAGTCCCGTGGGCTGCGCGGCGCCTTGTGGGCGCTGATCGGCGCCTTGGTCGTGCTGGGCCTCTTGACCCTGCCGAGCTGGGCGCCGCTGCGCGATCCCGTCACCGGTCAGCTCGGTGGCAACTCGCCGTTCATGCGCAGCCTGATCGTGAGCATCATGCTGGTCTTTCTGGCCGTCGGCCTCGGCTACGGCATCGCGGCCAAGACGATCACCAGCGCCAGCGACGCCATCAACGCCGTCGTCAAGACGTTCGCCGGCCTGAGCGGGATGATCTTCCTGCTGCTGATCATCAGTCAGTTCATCGCCTACTTCAACTACAGCAATCTCGCGACCATCGTCGCGGTCAACATGGCGAACCTGCTCAGGGACGCCAATCTCGACACGCTCGTGCTGCTCATTGGATTTGTCGTGGTGGTCGGCCTGCTCGACCTGCTGATCACCGGTGCCGTCCCGAAATGGGCGATCTTCGCGCCGATCTTCGTGCCGCTGCTGATGAAGCTCAACGTTGGCCCGGAGGTGGTGCTGGCCGCCTACCGGATCGGCGATTCGCCCATGAACGCCCTGACCCCGCTCAACGTCTATTTCGGCTTGGTCGTCGGCTTCTGCCAGAAATACGACCGGGACGCGGGTGTCGGAACCGTGGTGGCGCTGATGCTGCCCTATGTCGGCATCCTGTTCCTGGTCTGGACCCTGCTCCTGGTGGCCTGGTACCTGTTCGCCCTGCCGTTCGGGCCCTGACCTGCTCGCCGCCGCTGCTCACACCCACGCAACTCAGGGAGTCCGTTCCATGTTCACGCTCGACGAGGTGCTCAACCGGATCGACGCCGAGCTCGACCCGGCCCTCGAGCGGTTGTTCGTTTTTCTGAAGATCAAGTCGATCTCGACCGACCCCGCCTATGCCGCCGACTGTCGGGCAGCCGCCGAGTGGCTCGCCGCCGATCTGGCGGCCATCGGCTTCGAAGCCAGCGTCCGACCGACGCCCGGCCATCCCATGGTGGTGGCGCACGACCGGTCCGCCGCAGGCCCGTCCGCCCTGTTCTATGGCCACTACGACGTCCAGCCGGTCGATCCGCTGGAGCTCTGGGACCACGATCCCTTCGACCCGTTCATCGAGACCCGCGCCAACGGGACGAAGGCGATCCGTGCCCGCGGCGCCTCGGACGACAAGGGTCAGATCATGACCTTCGTCGAGGCCTGCCGGGCCTGGAAGGCGGTCACCGGTTCGCTGCCGATTCCGATGACGCTCCTGATCGAAGGCGAGGAGGAGTCGGGTGGCGAGAACCTGCCGCCCTTCCTCGAGGCCAACGCCGCCGAGCTGAGGGCCGACTTCGGGCTGATCTGCGACACCAATATGTGGAACCCGACCACCCCGGCGATCCAGACCATGCTGCGCGGGCTGTGCGGCGAGGAGCTGATCATCACGGCCGCCGACCGCGATCTGCACTCGGGCTTCTATGGCTCAGCAGCGGCGAATCCGAACCATGTGCTCGCCCGCATCCTGGCCGATCTGCGCGACGAGAACGGACGCATCACCGTCCCCAACTTCTACGACGGCGTGCCCGAGTTGCCCGAGACGCTGCGCCAGCAGTGGACTTCGCTCGACTTCGATCCGGCAGCATTCCTCGGCGCGGTCGGCCTTTCGGTTCCGGCCGGCGAGAAAGGCCGCTCGGTGCTGGAGATGACCTGGTCGCGGCCCACCTGCGAGGTCAACGGCTTGGGCGGCGGCTATCAGGGCGAGGGCTTCAAGACGGTGATCCCCTCGCAGGCCTCTGCCAAGGTCTCGTTCCGGCTGGTGTTCGATCAGGACCCGCACGCGATCCGCGCGAATTTTCGCGAGTTCGTTCGCGCGCGCCTGCCTGCCGACTGCAAGGTCGAGTTCATCGACCACGGTTCCGGCCGTGCCATCCGCTTCCCGATTGAGGCCCCGGCCTTCGCCAAGACCCGCCAGGCGCTCACCGCGGAATGGGGTAGAGAGGCGGTGTTCATCGGCGGCGGCGGCTCGATCCCGGTCACCCACGATCTCAAGACCAAGCTCGGGATGGACGTGGTGCTCGCCGGCTTCGCGCTCGACGACGACCGGATCCACAGCCCGAACGAGAAGTACGAGCTGGAGAGCTTCCGCCGCGGTATCCGCTCCTGGGCGCGGATACTCGCCGCCCTGGCGGAGTGACAGCGTGCCTCACGGTAGCAGACGCGATAATGTCGACGGCCGCAACCGAACCATCGCCGAGGATCGGCAGGTTCTGAGGCTACGCCAGATGCTTGCTTCGGTTGGCTCCGGCGGTAGGATTCGAACCTACGACCAACGGATTAACAGTCCGCTGCGCTACCGCTGCGCCACGCCGGATCACGGTGTCGGGGTCGAGTGCCTAGCAGATGCCCGGGGCCCTCGCCACCCCCAATTCGCCGCTGGAGGCCCGGGCCGGAATCGAACCGACGTACAAGGATTTGCAGTCCTCTGCATGACCACTCTGCCACCGGGCCGGCGGCGCCTCTCTATAAGGAGCGCGTGTGCCCAGGGTCAATGCCGCGCTCGGTGCGACCGGCCCGCGCGTTGCCGCTGTCCCGCACGCCGGATATAACCACACCGCATTCCGAACGCCGGGGATACCCATGACCGATGCCGCCGTTGCCCGCGCCAACATGGTCGAGAACCAGCTCAGGCCGAGTCGGATCGACCATCCCGCGCTGCTCGCGGCCATGGGGGCCGTGTCGCGCGAGCGCTTCGTGCCGGCAGCACTGCGTGACTGCGCTTATGGCGACGAGGATCTGGCGCTGGGCGATGGCCGCTACCTGATCGAGCCCTTGGCCCTTGCCAAGCTGCTGCAGGCCGCGGCCCCGACGCCCCGTGACGTGACGCTCCTGCTCGGCGATGTCACAGGCTACGCGGCGGTCGTGCTGTCGCGCCTGGTCGGGTCGGTCTGCTCGCTGCTGCCGGCCGGCGGACCCATCGCGGAGGTGGAGGCGACACTGCGCGCCGAGAGTTGCGAGAACGTGGTGGTCGAGGAGGGAACCCCCGAAGCCGGTGCGTCGGCGCGGGCGCCGTTCGACCTGATCGTCCTCGTGGGAGCGGTGCCCGAACTGCCGCCGGCCCTGCTCCAGCAGCTTCGCTCCGAGGGAAGGCTGGTCGCCGTGGTCGAGCAGGGTCGCGGCGGGAAGGTCGTGCTCGCCCAACGGGTCCGCGACGCGGTGGGGCGGGTGAGCCCGTTCGACGCGCACATCCATCGTCTGCCCGGCTTGGCGGCACAGCCGGCCTTCAGCTTCTGAGCGACCCGATCTCTATCTATCTTTGGTAGAAGATCATATCGAAAACTAGCCAAATGCTCTAGAGGCGTGGTAGATCGGCGACATGAGGTCGCTGCTGCTCGCGCTGATTCTTTCCGGCGTGCTGCCGATGGCGCTTGCCGACGGCGCGACCTTGGCCGAAGCGCTGGCGACCGCCTATGGCGCGAACCCGCGCCTGGAGGCGGCCCGGGCAGCGGCCCGCGCGACGGACGAAGGCGTGCCCCAGGCGCGCGCCGCCGGTCGTCCGCAGCTGGTTTCCACGTCCTCCGCCGCCGTCAACGCGCTCGGCGACGATCTCCCCGCGGCGCGCCAGGCGCTCTCGCTCACCCAGCTACTCTATGCCGGCGGTGGCGTCCGCGCGGCGGCAAGGGCGGCCGAGCGCAGTGCCGAGGCGGAGAGCGCCCGGCTGCGGCAAACCGAGCAAGACGTCCTGGTGGACACGGTCAAGGCCTACACGGCCGTCGTCCGCGACCGGCGCGTGCTCGAGCTTGCGCGCGAGAACGAGGAGAGGCTCGGTCTCGAGCTGGCGGCGAGCCGCGACCGCGAGCGATTTGGCGATCTGACCAGGACCGACATTCATCAGGCGGAATCGCGTCACGCCGCCGGCACGGCCGAGCGGATCGCGGCGGAGGGCGCGGTGGCGATCGCGGAGGCCGACTACGAACGCACGGTCGGCAACCGGCCGGACAAGCTCGATCCCGCGCCGCTTCCCGAGGCCCTGCCGGCGACGCTCGACCAGGCGCTCGATCAGGCGGAAGACAGCTGGGCCGTCCAGGCAGCGGATATGGATCTCGCCGCCGCACGCGAGGCCGTCGACGTCTCGCTGGCGGCGATCAAGCCGCGCCTGACCCTGGTCGGCGAGCTGAGCTACGCCGCGGACGGCGGGCAGCAGTACGGTTCGGGCACGGGGGCGGCCGTGGGGGCCACGCTCTCCGTCCCGCTCTATCAGGGCGGGGGCGACTATGCTCGCATCAGGCAGACCAGGGAGACGCTGAACCAGCGGCGCTATGCCCGCGACGATGTCCGACGTGGGGCGCACAGCGCCACCGTGGAGGCCTGGGCGGCAACCATGACCGCCGCGGCCGTGATCGGGTCCGTCGATCGACAGGTGACCGCGGCACGGTTCGCGCTCGCGGGCGTACGGCAGGAGGCGGCGATCGGGGCACGCAGCGTGATCGACATCCTGGATGCGGAACGGGAGCTGTTCGCGGCCGAGGTGAGTCTCGTGCGCGCCGAGCGAGATCGCGTGCTCGCGGCCTATCGGCTCCTGGCGGCCGTCGGCCGGCTCACCGCCCAGGACCTCGGCCTGCCGGACGGCGGGACCGCGCAGGACGTGCCAGGGGTAGGCGTCGCTTCGGGAGCCGGAACTTGGTCGGTGGAGCAGGCAGAGGAGATTCGGGCATGGCAGACAGCAAGGCGGCACCCGAGCCGTCGATGGAGGAGATCCTGTCCTCCATCAGACGGATCATCGCCGAGGACGAGGGCACCGGCCCCCCGACCGCGACCGCGGCTGAGCCCGGTGCCGCGGACGAGGATGTCCTCGAGCTCACGGAGATGGTCGGCAGCCCCGACCCGGCGCCTCCCGTCGCCGGCGGGCCAGCGCCCGACGAGCCCGCGATCTCTCAACCCACGATCTCGGCCACGCAGGAGAAGCCCACCATGACCGTGCAGACCTCGGAGCCGCTCATCTCGTCCGGCGCCGCGACCGCGAGCACCAACGCCTTCGCCCGCCTCGCCAAGGCCGCGGCGCCCGACGAGAAGCGTCAGGCCGGCGGCAGCATCACGGTGGAGCAGCTCGTCGTCGATCTGCTGGCGCCGATGCTGCGCGACTGGCTCGACCAGAATCTCCCCGGCATCGTCGAGCGCGTCGTCGAGCAGGAGGTGAAGAAGCTCGCCCGCCGCGCCGAGCTGTCGTGAGCGGCATCCGCTGCGCTTAGCCGCCCGTTAACCCCTTCGCCCTTATCCATGGCTGGTGGATGCTGGCGAGGTAGCGGTGTCACAGGGCGATGTCGGGGCCGCCGCGCGGGTGGTCGGCCAGGTCGTGGCGGTCAAGGGCGGCACCCTGACGGGGAATCTCAGACCGCGCGGCGAGCGTTCCCCGCCCGTGATCGGCGACATCGTCGCGGTGCCGACCGCGCGCGGCTTCGCGTTCGGGATCATCCATGGATTGCGCCAGGGCCGACGGGCGGACGACGTCGCGGCGGTCGACGTCCAGCTCCTGGGCGAGCTGGTCGAGGATGTCGACGGGCCCCTGTTCTGCCGTGGGGTCACCGCCTACCCGCCCCTCGAGGCGCCGATCATCGCCGCCTCCGCGGCGGAGATCGCCGCGATCTACGCCAGACCGCGCGCCGCCCATCTCGAGATCGGCCGGCTGCGGCACGACGCGTCCCTACCCGCCTGTCTCGCCACCGACCACCTCCTGGGCAAGAACTTCGCCGTGCTCGGCAGCACCGGCTCGGGCAAGTCCTGCGCGGTCACGGTGATCTTGCGCTCCCTGCTCGACCGGCATCGCTTCGCGCACATCCTAGTGCTCGATCCGCACAACGAGTACTCGGCGGCGTTCGGCGAGCGCGCGCTGCGACTCGATCCGAGCAATCTCGAGCTGCCCTACTGGCTGCTCACCTTCGAGGAGATCGCCGTCGTTCTGACCTCGGGGCTGGACGGCCGCGCCTATGGCGAGGGCGTGATTCTCCGGGACGCCATCCTCCGCGCCAAGCAGATCTACCGCGGCGGCGAGCCCGATCAGTCGCCGATCACGGTCGACACGCCCGTCCCCTATCGGTTGTCCGACCTCGCGCGCGTGATCGAGGACGGCATGGGTACCCTGAACAAGCCCGAGGCGGCGACGGCCTACCGGCAGATCCTCGCCCGGCTGCAGAGTGTGCGCGAGGATCGTCGCTACGGGTTCATGTTCCAGTCGATCTACCTGCGCGACAATCTCGACACGATTCTGGGGCGCCTGCTGCGCCTGCCCGTGGCGGGGCAGCCGATCACCATCCTCGACCTCTCCGGCGTGCCGTCGGAGGTGGTCAATGTCGTGGTCTCGCTGCTGTGCCGGCTGATCTTCGAGTTCGCCCTCTGGTCGGAGCGGCGCGACAGCCCGCCTCTGCTGCTGGTCTGCGAGGAGGCGCATCGCTACGTGCCCGCAGACGGCACGCCCGTGTTCGAGCCGACGCGCCGCGCGATCGACCGGATCGCCAAGGAAGGCCGCAAATACGGCGTGTCACTGTGTCTCGTCAGCCAGCGGCCGTCGGAGCTCTCGGCCAGCAGCCTGTCGCAGTGCGGGACGCTCGTCACCTTGCGGACCAGCAACGACCGCGACCAGAGGTTCGTCCGGACGGCGTTGCCCGACGGGTTCGACTGGCTGATCTCCGCGCTGCCGGCGCTGGCGACCGGCGAGGCGATCATCGTCGGCGAGGGCGTGTCGATCCCGATGCAGGTGCAGTTCCGCGCACTCGGACCCGACGAGCAGCCCGCGAGCCAGACGCCCGCCTTCGCCCGCGCCTGGTCGAAGGAGGTCGCCGATCCCGCCTTCATCCACCGCACGATCAGCCGCTGGCGGCTGCAGCAGCGCTGAGGCGCAGGGCCGACGCGCGTCCACCTCGCCTTGTCGCTCCCCGCTCTTTCTTCTAGACAGCCCGCTACTCTGGCGGCGCTGGCGCCGCGGTCACTCTTGAGGCCCAGCCTCCGATGCTCGAGAAGACATACCGACCCGGCGAGGTCGAACCCCGCATCTATGCCGAATGGGAAGCGGCGGGCGCCTTTGCGCCCAAGGGCGACCACGCCGCCCCGCCCTATTGCATCATGCTGCCGCCGCCCAACGTCACGGGCAGCCTCCACATGGGCCATGCGCTGGACCACACCATCCAGGACACGCTGGTACGGTTCCATCGGATGCGGGGCTCGGACGTCCTGTGGCAGCCGGGCACCGACCATGCCGGCATCGCCACCCAGATGGTGGTCGAGCGGCAGCTCGCCGCGTCCGGCGCGAACCAGGGTCGGCGCGAACTGGGCCGCGAGGCGTTCGTCGCCAAGGTTTGGGAGTGGAAGGCCCAGTCGGGCGGCACGATCGTCCGCCAGATGCGCCGGCTCGGCGACTCGCCCGACTGGAGCCGCGAGCGGTTCACCATGGACGAGGGGCTCAGCCGGACCGTGCTGCGCGCCTTCGTCGGGCTCTACAAGGCCGGGCTGATCTACCGCGACAAGCGGCTGGTCAATTGGGACGTCCAGCTCCAGACGGCGGTGTCCGACCTCGAGGTCCAGCAGACCGAGGTCGACGGCCATCTCTGGTATCTGCGCTACCCGGTCGAGGGCACGGACGAGCATCTGACCGTCGCGACCACCCGGCCCGAGACCATGCTCGGCGACACCGGCGTCGCGGTCCATCCCGAGGACGACCGTTTCCGTCACCTGCACGGCCGGCACGTCCTGCTGCCCCTGGTCGGCCGCCGCATCCCGATCGTCGCCGACGAGTATTCCGATCCCGAGAAGGGCACGGGTGCGGTCAAGATCACCCCAGCCCACGACTTCAACGATTTCGAGGTCGGCCGCCGGCACGGGCTCGAGGCGATCCCGATTCTGGACGGGGTGGGCCGCGTCAATGCCAACGCGCCCGAGGCCTTCCGCGGGCTCGATCGGTTCGCGGCGCGCCGCCGTGTGGTCGCCGAGCTCGAGGCCCTGGGCCTGCTCGAGAAGGTCGAGAAGCACCGCCACACGGTCCCGCACGGCGACCGCTCCGGCACCCCGCTCGAGCCCTACCTCACCGACCAGTGGTACTGCGACGCCAAGACCCTGGCGGTAGAGGCGATCCGCGCGGTCGAGGACGGCCGCACGCGCTTCGTCCCGCGGCAGTGGGAGAACACCTATTTCGAGTGGATGCGCAACATCCAGCCCTGGTGCATCTCGCGCCAGCTCTGGTGGGGCCATCAGATCCCGGCCTGGTACGGGCCGGACGGCAGCGTGTTCGTCGAGGAGAGCGAGGCCGAGGCCCTCGCCGCCGCCCGCGCCCACTATGGCCGCGAGGAGCCGCTGCGTCGCGACGAGGACGTCCTCGATACCTGGTTCTCCTCCGGCCTGTGGCCGTTCTCGACCATCGGCTGGCCCGACGACACGCCCGAGCTGCGCCGCTTCTACCCGACCTCGGTCCTGGTCACCGGCTTCGACATCATCTTCTTCTGGGTCGCCCGGATGATGATGCTGGGCCTGCACTTCATGGGTGAGGTCCCGTTCCGGGACGTCTACATCCATGGCCTCGTGCGCGACGAGCGCGGCGCCAAGATGTCCAAGACCAAGGGCAATGTCGTCGATCCATTGCAGATCATCGACGACTACGGCGCCGACGCGCTGCGGCTGGCGCTGCTCGCCTCGACCGCGCAGGGCCGCGACGTCAAGTTTGGCCCGAGCCGGGTCGAGGGCTATCGCAACTTCGTCACCAAGCTGTGGAATGCCGCGCGCTTCGTGCAGATGAACGAGGCCCAGCTGCGTCCGGGCTTCGACCCGCACCGCTGCGGTCAGCCGCTCAATCGCTGGATCGTCGGCGAGATCCAGAAGACGGCCGTCGCCGTGACCGGCGCGCTCGAGGCCTATCGCTTCAACGACGCCGCGCTGGGTCTCTATCATTTCTTCTGGGCCACCTACTGCGACTGGTATGTCGAGCTGGCCAAGCCGCTCCTGACCGGCGAGGATCAGGAGGCGCAGGCGGAGACCCGCGAGGCTGCGGCCTGGGTGCTGGCCCAGGCCCTGCATCTGCTGCACCCGATCGCCCCGTTCGTGACCGAGGAGTTGTGGCAGGAGCTATTCGGCCGGCCCGGGGGCATGCTGATCGCGGCCGACTGGCCGCAGCTCGACGACTCCTTGGTCGATGCCGGCGCCGAGGAGGAGCTGGGCTGGCTGGTCAGGCTCATCGGCTCGATCCGGGCGGCGCGCACCGAGCTCAACGTGCCGCCCGGCGCCCGGCTGACCGTCCACCAGCACGGCGCCTCCGCGCGCATGCTGGGCTGGCTGGAGCGGCATGGCGACGCGATCCGCCGCCTCGCCCGCCTCGCCGAGATTGATCCCGCCGACCGGCCGACGCCCGAACGGTCCCTCGTCGTGGTCGTCGACGAGGCCACCTTCGCCCTGCCCGTGGCGGGCGTCATCGACCTCGACGGCGAGCGGGCACGCCTCGAGCGCGAGATCGGCAAGCTGGATACCGAGATCGCCCGCGGCCGACAGAAGCTCGCGAGCCCCGACTTCGTGTCCAGAGCGCCGGCCGAGATCGTCGAGCAGCAACGCGAGCGGCTGGAGGAGGCCGAGGCGACCCGCGCGCACCTGCAACTGGCGCTGCACCGCATCGGCTGAGCTCATCAGGAGGACGAGGATGCTTGCCTGCTTCGCCCCGGCCGACGCGTCGGCGCGCTCTGTCCGCGTGATCGCGGCGCCAGCCTATCCCGCCTGGCTCGAGACGGCGCAAGCGCCCGTCCGCGCATGGCTCGCCGAGAGCGGCTTCAAGCCCAAGGGGGGTGCGGTGGCGCTCCTGCCCGGTGGCGGCGCCGTGCTGCTCACCTCCGATCCGGTGGAGCCCTGGGACACCGCCGCGCTCCAGGCTGCCCTCCCGGCAGGAGACTGGCGCCTGGACGATCCCGACCGTCTCCTGCCGGCCAAGCATGCCGTCCTGGGCTGGGCGCTGGCCTCCTACCGGTTCACCCGTTACCGCCGCGACGAGACTCGGCACCCGCGCCTCGCCCTGCCCGAGGGGCCGGACGCCGAGCGCGCTCTCGTCCTCGCCGAGGCGACGTGGCAGGCGCGGGACCTGATCAACACGCCGGCCAGCGATCTTGGGCCCGAGGAGCTCGAGGCGGCGATCCTCGACGTCGCCGGTCGGTTCGGCGCCGCGACGGAGGTGATCCGGGGCGAGGACCTGCTCGCCGCCAACTATCCCGCCATCCACACGGTCGGCCGTGCCAGTCCGCGCGCGCCGCGCCTGATCGACCTGCGCTGGGGTCCGTCCGACGCGCCCAAGGTCACGCTGGTCGGCAAGGGCGTGTGCTTCGACACCGGCGGCCTCGACATCAAGCCGTCGAGCAACATGCTCCTGATGAAGAAGGACATGGGCGGTGCCGCCGTCATGCTGGCGTTGGCGCGCTGCATCATGGCGCTCGACCTGCCCGTGCACCTGCGCCTGCTCGTGCCCGCGGTCGAGAACAGTGTCGGCGGCGCCGCCTTCCGGCCCAGCGACATCATCACGATGCGCAGCGGCACCACGGTCGAGATCACCAATACCGACGCCGAGGGCCGGCTGATTCTCGCCGACGCGCTGACGGAAGCGGATAGCGAGGAGCCGACCCTGCTGTTCGACGCCGCCACCCTGACCGGCGCCGCCCGCATCGCGGTCGGACCCGAACTGCCCGCCTTGTTCACGCCGGACGACGCCCTTGCGGCCGCGCTGGCCGAGCACGGCCGCTCGACCTTCGATCCGCTGTGGCGCCTGCCGCTACACGCGCCCTATCTCGGCTACATGAAGAGCCAGATCGCGGACCTTGCCAACAGCGCCAGCAAGCCGTTCGCGGGTGCGGTCACGGCAGCGCTGTTCCTCAAGGAGTTCGTCCGCAGGACGCCCGCCTGGGCACATCTCGACCTGTTCGCCTGGAACGACGAGGCCCGCCCGGGACGGCCCCGCGGCGGCGAGGCCACCGGCCTGCGGGCACTGCTGGCCACAGTCGAGCAGCGCATCGCCGAGAGCCGCTAGTGCGATGACCCGATCAGCACCACCGAGCCGATCCGACTACCCGCACCTGCTCGCGATCCAGACCCGCTGGATAGACAACGACCTCTACGGCCATGTGAACAACGTCGTCTATTACAGCTACTTCGACACGGTCATTAATCGCTACCTGATCCACGAAGGCGGTCTCGATCCACAGGCCGGCGCGATCGTCGGCATGTCGGTCGAGACCGGCTGCCGTTTCCACCGTTCCCTGGCGTTCCCGGATCTCGTCCAGGCCGGACTGCGCGTCGGCCACCTCGGTCGCTCCAGCGTCCGCTACGAGATCGGCATCTTCCGCGACGACGAGGCCTCGGCCTGCGCGGACGGCCATTTCGTCCACGTCTTCGTCGAGCGCGCGAGCCAGCGGCCGGTACCGATCCCTGAGCCGATCCGCGACGCGCTTGCCAGATTGATCCGAAGCTGATCCCCATCAGCGAATGCGCCTTGGCGCAAGCATGGTCGTCGCGTAGAACGGCAGCCGAATCAGCGGAGTGACTGATTTGGATCAACGAGGCCGGCTGCGGATCAACCTGAGCCAGCGCGAGTTCGAGGTCGAGGGCAGCGAGGAGTTCGTGCGCAGCTTCGCCGACCGGATCGGCGAGCTGCTCGACCTGCTCGACGTTGGCGGCCTGCCTGTCGCCGTGAACGAGGCCGAAGCGCCGGCTGCGGCCACGGCCGCGGCGAGCCCGGAGGCGCTGGGGTCCTTCGGCGAGTTCCTGCTGCGCCTTCCTTCCTCCGCCACCGACGTCGACAAGATGCTGGCGGCCGGATACTTCGTCCAGGTCAGCAGCGCCGACGACGCCTTCGCCACGGCCGACGCCAACCGCCGCCTGACCGAGCAGGGCATCAAGCTCGGCAACCCCTCGCAATGCGTGAAGCAGTCCCTGCTCGCCAAGCGCGTGTTCATGCTCAACAAGGGCCGCTACCGCGTGTCGCAGCAGGGCCGCGCACATCTGCGCCAGCTGCTCGGCCCCGTCGTGCCGGACTGACCGTTGACGGAGCCCCCTCGGCGGGCTTAAGCAGGCGTCACCATGCACTGCTTGCTCCGCACGATCCGAATTAGCCACCCGGCCTCGTTCTGAGGTCGGGCACATCGCTGTTCGGATTGCTGGTTTCGGAGCATGGTCATGTCCTCCACCTACTGCTTCTCCGTCCACACCGACGCCGATCCGTCGGCGCTGCCGCGCGTGATGGAGGTGTTCGCCCGTCTCGGCCACGTGCCGGCGCGCTGTCATGTCGAGCGGACGGCGACGGCGCGGGAGCTCGTGATCGACGCGCAGCTCGAGGCCCTCGGGCGTCCCGAGGCGGAACATGTGGCGCGGTGTCTCGATCGCGTGGTCAGCGTGCTGCAGGTCCTGTGGTCCGAGAAGCGGCGCGCCGCGGCCTGACGGCCGCACTCGCGGGCCTGCTCCTCGGCGGCACGGCCGCGCAGGCCCAGGATCTGTGCGGCTCGGTCACGATCCCGCCCGAGATCGGGCTGATCTGTGCCGCTGCCGCGGGCGACGCGGTCTCGATCGCTCCTGGCGGCGGCACCTTCGCCGCATTGAGCCGGATGACGGTCCGGGCGCTCGACCGGGCGGGTGCGGACGGGACGGCCTGGACCGATCCTCCCGCTTGGCTGCGGGCGCAGATGACGCCGGATCTCGCTGCCCTGTCCGATCTCCTGGCGCCGCTGGCAGAGGACCCCGACAGCCCGTTCTCCGGCGACCGGGCCACGACCGCGCTGGACACCCTGCGCCGCACGCTCGGCGGGTTGTCCAGCCTGCCGCTGTCGGCGTGCGACGAGCCCACGCCCGTCGGCGCGGGCGAGTGGCGGATGCGGTGCGATTTCACCAGCGATGGGATCGGCCTGCTCGTCTCGCTGCGCCTCGTGGCCGAGGGTGAGCGCCGCTGGGGGATCGTCATGCGGACGGCGAACGAGCAGCGCCTGCGCCACTTCGAGGCGATCGCGAACTCGTTTCAGCCGTCCTGATCGTCGTCCGCGTCCGTCTCGACCGCGGGGACCGCATACCGGCCGGACAGCCAGTTCAGCAGATCCTGATCTCGGCAGCGCTTTGAGCAGAAGGGCTGAAATGCCGGCACGGAGGGTCGACCGCAGATCGGGCAGCGGGGCGGCGGTGGGTCGGTTCGGTCGGCACTCATGCGCCCTTAGCCTCCAGCCTAACCTCCCCACCGTGCATAGCGGAATCCCCGACGAGGCCGGGCGCATAGCCGAGCCGGCCGACCGCGGCGCGCCACGCCGGCGCCTGATCGAGCAGCGCCTTGACTGCGGGCGCCACGCGGACCCGAGCCACGGGGGCGGCCTCGGCCCGGAGCAGGGCGAGCACGCGCTCGGCGGCGATCCTGGGTGCCAGCTCCCGACCGCTGCCGGTACAGCGCGCGCAAGGTGCCAGGAACCGGTCGGCGAGGGATGCACCGCGGCGTGCCCGGCTCATGGTGACGAGCCCGAGCGAGGACATGGCGTGGATCTCGAGCGGGGCCGGGTCGTGCCGGAAGGCCTTGCGCAGCGCCTCCTCGAGCCGCTGGCGCTCCGGGCGGCTGGGCAGGTCGACGAAATCGACGACGATCGTACCGCCGAGATTGCGCAGCCGGACTTGGCGCGCAATCTCGGCGGTGGCCGCAAGGTCGACATCCAAAGGCGCACGCCCGCCGCCGTCGACGTCGATTGCGACGCAGGCCGCGGTGGGCTCGATCAGCAGCCGCCCGCCCCCGGCCAGTGGCACCTCGCTGCCCAGGGCCACATCCAGCTCCGCGTCGACGCCCGTCTGCGTGAAGGCCGGCTGCTCCGGGTCCAGTTCCACGAGCTCGAGCCGGGGCAGCGTGGCGTGCGCCGCGAGCAGGCGATCGGCCTCGAGACGCAGGAGACGATCGGCGATCTCGAGCCGGGCCGGTCCGAGCTCGGCCAGCCCGCGCAGCAGCCGCGCCAGCGCCGTCTCCTCGTCGGAAAGACGCCCGGGCCTCATCTGCGCCGCGGCTGCGGCCATCTGCCGCCAGCGCCCTTCGAGCTCGATCGCCTCCGCGCGTAGCACGTCGTCGGGGACCTGGGCGGCATGGCGGCGCAGCGCGAACCGGCCGTCGGGAAACAGGGCAAGCGCCCGCTCCCGCAGGGCCTCACCCTGCCGCCGGCCCGGCTGGCCCGCAGCCGCCAGGATCTGGCCGACCGGGGCATAGACCAGCGCGAAGCCGAACAGCTTCACGTCGCTCGTGACGCGAGCGCCCTTGCCGCCCGCGGCCTCGCGCAGGCCCTGGACGACCAGCCGCTGACCCTCGCGCAGCAACTGCCGGATCGGCAGGCGCTCCGCGACGCCAGCGGCAGCGCGGGCGTCCTTCGCGACCAGAAGCGCCGGCTGCGGCAGGCCGCACTCGATGAAGGCGGCGTTGAGCTTCGGGTCGACCGCGCCGACCCGTGCGGCGAAGAGCGCCTCGGTCACCGCCGGATCGCCACGGTCCTGGTCGCGGATCTCCACCAGCCGGTCGTCGATCAGCATCGCGGCACGGATTCCGAAGCCGGTTTCCTCGATCACGATCCGCACGCTCACGGCCCCGCCCTCCAACCGAGCCCGCCCAGAAGCGCGAGAGTCTCGACGAGAGGCAGCCCAACCACGTTCGGATACGACCCGTTGATCGCCGGCACGAAGGCGGCGGCACGGCCCTGGATCGCGTAGCCTCCGGCTTTGCCGGACCACTCGCCGCTGGCGAGGTAGGCGTCGATGTCCCGGTCGGTCAGCCGCTTGAATGCCACCACCGTCGTGACCAGCCGCGCCGCCCTCCTGCCGCCCGGTGCCAGCACGCACACGGCGCCGAGGACGCGATGGCGCCGCCCCGACAGCAGCCTCAGGCAGCGGCGGGCCTCGCTCTCGGTCTCGGCTTTGGGCAGAATCCGGCGGCCGCAGGCGACCACGGTGTCGGCGGCGAGCACATGACCCGCGTCAGCTCCGACGACGGCAGCGACCGCTTCGGCCTTGGCGGCGGCGAGCCGCGCGGCATGCGGCCGCGGCAATTCGCCCGGCGTCGCGGTCTCGTCGATTTCGGGGGGCTCGATGCGGTCCGGCTGGATGCCGACCTGCCGCAGGAGGTCGAGGCGGCGTGGCGAGGACGAGGCCAGGATCAGAGGGAGGCTGTTCGCCAATTTACTTGAAGCGATAGGTGATTCGACCCCGGGTAAGGTCGTAGGGCGTCATCTCGACCGTGACCTTGTCCCCGGCCAGCACCCTGATCCGGTTCTTGCGCATGCGTCCGGAAGTGTGGGCCAGGATTTCGTGTTCGTTCTCGAGCTTGACGCGAAACATCGCGTTGGGAAGCACCTCGGTCACGGTGCCGCTGAACTCGATCAGATCTTCCTTCGCCATTCGTACTCCTGCTGGCGGCCGCCGGGTGGAGCCGGCCGGCAGTTCATGGTAGCGCGCGCCCCCGAGGTCAAGGCCGCTCGCCCGAATCTAGCGAAACGCGGGCTCGTCGAAGCTGCGCAATTTGCGCGAGTGAAGTCGATCGGGCCCTTCCTCGCGCAGGATGCGGACCGCCTCCAGACCGATCCGCAGATGCTGGTCGATCCGCTCGCGGTAGAAGGTGTTGGCCATCCCGCGCAGCTTGAGCTCGCCGTGCAGCGGCTTGTCCGAGACGCACAGCAGCGTCCCATAGGGCACCCGGAACCGGAAGCCATTGGTCGCGATGGTAGCACTCTCCATGTCGACCGCGATCGCCCGGCTCTGGTTGAGCCGGGCGAACAGCTCGTCGTAACGGAGCTCCCAGTTGCGGTTGGCGGTCGTCATCACCGTGCCGGTCCGCATCCGGGTCTTCACGTCGTGGCCCTTCAGACCGGTGACGTTCACCACCGCCTCCTGCAACGCGACCTGCACCTCGGCGATCGGCGGCACCGGCACGAACAGGGGCAGCTCCTGGTCGAGGACATTGTCCTCGCGGACATAGCCGTGCGCCAGGACGTAGTCGCCGAGCTGCTGGCTGCGCCGCAGGCCGGCACAATGGCCGAGCATCAGCCAGCAATGCGGCCGCAGCACCGCGACATGGTCGGTGATCGTGCGCGCATTGCTCGGGCCGACGCCGATGTTCACCATGGTCACGCCCCGGCCGTCGGGCCGGGTCAGGTGATAGGCCGGCATCTGCGGCAGGCTCGCCTGAGGCGTGCCGGAGTTCGGCTCGTCGCGCAGGCGCGGATTGACCACCACCGCATCGCCCGGGGAGACGAACCGGTCATACTCGTCGCCCTGCGCGACCGCCTCGCGCGCGAAGTCGATGAAATGGTCGACATAGCGCTGGTAGTTGGTCAGCAGCACGAAGCGCTGGAAATACTCGGGATGCGTCCCGGTATAGTGACTGAGGCGCTGCAGGCTGTAGTCGACGCGCTCGGCGGTGAACAGCGCCAGGGGCGCGGGCTCGCGGCCGCTGGTCC
>JBGAKU010000082.1:0-20084 GCA_044224255.1 Geminicoccaceae bacterium
GGTCGAGAAGGGCTCGTTGCGGAAGAAGTCGTAGTAGAAGCCGTTCTCGATCGGGGGCCCGATGGTCACCTGCGTGCCGGGGAACAGGTCCTGCACCGCCTCGGCCATGACGTGCGCACAGTCGTGCCGGATCACCGCAAGGGCCTCGGGGTCCTCCACGCGCACCAGCTTCACCTTGGCATCGTGCTCGATCGGCCAGTCGAGATCGCGCAGCACTCCATCGACCTCCACGACCAGCGCGGCACGGGCGAGGCTCTTGGCGATGCCCGCGGCGATGCCGGCGCCGGTGACGCCGCGCGGGAAAGTGCGCGTGGAGCCGTCCGGGAAGGTCACCGCAATCATCGCCGCGTCCTGCACCTGCGCGGGGGCCGAAACAGTCATGGAAGTCGTGCCTGAAGATGGAGCCAACTGGAAAGGAGGGCGCAAACTCCCGACGGCGGGTCGGCCTGTCAAGGCGCGCCTTTCGTCCGACCATGTGGTGGCTTCAGCCGGTCGGTGCCAGCGACGATCGCATCAGGCCGCGATAGACCGTCAGAACGCGGTCGGCGTTGGCCGCCAGGCCGAACTCGTCCGTGACAAAGGCGCGGGCTCGTGCCGCCAGGCGATGCCGCATGCCTTCATCCATCGCGAGCGCGAGGTCCAGCGCGGCGGCGAGCTCACCCACATCCTCGGCAGGCACCATCCAGCCGGTCAAGGCCGGCATGACGGCCTCGGGCAAAGCACCGCGATTGCTGACGATCACCGGCCGGCCCATCGCCTGTGCCGCCACGGCAAAGAAGCCCGTCGGATCGGGCTCGGTCGCCGGCAGCACGACCAGATCGGCGAGCGCAACGGTCGCGGCGAGATCGTCGAGCCGGCCGCCAAACCGCACTCGCTCCCCTAGACCAGACCGGCGCACGGCCGCCAGCACCTCCGCGCCATAGCGGTCGCCAGTGTCGAGCGCGCCGCCAATGAGGACCAGGAAATCGACGCGCGGGAGGCGCGCCATCGCCTGCAGCAGCACCAAATGACCCCGGTCCCCTGTGGGCAAAGGCGGCACGAGCACCACGCGCGCGCCCGGAGCGATGTCCCAGCGCTCCGCCAGTGCCGAGACACGATAGCCCCGGACGCGCTCGGGATCGAGCTCGGCGAGATCGGCCCAGCAATGCACGACCCGCAGCCGCTCGCGCGGAAGCTCCAGGGCTCGCGCGGCGCTTTCCGCGACGAACTCCGACGGGGCGATCAGGCAGTCGGCTTTGACGAGCGCATCGGGTATGGCGCCGGGGGGCAATCGGTCCCTGACCGTGACGATGTAGGGGACCGACGCCGAACGGGCGGCCGCCGCGGCGACGGCGGCGAGCCCGGCGGTATGCGCATGGACGGCGTCGAGGCGATGCGCGCGGATTGCCCGGGCGAGCCTCGTCGAGGAGTGCCAGCGAACGAGCGGACCGCGGCGGTCGAGCGGCGCCTGAAGGTGGGTCACGCCGCTTGCGGCTAGCTCCCGCAGCAGGGCGCCGCCGCCACTCGCGACCAGGGAGCGCCCGCCCCGCGAGCGGAGGTGGCGGGCGACGTCGAGAGCCTCGCGCCCGACGTCGTCGTCCAGCCTGGGCGCGAGCTGCAGGATCGCGGTCGGCATGGCCAAGCTCAGGACGCCTCCGGACTTGCCATTAAGCGTCGAACCATCGAGTTTGGAGACATCCAAAGGACTCCGCGACGCCCGGGACCACAGTCGAGCTCGCGTAATGATGCATACACAGGAGGAGATGCTCAACCGTAGAGATGGGCCGCCCCTGGCCTATCGCTACACGCCCGGTCGCGAGCCCACCGTCGTGTTCATTCACGGCTTGGGGTCGGACATGAGCGGCGGCAAGGCCATCCATCTCGAGCAGCACTGTAGCAGGTCCGGCGGCGCGTTTCTCTGCTTCGACTGTCGCGGCCACGGCCTGTCGGGCGGACGGTTCGAGGAGGGGTGCATCGGCGACTGGCGCGCCGACGTCCTCGAAATGCTGGACCGCGTGACGCCGGGTCCAGTCGTGCTGGTGGGCTCGAGCATGGGCGGCTGGCTCATGCTGCTGGCCGCCCTGGCGCGGCCCGAGCGCATCCGTGGACTGGTCGGCATCGCCGCGGCACCCGACTTCACCCACGACCTGATCCTGCCGAGCCTGTCGGTGGAGGATCGCCGCGTCCTTGCCCGGGACGGCGTGCTTCTCGCGCCCTCGGCCTATGGCGAGCCGATCGCGATCACCAGCCGGCTGCTGGAGGAGGGGGAAGGCCATCTCCTGCTGCGGCGGCCGATCGCCTTGGATTGTCCGGTTCATCTCCTGCACGGCCAGCTCGATCCCGACATTCCCTGGCAGACGGCGCTTCGGCTCGCGGCTGCGATCGCCGGAGGCGCGGTCACGGTGGAGCTGATCAAGGACGGCGATCACCGCCTCTCGCGCGACGACGACCTGCGTCGGATCGCGGCGGCGGTCGACCGCGTGCTGCAGCGGCCGGACCCTCATGGCTGAGCATCGCTCGCGCTGGCTGCTACCGGCCGCCGGCGGGATCGTCGCCGCGGCGGTGGCTGCCGCATTCTTCTGGCTTCTGCCGGAGTTCCGGAGCGAGCCTGAGGCCGTGGTCGGCAGCGCTCCCGGCCCTCCCGCCTCGAGGCCGGCGGTGCCGGCAGAGCCGACGATGGTCGAGGATGATCCGGTCGACGACCCGCCATGGACCGGCGATCTCGACGGCATGGTCGAGCGACGGCTGGTCAGGCTGCTGGTCGTCCCCAACCGCACCGATTATTTCCTCGACGGTGGCGAGCCCAAGGGCTTGGTCGCCGAATACGGCCGCGAATTTGAGCGTCGCCTCAATCGCCGCTTCCAGACCGGCGCCAGGCCGATCCGGGTGGTGTTCGTTCCGGTCATGCGCGACGATCTCATGCCCGGCCTCACCGACGGGAAGGGCGACATCGCCGCTGCCAATCTCACCATCACGCCCGAGCGTCTGGAGATCGTCGACTTTTCACCACCCTTTCGCGACGAGGTGCGCGAGATCCTGGTCACCGGGCCGGACTCACCGCAGATCACGACTCTCGACGGGCTGTCAGGCCAGGAGGTCATGGCGCGCCGTTCGAGCAGCTACTGGCCCAGCCTCGAAGCCCTGGACGGGCGGCTGCGCCGGGCCGAGCTCGAAGGAATCCGGCTGCACCCGGCGCTCGAGGCGCTCGACGACGAGGACCTGATGGAGCTGGTGGCGTCCGGTTATCTGCCCTGGGCCGTGGTCGACGACCACAAGGCTCGGGCCTGGTCCCGGGCGTTGCCCAAGCTCACCCTGCGCGACGATCTGGTGTTGCGCAGCGGCGGGCAGATCGCCTGGGCCTTCCGCAAGCACAGCCCGCAGCTCGCGAAATCGCTGGCCTCGTTCGTTGCCGCGACGGCCAAGGGGACCGAGTTCGGCAACGTCGTCGCCAACCGCTATCTGGTCGCCGCCGACCAGCTCCGCGCCAGCGACGCCGCCGACCGCAAGCGCTTTCTCGACCTGCTCGCGATCTTCCGCAAATGGGGCGAGCGGTACCGGCTCGACCCGCTTCTGCTGGCGGCGCAGGGCTTTCAGGAATCCGGCCTGAGTCAGCGGCGCCGCAACCGGTCCGACGCCGTCGGCATCATGCAGATCCGACCGGCGACCGCGCGCGACCCCGCGGTGGGGGTGAGCCGGATCGACCGGGTGGACAACAACATCCAGGCCGGTGCGAAGTATCTGCGGCACCTGATCGACCAGTATTTCGACGATCCGGACATCCCGGAGCTGGACCGCATGCTGTTCGCGCTCGCCGCCTACAATGCGGGCCCGAGCCGTGTCGCCGAGCTGCGCCGGCGCGCGGCGAAACGCGGCCTCGACTCCGACCGCTGGTTCGGTGGTGTTGAGGTCCAGGCCGAGCGCGACATCGGCCGGGAGACCGTCGCCTATGTCGGCAACATCGTGAAATACTACACCGTCTATCGGGGCATCACCGAGCAGGAGGAGGCGCGCCGGCTGGCGCGCAGCCAGATCGTTGCCCGATAGGCGGATGGGCGGGGGGATCGCGGGATTCATGGCCGTGAGCACGGTGCCGCTCGTGTTGCAGCTCGAGGGGATCACCAAGCGCTTCGGCGAGCTCGTCGCCAACGAGGGCATCGACCTCGAGCTGCGGCGTGGCGAGATCGTGGCCCTGCTCGGCGAGAACGGGGCCGGCAAGACCACGCTGATGAGCATCCTGTTCGGCCACTATGTCGCCGATGCCGGCCGGATCATGGTCGCGGACGGCGAGGGCTCGCTGCAGCCGCTCGCGCCCGGCTCCCCTCATGCGGCGCTGGCGGCGGGCATCGGCATGGTGCACCAGCACTTCGCCCTCGCCGCCAATCTCTCGGTCTTCGACAACATCACCCTGGGGACGGAGCCGCTGTGGCGCCTGCGCCGCCACGGGGGTGCGGCACGACGGAAGCTGGTCGAGCTGACCGCGCGTTCGGGGCTCGATGTGCCGCTGGACGCGCCGGTCGCCAGCCTGTCGGTGGGCGAGCGGCAGCGGGTCGAGATCCTCAAGGCCCTGTTCCGCGACGTGCGGGTCCTGATCCTCGACGAGCCGACCGCCGTGCTCACGCCCCAGGAGGCCGAGGGGCTGTTCGCCACGCTCGATCGCCTCGCCGCCGACGGGCTCGCGGTGCTGTTCATCAGCCACAAGCTGGACGAGGTGATGCGCCTGTGCCGGCGGGTGGTCGTGCTGCGGGCCGGGCGCAAGGTCGCCGAGTTCCCGGTGCACGGCACCAACCCGGCAGCGATCGCGGAGGCCATGGTCGGTCGGCCGGTGACGCTGCCGCGACGCGACACGCAGCGGCCCGGCAAGCCGATCCTCGAGCTGCGCTCGGTCGAGGTGGCCGGCGGCGGAGGCCTGACTGGCGCCACCCTCAGCGTCCATGCCCATGAGATCCTCGGCATCGCGGGCGTTTCCGGCAACGGTCAACGGGCGCTGGCGGGATTGCTCGCGGGGCTGGCGCAACCGGCAGCCGGCGAGATCCTGCTCGGTGGCTCGCCCTTTCCCCACGGCGGCGCATGGGCCGCGGTTGCCGCCGGCGTGGGACGGATACCGGAGGATCGGCTCGGCGAGGGCGTGGTGGCCGATCTGCCCATCGACCGCAATCTGGTGCTGGAGACCTGCCGCAAGCCCGAGTTCCAGCGGCTGGGCTTCCTGCGCCGGGGACGGCTCGCCGAGCATGCCCGCAGGCTGATCGGAGCCTACGATGTGCGGTGCGAAGGTCCCGCACAGCGCACGGGACTGCTCTCGGGCGGCAACATCCAGAAGCTGCTGCTCGGGCGGGTGCTGGAGCTGGCGCCCCGCCTTATCCTGGCCGACCAGCCGACGAGGGGACTCGACGTGGGTGCCGTCGCCTTCGTCCATGGTCGCCTGCTCGAGGCGCGCCGGCGCGGCGCCGGCATCGTGCTGATCTCGGAGGATCTGGACGAGCTCCTGCGCCTCGCCGATCGGGTGGCGGTCCTGCACCGCGGCCGACTCAGCGACACGCTGCCGACCTCGGGTGTGACCGTGCGCGAGCTCGGCCTCTTGATGACGGGCCAGCAGCTCCATGCGGCTTGAGCCGCGCGCCCATCCGCCACTCTGGCTGCTTGCGGGGGCACCGGTGGGCGCTGTCCTGACCGCCCTGGCGCTCGCGGCCGTCCCGTTGCGTCTCGCAGGTGCCGATCTCGCCGGCGCCTACCGCCAGATGGCGGTGGCGAGCTTCGGCTCCTGGTTCGCCCTCGCGGAGACGCTGACCCGCGCCACCCCGCTCATCCTGACCGGGCTCGCCGTCGCGGTCGCGTTTCGGGCGCGCTTGTGGAACATCGGCGCCGAGGGCCAGCTCTATCTGGGTGCTATCGTCACGGTGGCCATGGGATCGGGCGCGGTGCACCTGCCGGCGCCGCTGCTGCTGCCGCTGGTGATGGTCGCCGCGGCGACGGCCGGGGCACTGTTCATGCTCGGTCCGACCATCCTCAAGGTCAGGCTCGGCGTCGACGAGGTGGTGACCACGCTGCTGCTCAACTTCATAGCCCTGCTGCTGGTCGGGCTTCTGGTCGAGGGCCTCATGCAGGATCCGATGAGCATGGGCTGGCCGCAGTCGGCCCCCGTGGTCGCCGATGCGACGCTGCCCAGGCTGATCGCCCGGACTCGACTGCATTCGGGGCTGCTGGTCGCGCTCTGCGCCGCCGTGCTGGTGTGGGTCTTTCTCGACCGCACCGTGTGGGGCCTGGAGACGCAGGCCGTCGGCAGCAACGCCCGTGCGGCCGCCTATGCCGGGATGCCGGTATCCGCGGTCCTCATCCGCGCCGGCCTGGTCTCCGGCGCCCTGGCCGGCCTCGCCGGTGCGGGCGAGGTGGCGGGGCTCAAGGGCTACCTCACCCAGGACCTCTCGCCGGGTTTCGGCTACACGGGCATCGTCGTCGCCATGCTCGCGCAGCTTCAGCCCCTGGCCGTCGTGCCGGCCGCCATCTTCGTCGCCGGCGTGTTCGTCGGCGCCGACAGCATGAGCCGTACCGCCGGCGTGCCGAGCTACATCGCGGATCTCGTGGTCGCCCTGTCGCTGCTGACCATGCTCCTCGCCGGCCTTGTCACCCGCTATCGGCTGCGGCGATGAGCGAGGCGCTCGACATCCTGCTGCAGGCGAGCTTCTGGGCGGCGACGCTGCGCATCGCGACGCCCCTGATCTTCGCCACCCTGGGCGAGCTGATCTGCGAGCGGGCGGGCATGATCAATCTGGGGATCGAGGGCATCATGACCATGGGCGCCATGGTCGGCTGGCTCGCGGTGTATCAGGGAGCGGACCTGTGGACCGGGGTCCTGCTCGCCGCTTTGGCCGGCATGGCGATGGGGCTGCTGTTGGGCTTGCTCACCGTGCCCCTCGGCCTGTCGCAGCACGTGACCGGCATCGGCATCACGCTGCTCGCCACCAGCGCCTCCTATTATGCCTACCGGGTCCTGCTGCCCAACGTCAGCACGCCGCCGCGGATCGAGCCCTTTCCGACATTGGCTGGAACCTGGCTCGCGGACCTGCCGTTGCTCGGGCCGGTGCTGGCGCAGCAGACGGTGCTGACCCTGTTTGCATTGGCGCTGGTGCCGCTGCTCGCCTGGACGCTCTACCGCACGCCGCTGGGCCTTGCGATCCGCGCCGCCGGCGACAATCCCGGCGCTGTCGAGGCGCAGGGGATCGACGTCTATCTGCTGCGCATCGGGGCGCTGGTCGCGGGCAGCGCGCTCATGGCGGTCGGCGGCGCCTTCCTCACGCTCTCGGCGTTCAATGCGTTCTTCTTCGGCATGGTCAACGGTCGCGGCTGGATCGCCATAGCACTGGTCGTGTTCGCGTCCTGGCGTCCCGGCAAGGCGCTCCTGGGCGCGCTCCTGTTCGGCGCCTTCGACGCCTTCCAGATCCGCTTGCAGCAGATCGTCGGGGGTGCCGTGCCCTACCAGCTGTTCCTGATGCTGCCCTATCTGCTCAGCATCCTCGCCCTGGTCCTAGTGGCGCGGCGCGCCGCCTATCCGCTGGCGCTGATGCGACCCTATCTCAAGGGTCACCGCTGATCGAAATGTTCTACCATCGCGCTGGGTGACTGTTCAGGTAGAACGGTCCCTTCCGGGGTGAGCATGCGTTGGGGCCGCGATCCCAGGCGCTCACGCGCGTTGACAGCGACCGGATGGGAGCTGCAAATGGCCCCATGGGGACCGCGATCTCCCCACGAGGCGACATGCTGAAGAATCGCGTCCCTCAGGCACAGGAGGACGCAGCATGTCATCGTTCGCGACGATCTCCGTCGACAAGCTTTCCCGCCTCATCGGCACGCCGGGGTGCCCCGCGCTCATCGATGTCCGCACCGACGAGGACTTCGCCGCCGACCCCCGTCTGATTCCCGGCGCCACCCGCCGGCCTCATGGCTCCACGGCGGCATGGGCGTCGGAGCTTGCGGGTCGTTCCGCGATCGTGGTCTGCCAGCGTGGGCAGAAGCTCAGCGAGGGCAGTGCCGCCTGGCTCCGGCAGGAAGGCGTTCCCGCCGAGGCCCTGGCGACCGGCTTCGAGGGTTGGAGACAGGCGGGTCTGCCGCTTGTGCCGGCAAGCAAGGTTCCGCCGCGTGATGACCGGGGTCGCACCGTCTGGGTCACGCGCGCGCGGCCCAAGATCGACCGCATCGCCTGCCCCTGGCTGATCCGCCGCTTCGTCGATCCGCGCGCGGCGTTCCTGTTCGTGGCCGCCCCGGAGGTCGCAGGAGTCGCCGAGCGGTTCGCCGCCACGCCATTCGACGTCGAGAACGTCTTCTGGAGCCATCGCGGGGATACCTGCACCTTCGACACCATGGTGGAGGAGTTCGGGCTGGCGACCGCGCCCCTCCTGCATCTGGCGCGGATCGTGCGCGGCGCGGACACGGCCCGACCCGAGCTGGCACCCGAGGCGCCGGGACTGCTGGCGGCCTCCCTGGGCCTGTCCCGGATGTACGTCGACGATCTCGCGCAGCTCGAGGCCGGCATGACCCTTTACGACGCCTTCTATCGCTGGTGCCGCGACGCCACGAGCGAGACGCACAATTGGCCGTCCGCGAAGGCGGGGGCCTGAGATGGCGAGTGCTACGATCGTTCTCGACCGGTCGACCGGGGAGAGGACCGCTCATCCGACCTTCGCCGAAGCGGTCCGCACCTGGGCGCGGATCGCGGCCCTGTCGTTCGGCGGGCCCGCCGGGCAGATCGCGGTGATGCATCGCATCCTGGTCGAGGAGAAGCGCTGGATCGGCGAGGCGCGCTTTCTGCACGCGTTGAACTACTGCATGCTGCTGCCCGGACCGGAGGCGCAGCAGCTCGCGATCTACATCGGCTGGCTCCTGCACCGCACCAAGGGCGGCCTTGTAGCCGGGGTCCTGTTCGTGCTGCCCGGCTTCGTCGCCATCATGGCGCTGAGCATGATCTATGCCGCCTTTGGCTCGGTCGGCATCGTGCAGGCGCTGTTCTTCGGCCTGAAGGCCGCCGTGCTCGCCATCGTGCTCGAGGCGGTCATGCGCATCGGCAGGCGGGCGTTGAGGAACAGGGTGATGGTCGGCATCGCCGCGGCCGCGTTCCTCGCCATCTTCGCCTTCGGCGTGCCGTTCCCGCTGATCATCCTCTGTGCCGGCGTGGTCGGCTATCTTGGCGGCCGCGCGGGCTTGCCCGCCTTTCGCGCCGGCGGCGGGCATGGCCCGAGCCACGGTCCGATCGTGGCGGATGCCGACACCGCACTCGGCGAGGAGCTACCACCCCATGCCCGCCCGGGCTTGGCTTGGTCGCTCAGGATCACCGGCGTGTGCCTCGTCCTATGGCTCGGCCCGGTCCTGCTCCTGCTACTGACCCTGGGGCCGGACGACGTGTTCAGCCAGATCGCGGTGTTCTTCTCCAAGATGGCGGTCGTGACCTTCGGCGGCGCCTACGCGGTGCTGGCCTATGTCGCGCAGGCGGCCGTCGAGACCTATGGCTGGCTCAGACCGGGTGAGATGCTGGACGGTTTGGGGATGGCCGAGACCACGCCCGGGCCCCTGATCATGGTCGTCCAGTTCGTCGGCTTCATGGGTGCTTTCCGCGCCCCCGGCGAGCTGCCGCCGCTGCTGGCCGGCGCGTTGGGCGGCGTGCTCACCACCTGGGTTACCTTCGTTCCCTGCTTCCTGTGGATCTTTGCCGGGGCTCCGTTCGTCGAGACCCTCCGCAGCAACCGAGCACTGTCTGCCGCCCTGGCGGCGATCACCGCGGCCGTCGTCGGCGTGGTGCTCAACCTCGCGGTCTGGTTTGCGCTGCACGTCCTGTTCGGCGAGCTGTACGAGGTGCGCGCGCTCGGGCTGCGGCTCGACGTGCCGGTACTGGCCAGCGTCAATCTCGCCTCGCTCATGCTCACTCTAGGCGCCGTTCTCGCTGTATTCCGGTTCAAGATCGGCATGATCCCGGTGCTCGTCGCCTGCTCTGTCGCCGGCATCCTCTACGGTCTCGCAGCCGGCGCGCTCTGAGCGCGGGAGAGGGAGCTCGAGGATGCTGCCGGCTCCGCTATCTCAGATTGTATTGGACGGGGACGGTGAGGGCGAGCGGTGGTCGGCCGGCCTCGGGGGGAGGGGGCGGCAGGGGGGAGGCACGTTGCAGCAGCGCCAGGGTCTCCTCGTCGAGCGCGGGGTGGCCCGAGGAGGCAAGGAGGACAACGCCGCCGACGCGGCCATCCCGGTCGATCGTGAAGCGTACCGTCGCCGCGCCCTCCTGGTGACGGATACGGGCCTGGCGCGGATAGCGCTTGTGACGCTCGAGATGGGCGAGCAAGGCGCTCTGCCAGGTGGGGACCGCAGAGGACGGGCTGCGAGCCTGCGCCGGAGCCGTCGGCTGGGCGGCCGGGCTCCGGGTAGGAGGTTGGCTCGCCTGTGCCGCGGGCGGCGCGGCGCGTGCCTGCCTGCGCTCGGGCTCGGCGGGCGCCCGCCGTGGCTTCGTGGGCGGTGGCGGGGGCGTGAGTCTCGGCAGCTCGATCATGCGCGCGAGGTCGACCGGCGGCGGCGCTTCCGGCGGTGGCAGCTCGACCCTTGGCACCGCGATCGTCACCGGTGCTGGCATGTCGGGCAGGGGCAGGTCGACCTCGGCCACCTCGACCACGACTGGTGGCGGCATGTCTGGTGTCGGGAGCTCGACCTGAGCTACCTCGACCACCGCGGGCGGAGGCGGCTCGGGCAGCGGCAGGTCGAGCTCGGCTACCTCGATCCGCACGGGCTCCGGCATGTCGGGTGGCGGCAGGTCGAGGCTCGGCTCCGCCGCGGGTTGAGATGCCGGAGGTGCTGCCGGCAGATCGATCAGGATCGCCGCCGGCGGTGCCGCGACCGGCGGTGCGCTCGCGGTCCGCAGCAGCAGCGCCACGAGGACGGCATGCACCGCGAGCACCGCCAGGAGAGCGTGCGCCCAACGCGCGGGCGGCTCGCAGAACGCGGTCGCCTGTGTCACGGCGCGGCTGTGGTGGATGGCGCCTCGAGCCCGACCAGCCCGATCTTGAGGTAGCCGGCGGCGCGGAGATCGTTCATCAGCGCGACCAGGTCGCCATAGGCGACGCTGCGGTCGGCCCTCAGGAACACGCGCGCCTCGTGGTCGCCACCGGTTGCCGCGTCGAGGGCCGGCCCGAGGTCGGACCGCGCAACCGGGGCCTCGGCCAGATGCACGCTCAGGTCCTCGCGCAGGGTGAGGAACAGCGGCCGGTCCGGGCGCTGCTGGGGTGCTGCGGTCGAGGTGGGCAGGTCGACCGGGACGTCGACGGTGGCCAGGGGGGCCGCCACCATGAAGACGATCAGCAGCACCAGCATGACGTCGATGAACGGCGTCACGTTGATCTCGTGCTGCTCCTCCAGCTCGTCGCCCGGATCGAGGCGGCCGGCCATCGCTCAGGCGGCCGGGCGCAGGCGGTGCAGCCGGGCGCGGTCGAGGTCGCGGCCGACCAGGCGCTCGATGGCGGCGCCGGCGTCGCGCAGGTTGGCACGATAGCCCTGCAGCCCGCGCGCGAAGCCGTTGTAGAACACCACGGCCGGGATGGCGGCGACGAGGCCGAGTGCCGTGGCGAGCAGCGCCTCGGCAATGCCGGGTGCCACCACGGCGAGATTGGTCGTGTGCGCCTCGGCAATGCCGACGAACGCGTTCATGATGCCCCAAACCGTGCCGAACAGGCCAACGAAGGGGGCCGTCGAGCCGATCGTGGCGAGCGCGCCCATGCCGCTCTGCAGCTGGCGCGACGCAGCCGCCTCGCCGCGCTCGAGGCGGGACGCGACCCGCTCCTGAATGCCGCCCGACGGGATGTCGGCCGAGGCCTCGAGCTCCTGCTCGGCGGCGCGCACGAGCGCTGGCCCGGCGCCGCGGAGCCCGCTCAGGCGGAGGCTGGCCTCAGCGAGCGATGCCGCTTCGGCCAGGACCACGGCGGACACCTCGGCGCGCCGTCTGGCGGCACGAAGCTGCAGGGTCTTGGCGAGCCAGATCGCCCAGGTCACCAGCGAGGCCAGCGCCAGACCGACCATGACCGCCTGCACCAGATGGTCCGCGGTGACAAACATGCTCCAGGGCGAAAGGTCGTGCGGCAGCAGAGCGGGCGCCGCCTCCTCGACTGATGGGGCCAGCGGTTCGACCATCGATGCCTCGCCCGCTGGGGCTGGCACATCGGGCGTGGCTGCCACAGCCGCCGGCGCCGGCGGGTCGGGCACCGTCTGGGCCAGGGCGGGCACGGCGAGCAACAGGGCGAGGGCGATCAGCTTCAGCATGGTCCGGATCATGGGATGAGGTCTATTCGGCAGGCAGCGTGGACACGGGGCCCCGGCGCGCGGCGCGCACCAAGGCGGCCATGCGGGCGCGGCGCTTGCGCGCCCAGATCACCACGCCGGTGACGGACAGAGCGGCGACCAGGAGGCCCATGAGCGAGACCAGGATGCGGCCGGGCAGGCCCAGGATGCGACCGCTGTGCAGCGGGAACTGCGCCTGCACGAACAGGTCGGCCAGCGTGCCGTGCCACGGAATGTGCGCGCCCAAATAGCGGCCGTCGCCGCCGTCATAGTAGAGGAAGGGCGGCCCGACGCCGGCGGCCCCGTGATCGTCGCCCGGCTCGAAGAAGCCGACCCCGTAGATCCCGTATTCCTGGTCGTAGAATGCGGCCCCGGCCGGTGCCTCCCAGCCCCGCTGCGCCGCCTCCACCTCCGCTCGTGCGATGATCTCGGCATAGCCCAGCAGCGGCTCGATCGGACTGTCGTGGTCGGCAGCCTCGCGCAGGTCGAAAGGGCTCGGGGTGACTTCCGAGACCAGCGACATCACGGGATAGAAGATCTCGCTGTACAAATTGAGCGAGAAGGCGGTGAAGGCGAGGAGGAACAGGAGCGCCCACGCCCACAGGCCGAACGCACGGTGGATGTCGAAAGCGATTCGGTAGGCGCTGCCGGTGACCTTGATCCGCCAAGCCGGCGCCCACCGCGCCCACCAGCCGCGAGCGAGCTGCCGCCGGATCGCCGCAGGCCGGTGGGGATCGGGGGGTCGAGCGGTCGGCAGGGTGAGATAGAAGCCGATGAAGCAGTCGACCGCCCAGACCATGGCGACGATGCCGAGGAGCCACATGCCCCACAGATCGATGCCCCAGAACTCGGGGATGTGCAGACTGTAGTGGAGGACATAGAGGAACGAGACGAAGGTCTCGGTGGTGATCGGCCAGGCCGCCCCCCAGTCGCGGCGACCATTCTCGGCACCGGTGATCGGATCGAGAAAGACCTGATTGTAGCCGAGCTCGAACAGCCGGCCCGTCGTGGCGTCGCGCCGGGGCACGACGAACAGCGGCAGGGCATGCCCGGGCTCCGCCGCCAGCGTGATCCAGCTCACCCGCGCCCGGGGATCCTCGGCCTCCACCTTCGCCGCCAGCTCCAACGGCGGGATCGCCGGGCCGACGCTGTCCACGTCGGTCAGATGCGGATTGAGCATCTCGTCCAGCTCGTGATCCCACGAGATCACCGCCCCTGTCAGCCCCGAGACGAACAGGAACCCGGCGATCGCGAGGCCGAACCAGCGATGCAGGAGGTTCAGCGCAGCACGCATGGCGCCCTGTCCGAGGTCGGGTTCCGCGGCTGGCCGCAGTGCCGGTCACGCCGGGTTCGGCATGCGAGGCGTGTCACCGCGGCATCGTCCCCGGGCTTACTGGAGCACGCGGTAGGCGCGGCGCAGTTTCGAATTGGACCAACTCCTGGCTCGACGACGAGGCGCGTGCATCCGCGGCAGCGCGTGGTTACCCTCGCCCAAGCATCTCCAGCAACCCATCGAAGTCTCTTTTAAGATTATATCAGTTCAAAAGCGACCCGTGCTCTTACCACCGAAAGCCGAGTGTGGCGTAGATCGTACGGCCGGGACCCCAGCTACAGTCGGCGAGGCTGAAGCAGGTGAAGTACTGTTTGTCGAAGAGGTTGTTGGCGCTGATCCCGAACGTGGCGCCGCGGAATGGCTCGTACATATTGCCGAAATCGTAGCGGATCGCGGCGTCGACCAGGAGATAGTCGTCGTTCTTGAAGGTATTGGCCTCGTCCGCCCAGGTGGAGCCGACATAGCGGACGCCGCCGCCGAGCAGCAGACCTTTGAGCGCGCCCGACTGGAAGGTGTAGTCCGTCCAAGCCGATGCCAGGTTCTCGGGTGCCAGGATCGGCTGGTTGCCTTCGCGGCTGAGGCCGTCGGCGTCGGGATTGTCCTTGGTCACCTCGGCGTCGTTGTAGGCGTAGGCCGCCGTGAAATTGAGCCCGGCGATCGGGCTCGCCGTGGCTTCCAGCTCGATGCCCCGCGAGCGGATCTCGCCGACCTGGGTCGCGGCGAGCGGGCCGTTCTCGGGATCCGGCGTCAGCACGTTCTCTTTGGTCAGGTCGTAGGCGGCGATGGTGAACAGGGCGTTGTAGCCGGTCGGCTGGTACTTGATGCCGACCTCGTACTGCCGACCCTCGGTTGGCTTGAAGGGCTTGCCGTCGACGTCCGCCCCCTGTGTGGGCAGGAAGGAGGTGGCGTAGCTGACATAGGGCGCCACCCCGAAATCGGTGAGATAGGTCAGGCCGCCGCGGTAGGTGAACTTGTCGTCGTCCTGGCCCTGCGTGACGCCCGCCAGCCGGTCGTCGACCGATCCGTCGGCCCAGTCCTGTCGGCCGCCCAGGGTCAGGAGCCAGTGCTCGCCATAGGAAAGCTGGTCCTGGAAGTAGATGCCGTAATTGTCGTTCACGGAGCGCTGATCGACATAGGGCTCGTAGGGGCCGTGCGGCGCGCCATAGTCGGGGTCGTTGTAGTTGAGCGGTGCCGCCTCGCCGGTCGTGAAAATCGTCTGGTCGCGCAGATGCTGATAGTCGAATCCGAACAGGAGGTCGTGCGCGACCGGGCCCGTGACGATGTCCGCCTGGAAATTGCTGTCGACGATCGTGTCGTAGCGCTCCTCCTGGAAGCCGTCGAGGAAGCGCTCGACGAAACCGATCGACTGGTCAAACCCGCCCTGGAAATAACCGAAGCGGTGGATGTCGAGATGTGAGAACCGGAAATTCTGGTTGAACTGCAGCCAGTCGTTGACGTTGTGGCGGAAGTCGTAGCCGCCCTGCTGATGCTCGTAGTTGACGTTGTTCTGGCCGAGATTGACATGGGTCAGATCGCCGGTGTCGAACATCACGACCGACTCCTGGCCGGTCTTGTCGTCGAGGAAGCTGCCCAGCAGGGTCAGTGAGGTGTCGGGGCCGAGATTGATCGTGGCGGCGGGTGCGACGAACTTCCGGTTGTCCGGCGCGGTGACGCCGAAGTCGTAGTTGATCGGCGCGTCCGCATTGCGGGCCAGCGCCGTCAGGCGGAGGAGCACACGGCCCTGGCTGTCGACCGGGCCGCTGATATCCGCGGCCGCTTGGCCGCGACCGAAGTTGCCGGTCTCGAGCTGCACCTCGCCGAGGAAGTCGCGCGTCGGCCGCTTCGAGGTCCGGTTCACCAGGCCGCCAGGATCGGCCTGGCCGTAGAGCGACGAGGACGGCCCGCGCAGCACGTCGTATCGCTCGATGCCGAACGGCTCGTAGTGATAGTTCACCGAGCTGACCAGGCTGTCGACATAGCTGCCGCCGAAGGCCGACTGGAAGCCGCGGATGACGAAGAAGGGATTGTTCAGGTTCTGCGCGCCGCCGAAGGGCTGTGCCCAGAGGCCCGGTGTGTACTGAACCGCCTGCGGATCGCTCTGCACATTGCGGTTGTCGAGCTCGTCCCGGGTCACGGTGGAGATCGACTGCGGGATCTCGAGG
Source organism: Geminicoccaceae bacterium (assembly GCA_044224255.1). Taxonomy (GTDB): domain Bacteria; phylum Pseudomonadota; class Alphaproteobacteria; order Geminicoccales; family Geminicoccaceae; genus Benzoatithermus. Next base: position 15,772 of record JBGAKU010000082.1, read on the forward strand.
ACGGGCGTGTCCGTCTTCGTGCCAACGGAGGAACGCGTAGCCACGAAGCCGGGCGGGGACCGCAATGCGGACTGCTGCTCCGGCAGGTCCTCGACCAGCACCGGGCCGAGCTGCAAGGCGCCGTCGGCCGTAGCACCCACGGCACGATCGATCCGCACGGTGCCACCTTCGGTGAAGCGCGCGGTGAGACCGGTCCCGGCAAGAAGCTGCTGCAGCGCTTCCGCCGGTGGCAGCGAGCCGGTCACGCCGGGCGAGATCACGCCCTGGGCTGCGGCCGCATCGAAGCTCATCCGCATCGAAGCCTGGGTGCCAAAGGCTTCCAGGGCGGATGCCAGGGGCTGTGGGGGGATAGCGAACGGCACTGTCGCGGCTTGAGCCACGACGAGGCTGGTCGGAGCCTGTGCCAGCACCGGCAGCGTGCCGAGAAGCGTTGCGACCGATGCGAGCAGCGATGCTCTCAGCGGTCGCCAGGCTGCGGTCGGTACCGGGCGGCGCAACGGAAGCGTCATGACAGGCATGGGTGCAGGTCTCCGATCCCCTTGGCGCGGCGCGCGGTCCGCCCGCCCGTTGGCCGCGATGCTTTCTCGAGTGCCGTTGTCGGCACCTGTTCGGCGCGGTAGCACAAGCGACAAATGGGCTACATTAGTGTTGAGTTGTTGAAGAAATAGTCGCGTGTCAGCATCATGAGCGCTGCACGTTTGTGCGGAAAATCGAAATCTTTCATGCGGTGAAATCCCACCTGCTCCATGTATCGGATCATCCGAGCATTGTCGTGGCGGGGTTCCGAGACCAGCGTCTGGGTGCGTGAGTTGGCGAGGAACGCATAGTGGACGAGCGCGGAGAGCCAGCTGGTGACCTTATGCGGGCCGCGGTGATGCTCCTCGCCAACGAGCATGTGGATCCCGCGATCGTGCTCGCTCACGGCATAGAAGGGCGCGATGCGGTCCTCCTTGGCCCAATAGACCTCGAAATAGGCAAAGGGCTCATCGTCGAAGCAGCCGATCACGGGGAAGGTGTGCGGATCGGCGGCGAGCCGGCTCAGATAGTCGTGATGCTGCTCGAGTGTTCCGCCCTCCTGCCAGAACTGGAGGACGCGCGGGGTGTTCTGCCAGCGATTGAACCGCTCGAGATCGAGGGCCGGATCCAAGGTCCGAAGGGAGATCCACTGGCCGACACGGTTGTCGAAGCGGCGATACAGCTCGCCGCTCGGCTTGGGCGGCAGCGACGTGCCGGCCTCAGGCCCCACCGCACCGGACTCGATCAACCAGGGCCACGGCAGCTGCCAGAACCGCTCGCGCCGCGTGCGCCAGCCGCGGCTTTCCGGCATCAGCAGACCGGTTTCCAGGGCGGCCGGCGATGCCTGCGGCAGTTCCCAGACGATCTCCTCGCAGGCAGCTTCACGCGCGAAAAGCCAGTAGCTCGCCGCCCAGAGCGCGAGGGGGCTGTCCGGCGGACGGGAACTCGCCAGGACGGTCCGCGGCCCGTCCGACGAGCGGGCGAACGAGGCGATCGGCTCCGAGCTCAGCCAGAGCTGCAGCCGACCCGCCGCCTTATCCGCGGCAAGCGTGCGACCATCGGGCAGGGGTAGGCCGGCCTCGGCTTCAGATGCACGCATCGATCGCTAGAGTGCTGCGTGGGTTGAGAGACAGCGGCGGCCCTCCGCCGCCTGGGCCATCTCGAGGGCGCGATGGATCTCCATGGCCACCTCTTCCGCCCGGATCGGCAGCACGGACAGAAGCGTGTCGCTCAGGCCGTGCGAGGACTGGCTGAAGCCCTGCACGAACACGGGGGCGAGAAGGCGCTCGTCCGCGTTGAGCCGGTAGTGGCGGTCGACCGTGAAGTCGCCCAGATACTCGGCGAGCGGCGCCAGCAGCCGTCGATGCGCCGTGCGCTCGTAGCCGGTCGCGAGGATCACTTGGTCGTAGCGCACGCGCCGAAGCTCACCGGAGGCCAAGTCGCGCACGGTCAGCTCGACCCCGTCCGAGCTCGCGGCGCTGCTCTCGATGCTTCGCCGGTTGAGCAGTTGATGCCGGCGGACGCCCGAGACTTTCTGCCGGTAGAAGATCGTGTAGATCCGCTCGATCAGGTCCAGGTCGACGACAGAGTAATTGGTGTTGCGGTACTCGTGAATGAGCTGCTCACGCTCCGGCTCGGGCTGACTGAACACCAGATCCGTGTAGGCCGGGGAGAACACCTCGTTGACGAACGGACTGTCATCGGCCGGCTTGAGGGCAGCGGCGCGCAGAATGAGATCCGCGTGCACCGCCGGGTGATTATCGTGCAGATCGATGAACGCTTCCGCCGCGCTTTGCCCGCCGCCGACGACAGCGATCCGAGCCGGCCGGTCCGACGGCAGGGACCAAGCCTTCAGGCGGCTGAGATAGTCGGCATGGTGGAAGACCCGCGGATCGTGGCGGAGGTGCGCGAAGACCTCCGGAATGCGCGGTGTTCCGCCCGTGCTCACGACCACGCTGCGGGTCGTGCGGGCATGCTCGTTGCCGAGCGCGTCGCGCGTGCGGATCTTCAGCAGCTCGACCCGTCCGCCGTCGACCACGGGCTCGACCGCCGTTACCTCCTCGCCGTAGCGACACTGAGCGGTGAGATGGGACGCGACCCAGCGAAGGTAGTCGTTGTATTCCATCCGACACGGGTAGAACGTGCCGAGGTTGATGAAGTCGACCAAACGGCCATGTTGGTGGAGGTAGTTCAGGAAGCTGAAGTAGCTGGTCGGGTTCCGTAGCGAAACCAGATCCTTCAGGAAGGAGATCTGCATCTCACTCTGCGCGACCAGCGTATCGCCATGCCAGTGATAGTCCGGCTGTTTCTCGAGGAACATCGCCTCGAGCCGCCGCCCGCGCTTGGCCACCATCTCGTCGAGCACGATGGCGAGCGCGAGATTGGAAGGGCCGAACCCGATTCCAATCAGATCGAGCGGCGCAGACCGGCAGGGATTCATATCGCCCACGCTTCGTCCCATCCAGCGAATGCCAAGCCCCGGTGGGCTGGCACGGTTGATCGCAGGTCGCCGCCCGCGAGGGCTGCGCCTGCTGACCACGGCGTTCCCGCCCGTCGGAACCTAGACGGAGCCGCGCTCGGGAAATTTAGGCGTCGGATGGATCCGGGCCTCAACTTCCGACCCGCTCGTTCGTCCTGTGTGGTGAGGACCGGCTGAGCAGGCGGCGAGGGCATGACGCAATCGAATCCCGACGGAGCGCTGATCGAGCTGCGGCGGCTTCTGCGACCTTACTGGCCCGTGCTTCTCAGCTCGATCGTGGCCGGCATCGCCGGCGGCGCGGCCGTCACGGCACTCCTCGCAACCATCAACGACAGCCTGCATCTGGGTGGCGACGGCACTGCGGCCGCAGTGCTGCTCGCGTTTACCGGCCTGTGCCTGATCGTCGTGGTCGGCTCGATCCTGTCGGACATCGGTACCAACTATGTCGGCCAGCACGTCGTCGCGCGCCTGCGCGAGGAGCTGAGCCGCAAGATCCTGCTGGCGCCGATCGACCAGATCGAGCGTTTCCGGACCCACCGGCTGATCCCGGTCCTGACCCACGACATCGACGTCATCAGCGACTTCGCGTTCAACCTCGCCCCGCTGGCGATCTCCCTGTCGGTCACGCTCGGCTGCCTCGCCTACATGGCCACGCTGTCCTGGCCGATGTTCCTGATCACGGTGGCCGCGATCGTCGTCGGCTGCGTCTCGCAGTACTATGCGCGCGACTACGGCCTGCGGGGCTTCGCACACGCGCGCGAGCTCGAGGACGAGCTGCAGAAGACCTATCGCGGCATCGCCGAGGGCGCGAAGGAGCTTCGGATCAGCCGGCCGCGCCGGATCGCCATCTTTCAGGGCAGGCTGAAGGGCACGGCCGCCGGCATCCGCGACATCCAGATCCGCTCGGTCAACCTGTTCACGATCGCCAATGTGCTGGGGTCGAGTCTGTTCTTCGTCGTGATTGGTCTGGCGCTGGCCTATCAGTTTTTCTCGCCGAATGCGGATCGGGCGACGCTCAGCGGCTTCGTGCTCGTCCTGCTCTACATGAAGGGGCCGTTGGAGCATCTGATCGGCGAGCTGCCGATCGTCACGCGAGCGCAGGTCGCGTTCGCGCGCATCGCCGATCTGTCGAGGCAGTTCGCCAATCCGGAACCCCATCTGAGCGTGGAGGAGGCGGCTGTGTCCTCCCCACCGATGCGGACCATCGAGCTCAAGGGGGTCGGCTACGCCTTTCCCCCGGCCGAAGGCGGCGAGGCCTTCGTCCTCGGGCCGATCGATCTCCGCCTCGAGCGGGGCGAGTGCATCTTCATCGTTGGGG
>JBGAKU010000083.1:0-19910 GCA_044224255.1 Geminicoccaceae bacterium
AGCGACTACTTCGCCGAGCAGCTGCTGTCGAGCTCGATCTTCCGCCTCTACCGCGCGATCGGCGGCGACGCCAGCGACCCGGCCCTGCGCCGAGCGGCGTCGGACCGCGTCGTCGCGCACGTCATGCGCGCGATCTCGCTGCTCGGGCCGTCCCGGCTCGTGCCGGCACAGTCGGCCGACCAGTTCGTCTCGGCGCTGATCGACGCCGACCTGGCCGTGCACGAGGGCGGCCGGCTGCACAAGGTGATCCGCTGGGCCTTCGAGCAGCAGGGCCTGTACGCCAGCGCCGAGCCCGGCGACGTGGTCGAGGGCGTGGGTCGGCCGCCGCGCGTCGACGTCTTCATTCCGGGGCAGGGCGAACGTGCGGGCGGTGCCTATGCGCCGGTCGACCTGGCGTCCGACACCGCGCCCTGGCACGTCGGCGACGCGGGCCTGTGCCTCGTGGACGCGGGCGGGCTGGTCCGGGTGGCGGTGGGCAACCGCGGGGACCAGACGGCGCGCGGCCTCGTCGTCGAGGCCTGGGCGCGCCGATCGACGGCGGGGTCGGACTGGGTTCGCCTGGAGCCGGTGGGTGATGCGCCCGAGGCGCTCGAACCCGACGGCCGCGAGGCCGTCCGCGCGCGGGTCGACTTCGCCCTGCCGGCGGTGCTGCGCCCCGATCGCGGCCCCGTCGCGGTGCTGGCGCGGGCCGCCTGCCCGGCGGATCCGGCCCACAGCGACGCCCGCACCGGACTGCCCTGCGCCTGGGACGCGGGCCCGCCGGCCGACGCGGACGCGCTGCGCGACCTGGTCGCGAACGACAACAACCACGGCCTGCGCGTGTTCGCGGCCTGAGCCGACCCGCGTCGCCGGGCCCGATGCCCGGGCGCGGCGCTCAGTCCCACTCGGCGCGTGCGCGCGCCAGCACCCGTTGCAGCGTCGGCACGTCGAGGCGCCGGGCGGCGTCCGCGCCGTGCAGCAGCGCGTGCCAGAGGCCGGTGGCGAGGTGCTTGCTGGCCGACGAGTCCGACGGGTAGTGCACCCCGATGCGCTCGCGATTCGTCGCCAGGCGGTCGGCCAGCCACAGCAGCGTGCCGCGGTCGCGGCGTTCCATCTGCGCCTGGGCCGTGGCCAGCGTGGCCTTGCCGCCCGAGCGGATCGGGCTGCGGCCGCCGTCGGGGCCGTCCAGGCCGACGCCGTGCAGCCGGGCGATCGGGTCGATCTCGAGCAGCAGCAGCGCGATGAAGTGGCCCAGGAACGAATGACCGCTCGGGAAGGCCGGGTGCCGCGGCGGCCCGAAGGGCGGCACGAGGCCGGGGCACAGGGCCGACGGGCGCACGCGCCTGAATCGACCCTTGAAGTACAGGTAGGCGACGTTGCCGATCGCCAGCGCGCAGCGGATCAGGTGCACCGTCCAGGGCTTGCCGGCACGGTCCATCGCCAGCAGGTGCATGAAGTAGCGCGGGATGCCGTCGGACTGGGCCAGGGCCTCGGCCGTGTAGCGGCCGCGCACCGTCTGCATGTCGGCCTGGAGCTTGGCGATCTCGCGGCGCACGGCGAGGTTGGCGGCAGCGACCGTGTCGGCGCTGGGCGCGTCGGGGTCGAACCACCATGCCAGGTCGGCGTTCTGCAGCCAGCCCCGATCGTCCCTCAGCTGCACGACCAGTGCGCCCACCGTGCCCTGCGGGTCGCCGGCCCAGCGCGGGTACTGCGCGGCGAACTCGCGCCCGGCCATCGCCGACGGTGCGGCCAGGTTCAGGTCCTGCAGCCACTCGGTGAGCCGCGGGTCGAAGGGCAGCGACCAGTGGCGCAGGCCCGGGTCCCAGTCGTCGGTGCGCCACTGCAGGTGGCGTGTCAGCGCGCCGCTCTCCCATCGGTAGGGTTCAAGCACGGCGGTCGGGAACGGCTCCAGGCCAGCGTCGTCGGCGAAGTCCAGCGTCCAGGGCTTGAGGCCCAGTTCGACCGGCGTGGCGTAGGCGCTGCGCCGGATGCGGCCGTAGCCGCCGACGAAGCCGTTGCCGCTGGGCATGCCGCCGCCGGTGCGGCCGAAGCGGCGCATCGCCGGCGCGCCGTGCCAGGGGCGGGGGCTGTCCTGGCCCTCGCCTTCGCCCTCGCCCTCGCCCTCGCCCTCGCCCTCGCCCTCGCCGAGGCCCTCGCCTTCGCCTTCGCCTTCACCCTCGCCCTCGCCTTCACCGAACGACTGGAACGGATGTGCCATGGTGGGTTCTCCTTTGCATGGTTCGCCGTGGCCGGCGCATCAGTCGGGCAGGCCGGCGCGGCGCAGCGCGTCGAGCAGCCTGCCCAGGTGCGGCTCGCACAGCGGGTACCAGCCGCCGAACGTGCCGACGCGGAATCCGGGGTCGACACGCAGGAAGTCTCGCGCCGCGTCGTGGGCCTCGTCGAGCTCGCCGCTCATCACCAGCGCGGCCACGTGGAGGCGATGCGCGGCGCGGTAGCGCGGGTTCAGGCGCCGGGCCTTGGCGAGCCAGCCCACCGCCTCGGCCGGGCGGCCGGCGACCATGCAGGCGCTGCCGTTGGTCGTGAAGAAGGCGTAGCTCTGCGGGTCGTACGGGCTCAGGCGGATCGCGGTGGCGACGCGCTCGATCGCCTCTTCGCCGCGGCCCAGGTAGGCCAGGGTCGTGGCACTGCGCGCCCAGGCGATCGACGAACTCGGGTTGATCGTGAGGGCACGGTTGAACAGGTCCATGGCCGCCAGGGGACGTTTGCGCACGAAGGACTGGATGTGGCCGGCCACCGACAGCGCCAGCGCGTCCCGGGGGTCGAGCTCGATCGCGCGCTGCGAGTGGTGTTCCGCGAGGCGCTCATCTTCGTGCTTGTCGGCCGTCCACCCCTCGCCAATGCGAAGGTTGTGCCACCAGGCCAGGTGTGCGTGGGCACGGGCATAGCCCGGGTCGAGGTCGATCGCGTGGCGAAAGTGCCGACCGGCCAGGTCGATGTCCTCGTCGCGGAAGGTGTGCAGCACGGCCAGGCCGCGCAGCATGCAATCGTAGGCGCCCAGGTGCCCGGTGGGCCGTTCGGCGATGCGTGCGATCTCGGCCTCCTGCACCGCCGGGTCGACGGCCGCGGCGATGTTGGCCGCGATGCGGCCCTGGAAGTCGAACAGGTCCTCGTCCTGGCCGTCGAAGGTCTCGGCCCAGACCACGTTCTCCTTGCGCGCCTCGACGAGTTCGGCGCCGAGGTGCAGGTGGCCGTGGCTGCGCCGCACCGTGCCCGACATCACGTAGTCGACGCCCAGTTCGGTGGCGATCTCGGCCGGCGTGCGGTCGCTGCCGCGGTAGCGCAGCGTCGAGCTGCGCGCGATGACGAAGAGGCTGCGGTTGCGCGACAGCGACGCGACGATCTCCTCGGTCATGCCGTCGCCGAAGTAGCGCTGCTCGTCGCCGGCGCCGGCGTCGAAGGGCAGCACCGCCACGCCCGGGCGCCCCTGGGTGCTCCAGCCGGCGGCGGCCTCGCGCGGCGGCCCGGTGTCGCGCACGGGCTCGGCGGCGAACACCGGCCGCGTGCCCGGGATGGCCGGCATGGCGCTCTCGAGGGCCCGGAAGCGCACCGGGATCTTTTGCTCCACCAGCGTGCGCAGCAACTCGTCGACGACGACCTGCCCGGGCGCGGCCGCCTTCAGCAGGTGGGCGGTCAGTGCGCCGGCGGTGCCGACGAGCTTGCCTTCGTCGACGATCGCATCCTCGATGCCGATGCCCACCCGCATCTGCAGGTGCACGTCGGCCGGGCGCTGGCGCTGCTGCTCGAGGCGCTGCTGCAGGTCGAGGGCCCAGCGCAGGGCGTCGACGGCGCTGGCGAACTCGAGCTGCGCCCCGCGTGCAGTGAGCTCGACGATGCGTCCGCCGAAGGCCGGCACCTGCGGCTCGAGGGCCTCGCGGCGCAGCGCCTGCCACGCGCCGATGGCGGCGGCCGGCCGCGCGGCCCGCGCCGCGTCCCCGTCGACCAGGTCGGCCCCGGCCACCGCGGCGAGTCGCCGCTCGATGCGCTCGCGCCCGGACGGCTCGGCCGCGCGGGTCGCGGCGGCCTCCTCGCTGAGCGTGAAGCGGTAGCCGCGGCCGGTGACGGTGGCGATCGCGGGCGCCCCGAGCAGGCGGCGCAGCACCGAGATCTGCACCGTGAGGTTGTTCTCAGCGATCGCCTTGCCGCTGGGCCAGGCCAGGTCGAGCAGCTCGTTCTTCGAGACCACGCGGTCGCGGCGTTCGATCAGCGCGATCAGCACGTCGAAGGCCCGCGAGCCGACCGGCGTGTCCTTGCCGTCGATGCGCAGCAGGCGCTCCTGGGGCCGGACGACCACCTTGCCGAACGTGTACTGGAGCCCCACGACACCCCCTTCTCGTGCGACCGCCGCGTTTCGCACCGGCGGGGTCGGCGCCCGGGTCGCCATGGATTCTGGGTTGCGGCCTCGGCGCCGGGCAATCACCCCGAAGTGGGCGCGTTGCCGATGGGGTCGTCGGCGCGCGCGCGGGCAGTGCCGGAGGCGCGATTCCTGCCTATGCTGTGGCCACGCACCACCTCCGGGCACGACCATGCTGATCACGCACGCCACCCTGGCCGACGGCCGCACCGACATCGACCTGCTGGTCCAGGACGGGCGTTTCGCGGCCATCGGCCCCGGGCTCGTCGCGCCCGAGGGCTGCGAGGTGATCGACGCGCGCGGCGGGCTCGTCAGCCCGCCCTTCGTCGACGCGCACTTCCACATGGACGCGACGCTGAGCCACGGCCTGCCGCGCGTCAACGCCAGCGGCACGCTGCTCGAGGGCATCGCGCTGTGGGGCGAGCTCAAGCCGCAGCTGACGCAGCAGGCCCTGGTCGATCGCGCGCTGCAGTACTGCGACTGGGCCGTCGGCCGCGGGCTGCTGGCGATCCGCTCGCACGTCGACGTCTGCGACGACCGACTGCTCGCGGTCGAGGCGCTGCTGCACGTGAAGCAGCGGGTGTCGCCGTACCTCGACCTGCAGCTCGTCGCCTTCCCGCAGGACGGCGTGCTGCGGAGTCCGAACGCGCTGGCGAACATGAAGCGCGCGCTCGACCTCGGCGTCGACGTGGTCGGCGGCATCCCGCACTTCGAGCGCACGATGGCCGACGGCGCCGAGAGCGTGCGCCTGCTGTGCGAGCTGGCCGCCGAGCGCGGCCTGCCGGTGGACATGCACTGCGACGAGAGCGACGACCCGCACTCGCGCCACATCGAGACGCTGGCGTTCCACACGCAGCGCCTCGGGCTGCAGGGCCGGGTGACCGGCTCGCACCTCACGTCGATGCACTCGATGGACAACTACTACGTGTCGAAGCTGATCCCGCTGATCGCCGAAGCCGGCGTGCACGTCGTGGCCAACCCGCTGATCAACATCACGCTGCAGGGCCGGCACGACACCTACCCCAGGCGCCGCGGCATGACGCGCGTGCCCGAGCTGATGGCCGCGGGCGTGAACCTCGCGTTCGGCCACGACTGCGTCATGGACCCGTGGTACTCGCTGGGATCGGGCGACATGCTCGAGGTGGCGCACATGGCGGTGCATGTCGGCCAGCTCACCGGCATCGACGCCATGCGCCGCTGCTTCGAGGCGGTGACCAGCGAGCCTGCTTCCATCCTCGGGCTGGACGGCTACGGCCTCGAGCCGAGCTGCCGGGCGGACCTGGTGGTCCTGGAGGCCTGGGATGCGGTCGAGGCGATCCGGCTCAAGGCGACGCGGCTGTTCGTGCTGCGAGCGGGACAGATCGTCGCCCGCGCGGCACCACGCATCGCCAGCCTCGACCTCCCCGGCCGCCCACCGGCGGTGAGCTTCCTGCATGCCGCACCGGCGTCGTAGAGCGCGGCCAACCCACGACGCCGGGCGGCCGGGCTCAGTCGACCGTGGCCGGCTTATTGCCGGTGACCATCGCCCGCACGAGATTCTCGCGATGCAGGAGGCTGCTCACCAGGACACCGAGGACATGCACCCCGACCAGCGCCAGCGCGAGCCAGGCAGCGCCTTCGTGCAGCTCCTCGACCCATGCGACGCCCCAAAACCGATCGGTGGTCATCAGCCACCCGCTGGCGGCCGCGGTGAAGACGGTCGCGAGCAGCAGCACGATCATGACGCCGCCGGCAGGATTGTGGCCGAGGAACCGCGCCGGTTTGCCGCGCGCCACCCCCCGGAGATAGCCCACGAGCCCTGCCAGGGTGGGCACGAAGCTCGCGAACCTGGCGTGTTCCGGTCCGATCACGCCCCATACGAGGCGAACGGCGATCAGGCCGAGCACGACGTAGCCTGCCGCATCATGCAGCCGCCCCCCTTCCTCGACCAGGAAGGCGGTGGCGAATGCCGTGACCAGGGTCCAGTGGAACACGCGGACGACCGGATCCCAGACGCGAATAGTCGGCTCGGCCGTCATCGCTCAGTCCTCCTTGGTCTTGACCACGGCACCGCTCACCGGATCGAAGTAGACCTCGACTTTCGCACCCGCCTTATCGACGCCCTTGACCTCGAGACAGCCATCGTCCTCGTCGACGGAGCGGACCGTGTAGCCCATCTCCTCGGCCTTGGCCTTGATCTGCTCCGGCTGCAGCCACTGGTCGCGGGGCGCCTCCGGGCAATCGTCGTCGGCGAAAGCGGGCATCGCGGCGAGCAGGCCGACGGCCAGCGCCGTGGCGAAGGTAGCTGTACGCATCTGAGTGCTCCGATTCTCGTCCGGACCGTTCCGGACGGCCTGACCTCTAGTCGAGCTGGCCTGAGCGGGGCCTGAATGAGCGGTTCAGCTGGCGTTCAGCTTTGCGTGCTAGGCTCGCGCTCCCACCCATGGCCGTCCACGATGCGCTCCGTCCTGCTCGTCCTGATCCTCGCCCTCGCTCCGGCGTTCGCCGGCGCCCGCGCGGACGAGGACAGCCAGGACCGGGCGCTGGACGCGGTGAGGCGCGGCGAGATCCTTCCCCTGTCGGTGATCCTCGACCGCCTGCGGGAGACGGATGCGGGACAGGTTCTCGAGGTCGAGCTCGAGAACGAGCATGATCGCTGGATCTACGAGGTGACGACGCTGGCGCCGAACGGCGTGGTCAGCAAGCGGCTCCTGGATGCGAGCACCGGTCTCCTGCTGCCGCCGAACGAGGACGACTAGCACCGTGCGGGTGCTGCTGGCTGAGGACGAGAAGGGCATCGCGGACCACCTGGCCCGCGCGCTCGACGCCGCCGGCTATGCGGTCGATCGCGCCGCGGACGGCGAGGAGGCCCACTTTCTCGGCGAGACCGAGCCTTACGATGCCGTCATCCTCGACCTTGGCCTCCCCAAACGCGACGGGCTGTCGGTTCTGCGGGCCTGGCGCGCGGACGGCCATGCGATGCCGGTGCTGATCCTCACCGCGCGCGACAGCTGGCGCGAGACGGTCGAAGGGATCGATTCGGGCGCCGACGATTATCTGGGCAAGCCGTTCGCGACCGAGGAGCTGCTGGCCCGACTGCGCGCGCTCCTGCGGCGCGCGAGCGGCCGGGCCGACCCGATCCTGCGGCATGGGCCGCTCGAGCTCGACCCGCGGGCCGGCCGCGTCACGCTCGATGGGATCTCGGTGCCGCTGACGGCCATGGAGTACCGGATCCTCGCCTATCTGATGCATCGGCCGGATCGCGTCGTCCCGCAGGGCGAGCTCGTCGAGCATGTCTATGCCCAGGATCTCGATCGCGATTCGAACACGATCGAGGTGATGATCGGCCGGTTGCGCCGCAAGCTCGGCCGCGACCGCATCGAGACCATCCGTGGCCTGGGCTATCGGCTGGGAGGACCACGGTGACCCGTCGGCGGTCGCTGCGGCTCCGCCTGCTCGCAGGTGGGGCCATCCTCATCGTTCTGGCCGTGGCCACCACCGGCCTGGCGCTCGCCGCCTTGTTCCGCCAGCATCTGGACGCTCAGTATGACGCGGAGCTGGTGCATCAGCTCGACAGTCTCACCGCGACCTTCGAGCTCGACCAATCCGGCCGACCGTTGCTCCGTACCCTGCCCGCCGACCCCCGCTTTCACGAGCCTTACGGAGGCCGTTACTGGCAGATCGAGACTGCCAACGCGCCGCCGTTGCGCTCTCGATCCTTGTGGGACCGCGCTCTGACGCTGCCCGACGATCTGCCGGCGGCGGGCGAGCTGCATCGGCACGAGGTCGAGATCGACGGGCTGGGCCGCCTGCGTGTGGTGGAGCGCGTCACCCGCCTGGCCGATCGCCCCGAACAGGCGGTGCGTATGGCGACGGCTCTGCCCGTCGCGGAGGTCGCGTCGGTCGCCGGACGCTTCGATCGCCTGCTCTGGGCCAGTCTGGGAACGCTCGCGATCGGGCTGCTCCTGGCGTCGGCAGCCCAGGTCACCGTCGGACTGGCGCCGTTGGCGGAGCTGGAGCGCGCGCTGACACGGATCCGGTCGGGCGCGGCGAGGCGGATGGAGGGTGTGTTCCCGATCGAGGTGGCAGGGGTGGTCGAGGAGCTGAACGGGCTGCTCGCCGAGCGCGAGAGGAAGGTGGAACGTGCGCGCGCCGAGGCCGCCGATCTCGCCCACGCCCTGAAGACGCCCCTCCAGCTCCTTCTCCTCGATGTCGAGCGGATGGCCGCCGACCAGCCCGAGGCTGCGGCGGCGATCCGCACCCATACGCAGCGAATGCAGGCAGTTGCCGAGCACCACCTCGCGCGCGCTCGATTGCAGGCCCGGCGTCGATCCAGCGGCAGCGTGGTGGACCTCCTGCGCTGTGCTCAGGGCGTGACGCGAGCCCTGGCCCCGGTCGCCGCCGCGCGCGGCCTCTCGATCGATTGCCTGGTCCCCGCCGATCTGAGCTGCCCCGGCGAGCAGGCCGACCTCGAGGAGATTCTCGGCAATCTGATCGAGAATGCATGCCAATGGGCACGCTCTCGTGTCCGTCTGACGGCGGCCAGGCAGGATCGCGCCGTGGTCATCAGGGTCGAGGACGACGGCCCGGGGCTGGCCGAGGCGGAGCGCAACCGTGTCCTGGCCCGCGGTCAGCGCCTGGACGAGACCATGCCCGGCAGCGGCCTCGGCTTGGCGATCGTCCGGGAGATCGTCGAGGGCCTGGGCGGCTGGCTGCATCTGGATCGGTCCCCCATGGGCGGCCTGGCCGTGGAGGCGCATTTCGCGACCGAGCGGGCGTGAATAGTTCCGTTGCCGAGATGCGGCGCATTGACGCACTCTCCGGCGGATCGGGCCATTGTGGCCGGAAATGCCGCGATTTTGGTCTGAGTGACCATACCCCGCCCGTTGCAAATTGCTGCGATTGCGCTTGTAAGCATTGGACGATGTCCGTGGGTTGCGTCGGTGGTGGGTAGTACGCCGACGGGCATGCAGCGACGATCCGATTTGGCCCGACGCAGGTTGGTCCAAATGTCGGCGAGAAGCGGTGCGTCGTCGCGTCGGCGGGCCCGGGACATTGGTATAAATAGCGAACGAGAGCCTCTGCAGCCCAATGCTAGCCTTCAACAGAACCGATCTCGAACGCCTCTTCCCGTCTACGACCTGGCAACGCGCGGAATCGCTCTGCGAGCAGAGCGCGGTCGTCGAGATCAATGTCGAGCGTGACGGGCGCTCGATTACTGGCCGGGTCAAGGGCGAGCGGCGGACGCCCTACCTGACCCGGGTGAACATCGTGAACGGGCGTGGTGGCCGGATCAGGCTCTCCAGCACCTGCACCTGCTTGGTCTACAGCGAGTGCGAGCACGCGGCGGCGACCCTGCTCGCCGCGCTCGACGAGACCGCGGCACCCGATGCGGACGAGGTCAGCGCCGCGATCGATCCGGAGCTCGAAGCGTGGATCGCCGCCCTCAATCAGAGCACGCGCACTCAGGCCAACGGGCACGCCGGCGACGGTGCCGACTGCATCCTCTACCTGCTCGAGCCGGCGCAACGGCTCTGGCGTGACGCGGCCTCGATCCAGCCCCTGGCCGTGAGCACCTTCCGCGCCCGGCGTCTGCGCGGTGGCCTCTATGGGCGCGAGCATCCCCTCGCGATGTCGAATCTGGTCGCGGACGATCCCGCCACCTTCGTCGGCATCGCGGATCAGGTGATCGGCCGCCTGTTGGGTGGGGGCAACTCCCAGACCAAGCGCCTGGGCTCGGTCGGCGACGGCGACACGCTGCAACGCATGCTCGAGACCGAGCGCTGCCATTGGCGGAACGGCCAGAGCCCCGCTTTGTCCTATGGCGAGCCGCGAGCCGGCCGCTTCGCGTGGCACTTCGACAGCGAGGGGCAGCAGCACGTCGTCTGCGAGCTCGAGGAGCCGCGGCCGGACATGGTCATCGTGGGGCTGGGCGAGCCCTGGTACATCGACCTCGGCGAGTATGTGTGCGGCCGCGTCGAGACCAACGTGGCGCCGCGCGTTACCAAGCTGCTTCTCAAGGCGCCGGCCGTGCCCGCGGCGGTGGCCAGCCTGGTCCGGCAGAAGCTGCAGCCCAGCGCATCCGCGGTGGCGCTGCCCGAGCCCCTGCGCAAGCGCGAGCGGCTGGAGCTCAAGCCGACGCCGATCCTCCATCTCCACTGCCCGAGTGTCGTCACCTCCCGCGGCATGGGTTGGAAGCGCGAGGAGCAGGAGGTCGACCTGCCGCTCGCGCGCGTCCTGTTCGACTATGCCGGCGCCGACGTCGGCTGGCAGGACGGCCGCGCCGAGATCAACCATGTGCGCGAAAACCGCCTGCTCGTCCTGCCGCGTGACAGCCTGTACGAGGTGCAGATGATCGAGCGCCTCAATGCGCTCGGTCTGCAGCCGCTCGGCCCGACCGGCCTGGGCCGGTTCGCGCCCGAGAACTGTCGTCAGGACTTCACCTTCGAGGAGGACGAGGACGACGACGTCTCGATGCGCTGGGTCGAGTTCAACCATCAGGACTTGCCCAAGCTGGCGCGGGACGGCTGGCGCATCACCTTCGGCGAGGACTATCCCTACCAGGTCGTCCAGGCCGAGGACGTCTGGAAGGTCGACGTCAACGATTCGGGGATCGACTGGTTCGATCTCGATCTCGGCATCGCCGTCGACGGCGAGACCATCCCGCTCCTGCCGATCCTCCTCGACCTGTTCGAGCGTGCGCCGGAGGAGCTCTCCCCCGCGGCTCTCGACCAGCTCGGCGAGGATCACGTCTTCGGCACGCTGCCGGACGGCCGGCTCCTGCCGATCCCCGTGCTCCGTCTCAAGGCGATGGTCGAGGCGCTCTACGAGCTGTTCGCGAGCCGGCGCATCCGTGAGGACGGCAAGCTGCGCCTGTCCCGGGCCGAGATGACCCGGCTGACGGCGATCGAGAGCGCCCTGCCGACCGACGCCCTGCAGTGGAACGGCGGCCAGCAGCTGCGCGAGATGGCCCGCCGGCTCGCGACGACGAGCGAGATCCCGGCCGTCACGCCGCCCAAGGAGCTGCGGGCGACCTTGCGCCACTATCAGGAGGACGGCTTCGCCTGGCTGCAGTTCCTGGGCAGCCTGGGCCTGTCCGGCGTGCTCGCCGACGACATGGGCCTCGGCAAGACGGTGCAGACGCTCGCCCATATCCTGGCCGAGAAGCTCGCCGGCAACCTGATCAAGCCCTGCCTGATCGTCTGCCCGACGAGCCTCGTGCCGACTTGGCGCAACGAGGCGCGCAAGTTCGCGCCCGATCTCACCGTCCTCGTCCTGCACGGCCACCAGCGCCGCGAGCTGTTCGACGAGATCGACGAGCATGACGTGGTCCTGACCAGCTACGCCCTGCTCCTGCGCGACAAGGATCTCCTGCTCGAGCACAAATACCGGATGGTGGTGCTGGACGAGGCGCAGGCGATCAAGAACCCCGCGACCAAGCTCGCGCGCACGGCCTTCCAGCTCGACGCCGAGCATCGCATCGCGCTGTCCGGCACGCCGATGGAGAACCATCTCGGCGAGCTGTGGTCGGTGTTCAACTTCCTGATGCCGGGCTTTCTCGGCGACCGCGAGACGTTCCGCCGGGTGTTCCGCAACCAGATCGAGAAGGAGGGCGACACCGCCCGCCAGCAGCTGCTGGCCAACCGCGTGCGGCCCTTCCTGCTCCGGCGCACCAAGGAGCAGGTCGCCTCCGAGCTGCCGCCCAAGCAGGAGGTGGTGCAGGAGATCGAGCTCGCCGAAGGCCAGCGCGATCTCTACGAGAGCGTCCGGCTGTCCATGCACAAGCGGGTGCGCGACGAGATCGAGCAGCGCGGCCTCGCCCGCAGCAACATTGCGATCCTGGAAGCGCTGCTCAAGCTGCGCCAGGTCTGCTGCGATCCGAGGCTGCTCAAGGGCGAGCGCGGCGGCTCAGCACCCAGCGCCAAGTTCGAGCTGCTCATGGATATGCTGCCGAGCATGGTGGAGGCCGGCCGCAGCGTGATCGTGTTCTCCCAGTTCGTCGAGATGCTGCAGCTGATCGAGGCTGGGCTGAACGAGCAGGGCATCGCCTATGTGATGCTCACCGGCCAGACCAAGGACCGCGAGACACCCGTGCGCCGCTTCCAGGATGGGGAGGTGCCGGTCTTCCTGATCAGCCTCAAGGCCGGCGGCACGGGCATCACCCTCACTCGTGCCGATACGGTCATTCACTACGACCCGTGGTGGAACCCGGCCGTCGAGAACCAAGCTACCGACCGCGCCCACCGCATCGGCCAGGACAAGACCGTGTTCGTCTACAAGCTGATCGCCGAGGGCACGGTCGAGGAGAAGATGGTCGAGCTGCAGTCCAAGAAGCAGGCTCTGGTCGATTCCGTGCTGTCGGGCACCGGCGCCGGCCTGAGCTTCACCGAGGCCGACATCGAGGCCCTGTTCGCGCCGCTGCCGGAGCTCGACGCATAGCACCATCCGCCTCGGCGGGCGGCCGGCTCGGCGACCGGCTGCTGCCGCCCCTGTTCGTGCTGCTCTGGAGCACGGGCTTCATCGGCGCGCGCCTGGGCATGCCCCACGCCGAGCCGATGACCTTCCTGGCACTGCGCTTCCTGATCACCGCGGCGTGCCTCGCCGTCGTGGCCGCCCTGTGGCGCGTGGCCTGGCCGACCCGCCTCGTGGACTGGGGCCATCTCGCCGTCGCCGGCCTGCTCATGCACGGCGTCTATCTCGGCGGGGTGTTCGTCGCGATCCGGCTCGGGCTCGAGGCCGGGCTGTCGGCGCTGATCGTCAGCCTGCAGCCGCTCCTGGTCGCGGCCGCCGCCCCCTTCATCCTGGCCGAGACCATCGGCTGGCGCCGCTGGCTGGGCCTGGGGCTGGGCATGCTCGGCGCAGCGCTCGTGCTCTCGGGCAAGCTCGGGCACGGCGCCGCCTTCCTCGCCGTCTTCGCCTGCGTCGTGGCGCTGCTGGGGATCACCATAGGCACCCTCTACCAGAAGCGGCACTGCGTCGGGCACGACCTGCGCAGCGCCAACACGATCCAGTTCGCCGCCGCCGGAACGGCCTGCTGGGTGTTGGCGCTCCTGTTCGAGACGCGGCACATCGACTGGACGGGCGAGCTCGTCTTCGCGCTGGCCTGGCTCGTGATCGTATTGTCCCTGGGTGCGATCCCGCTGCTCTACATGCTGCTGCGCCGGGGCGACGCGTCGCGGGTGGCGAGCCTGTTCTTCCTCGTGCCGCCGACCACCGCGATGCTGGCCTGGCCGCTATTCGGCGAGCATCTGGGCCCGGTCGAGATGCTGGGCATGGCGATAGCGCTCGGCGGCGTCGTTCTGGTCAATCGGGAGGCCGGCTGATGCGGCGTGACCTGTGGTTCGAGGACTTCGCGGTCGGGCAGAGCTTCCGGACCGCCGGCTGCACGCTGAGCGAGGCGCAGATCCTGGAGTTCGGCTGGGCGCACGATCCGCAGCCATTCCATATCGACGCAGAGGCGGCGCGGTCCGGCCCGTTCGGCGGACTGATCGCCAGCGGCTTCCAGACCCTCCTGGTCGCCTTCCGGTTGGTATATCAGGAGCGGATCATCAACGCCGCATCGCTCGGATCGCCCGGCCTCGACGAGCTGCGCTGGCTCCGGCCGGTGCGGCCGGGCGACACTCTGCGGGTCAGCGGCGAGGTGCGGGAGGTCACGCCCTCGCGCAGCAGGCCGGACCGAGGTATCGTGACGATTGCCTACGCTGTCAGCGATCAGTCCGCTGCGACGGTGATGACCTTTCGGGCCATGCATCTGCTCAGACGGAAACCGGAGCCGATCGAGCCGTGAGCTGTTCCGCCGGTCACGGCCGCCTGGATGCGATGCAACTGCAACATCGCCCGCTATCGAGCTGTGCGACAACATACAATCGCATGCCTGGGCTAGGCATTGTGCGATTGCGCAGGCAGGTTGGGCTTGGCTAGACGTTCGCGCGTATGGCCTTCAAGCGATGCGTGGTGGGAAACGGACCTTGCAGCAGCTCGACGAGCAGGAATACATTCGCAGCAAACTGTTCGCCAGCGACACGTCGATGGTCCGGCGGTACGCGGCTCTTGTCGTCGGCCCGGATACGTCCTGGTGGCAGCTCATCCGCTACGAGCTGATCACCATGCTGCTGGGGGGGCTGCCGGGCGCTCTGGGCCTTGCCCTGCGCAAGCTGTTCTACCCCCGGCTGTTTCGCCGCTGTGGGCGCGGCGTCGTCTTCGGCCGTGATCTCGTCGTCCGCAACGCGCATCGCATCTCGCTCGGGGACAATGTGGTTCTCGACGACGGCTGCGTCGTCGACGGGCGCGGTGCTGGCCCTGCGGGTGTGGAGATCGGCGACCGCACCATCCTTGGCCGCGGCGTGTCGATCCAGGCCAAGATCGGGCCGATCCGGATCGGTAGCGACAGCGACATCGGCATGCACAGCGTGATCCACTCCCAGGGCGGCGTGGAGATCGGCAATGAGGTCGTGCTCGGCGGTGGTTGCAAGATCTCGGGCGGTGTCTTCCAGACCGAGCGCCGCATCGGCGAGGCGGGTATGAGCGCCCGCGAGCAGACCCGCTGGACCAAGGGCCCGATCCGCATCGGCGACCGCTGCCTGATCGGGTTTGGCTCCATGTTCCTGGACGGCGTCGAGATCGGCGAAGGTGCCGTGATCGGTGCAGGCAGCGTGATCATCGCGAGCGTGCCGGCATGGAGCGTCGCCGCCGGTGTGCCCGGGCGCGTCCTGCGCATGCGCGACGAGGAAGCTGCCAGCGGCCGGCTACCGGAGGGCGTACGTTGACCGTCCTGGTGACCGGTGCCACCGGGTTCATCGGCCAGGCGCTGACCAGGTCGCTCCTGGCGTCGGGCGAGCGGGTGCGTGTCCTCGCCCGCCAGCCGGACAAGGTCGCGGCCGCCGGCTTGGCGGTCGCCGAGGTGGCGCAGGGCGATATCACCGACGCGGCGGCGGTCGAGCGCGCGGTCGCGGGCTGTGACACGGTGTTCGCGATCGCCGGGACGTTCCGCGAGCCGAACCTCAGCGACCAGCGCTATCGCGAGGTCAATGTCGACGCGGTCGGGCGGATGATGGAGGCAGCGCGGCGGCACGGGGTGCGCCGCGTGGTCCACTGCAGCACCGTCGGCATCCACGGCAACGTCACCGGGGCGCCGGCGAGCGAGGCCACGCCGATCCGTCCGGAGGGGATCTACGAGGTCACCAAGGCCGAGGGCGACCGGCTCGCCCTGAGCGAGGCGTGCGACGGGCTGGAGACCGTCGTGATCCGCCCGGCCCCGGTCTACGGCCCCGGCGACACGCGGCTGGTCAAGCTCTACAAGCTCGCCGCGCGTGCCCGGGTGATCCTGCTCGGCGACGGCCGGCCGCACTATCACATGATCCACATCGACGACCTCGTCGCGGCCTTCCGCCTCGCCGCCACGGCCAGCGGCGTGTCCGGCCAGGCGTTCATCATCGCCGGCGCCGAGATGCCGACGCTCGAGGACGTCATCCGCCGGATCGGCCGGCTGACCGGCCATCCGAACCAGCAGTTCGTGAAGCTGCCCGCCGGCCCCATCCTGCTCGCCGGCGATCTGTGCGAGCGCATCTGTCGCCCGTTCGGCATCAGCCCGCCGATCTACCGGCGCCGCATCGAGTTCTTCGTCAACAATCGTGCCTACGACACCGCCAAGGCGCGTACGCGGCTCGGGTTCGCGCCGAAGGTCAGCCTGGACGATGGTCTCGCGCGCACGCTGGCGTGGTATCGTCAGCAGGGTCTCGTCGCGAGCTGAGGATCACGGCCTTGGACGCAACTCCGGAACTGCCACTGCTGCGCGCCGACTCCGGCGGCATCGCACGCCTGACGTTGAACCGCCCGCAGACCTACAACAGCCTGTCCTACGATCTGCTCGGCCGGCTCCAGGACGAGCTCGCCCGCATCGCCGAGGACCCCGCCGTCCGCGTCGTGGTCGTCGCCGGGGCGGGCAAGGCGTTCTGCGCCGGCCACGATCTGAAGGAGATGGGGGCGGACCTGCGCGACGCGCCCGTGCGCGCTTTGTTCGACCGCTGCTCGGCGGTGATGACGGCGCTGACCCGCCTGCCCCAGCCCGTGATCGCGCGCGTGCACGGCATCGCCACTGCTGCCGGCTGCCAGCTGGTCGCGGCCTGCGATCTCGCCATCTGCGCCGAGGACAGCCGCTTCGCCACCTCCGGGGTGAAGTACGGCCTGTTCTGCTCCACACCCATGGTGGCCCTCTCCCGCAACGTCCCGCGCAAGCCGGCCATGGAGATGCTGCTCACCGGCGACTTCGTCGCCGCCGCCGAGGCGCTCCGGTTGGGGCTGGTCAATCGGGTGGTGCCGCCCGCGGAGCTCGACGCCGCGGTCGAGGCACTCTGCGCCCGGCTGCTCGACAAGCCGCGCGCGGTGCTGGCGCTGGGCAAGCGCGCCTTCTACCGCCAGCTCGAGCTCGGGCTGGAGGACGCCTACGCCTTCAGCACCGACGCGATCGTCGCCAACGCGCTGGGCGCCGACTTCGCCGAGGGCCTCGACGCCTTCGTCCACAAGCGCAAGCCGAGGTGGCCGGACGCCTGACGCTCGGCTATCCTGCGCTCCGGCCGGTGTAGCTCAACTGGTAGAGCATCCGCCTTGTAAGCGGGAGGTTGGGGGTTCAAGTCCCTTCGCCGGCACCAGAAATCAAGGGCTTGGTCGACGCGCTAGGCGGCCGGGAGCATTGGGGTCGCAGCGGGAGTCACGACTGCGCTCCCATTGGCATTGGTGGCGCGCATATGCGCCGCCGGTTCGGGCGCCCTGGATCATTGCGCCCCGAGCCTTCGCCCTCTCCTTCGACGAGGTGATCCTCACCATCTTCACCGCCGGCCGGCAGACCACGCCGCTGACGCCTCCTTCCAGCCTCCTCTAAAGAATCCCTGCTTTTTTTAGTCCGTGAGCCCTTTTGCTCTGGTTCGAGCCCTCGGAAACTTGCCGCACGCGGCTCAACGACACTTTGCAGGCCCTTGGAACGAGGCTAACCTGAAAGATACAAGCTCAAGAAGAAAATAACGCTGCGGAGTAAAATCGATGCAAGTTCGCTCACCGGCGGAAGTGCGCCAGACGGTGGCGGCGTTGGTCGTGGCGGCGGCAACTCTCGCCCAGAACGCTTGCATCACCAACGGCGGCGACGTCAGCGTGTCGGTGATCAACACGGTGACCAATCCCGGATTTCCCATTTGACCTCGGCCGCGGCTATCGGTCGCCGGGCGCCATGGCGAGCAGGTCGAGGTCGACATCGATGGCGTCTCGGGCGGCATCAACGGCGCAGTGACGCTGCGCCTGGTCGACCCGCCGAACAACGTGCTGGCCGAGAAGAAGGGCAACCTGCCGTTGCGCCTGAAGGCGACGCTCAACGGCCAGGTGCAGGTCCAGGTGATCCGCGACGCCTCGCCCAAGGCGTTCCGCGGCTTCTACACGGTGGAGCTGATCCCGTCCGGTGCCATGGACGACCGGCAGTTGGTGCCGACGGAAAGCGTCGAGCAGTAGGCCAGGCCGAGGCAAGCAGAGCCTGATGTGATTCCACAAGGGGGAACGATCTCAATGATGACAAGATCTGCCGCAGCGGCAGCGTTCGGGTTGGCCATGCTGCAGTCGATAGCGGGGGCTTCGGCAACCGACATCGACTTCATCTTCACCACCCCACAAACGGTCGAGGTCCGCTGCAACGGGCCCTGGTTCCGCCTAAGCCCCTGCGCCTATCTCGGGGCAGTGGGCCCACAGCACTTCTATACCGCCGAGGACAATGGGCTCGACCCGTACGGAATGTGGAGCTGCGGTGTCTATAAGTACGTTCGTCGCCAGTTCTGCAACTCAGAGCTGTTGGGCAAAGCGGAGTTCTGCGCGCTGACGTCTAGGGTCGAGCTCAATTGGAACGGAAGCTCGCTCACGGTGAACCAGACTCCCCGCTGCCGCCTGGCCCAGGCCAGGAGCGTCCTTAGCCAGAACGGCGAGGACGACGACACCCCAGCGCAGGACATCGATACCTACAGCTTCGCGGGCAAGTCTGGCGAAGCGGTGGACATCAAGCTCGGCCGTGACGGCAGCGCGGGCAGCGCGGGTGACATCGCGACGCTTCGGGTGCGCGCGCCCAATGGTGGCCTGATCGCCGAGCGGACCGGCGCGGTCCCGCTGGCGCTGCAGGGCACCCTGCCGGGGCCGGTCGAGATCGTCGTTTCCCGCGGCCCGGGCAGCGGCAATGCGCTGCGGGGCGGCTACGAGCTGGAGGTCGCCCCGGTGTCGGGTGATATCGGCGAGCGTAAGCTCCGGCCGACCGAGAACGTCGAGCAGTAAACCGATGGCTGGCATCGGCGAGGCCTTTGCGCCGCCACCGATGCCAGCCCCATCATCCAGTCTGAGGAAAAAGGGTGCTGCGGAACATCATGATGCTGGGAGCATGGGCGGCTGCTCTTGCGCCGATGTCGTCAGCGCATGCGGCAGATGAGATTCCATTCTCGATCGGCTCGAACGCCTACGGCTACTTCGAATGCCGCGGGCCATATTTCCGAAACAGCGGGTGTGCCGGCCTCGACGCTACCACCTTTGAGCATCCACAACTCTTCTACCGAGCCGATAACAATTTCCTGAGCCCCTTTCATGACAAGTGGGTTTGCAGAAAGTTTGAGCATGCGGGCTGCGACGAGGTCCCTACGGCCAGGTTAGAATTCTGTTTGGAAAATCCGCAAGTCATTTTGCAGTACGATGCCCACAAGAACGTCATCACTGCCAACCAGCCTGATGAGAGCTGTGCCGGGGTCGCCCCGATAACACGCAGCGTGCTCGGCTTCGGTGGCGAGGACGACGGCACGCGACAGGACGTCGACGCCTACGTCTTCGCCGGCAAGAGCCACGAGCAGGTCGAGGTCGAGGTCGACATCGATGGCGGCTCGGGCGGCACCAACGGCCCGGCGACGCTGCGCCTGGTCGACCCGCCCGACGACGTGCTGGCCGAGAAGAAGGGCAACCTGCCCCTGCGCCTGAAGGCGACGCTCAACGGCCAAGTGCTGGTGCAGGTGATCCGCGATGCCTCGCCCAGGGCCTATCGCGGCTTCTACACGGTGGAGCTGACCCCATCCGGCGCGAGAGGCGACCGGCAACTGGTGCCGACGGAAAGCGTCGAGCATTAGGCCAGGAGTCTCTCCTCAGGCGCAGCACCCCCGTAGCCGGCGACGAGGCACACCTTCCCCCAGGCTGTGCTGCCGCGGGCAAGATATACTTGGAGGAACCAGAAGGGGTCAGGACTGTCTTGGGCTGTCAAGTGGAGTGTGCTATGCGCCACGGGGGGCCGTCGCTGAGGATGACCAGAAGGTTGCGCATGCAGGCGGTAAGCGCGAGCTTCTTGGCTTTCCCAGCGAACGCTCCTTCCGGCCGGACTCGCCTCCAGTCGCAGAGACATGGGCTCGTGTGCGATACGCTCGGGTACGGCCGTAGGGTACAGCCTCCCTCGGCTTGGCACCTCATTCGACAATTGAATTGGCGTATCTATCGTGGCTAGATCTGGCTATGCTCCTGGATCGGAGCGGCTCGTTCATACGCACGATGTTTTGACTGAGCGAGGAAGCTTGACCAGGGATCG
>JBGAKU010000084.1:0-19697 GCA_044224255.1 Geminicoccaceae bacterium
GGACCGGGCAGACCTCCTCGCACCGGCCGCAGAAGGTCGAGGCGTTGGGCAGGGGCCAGCCCTGCTCGATACCGATCAGCTGTGGCGTCAGCACCGAGCCCATCGGACCCGGATAGACCCAGCCATAGGCGTGGCCGCCGGTGGCGAGGTAGACTGGGCAGTGGTTCATGCAGGCGCCGCAGCGGATGCAGCGCAGCATCTCGCGCAGCTCGTTGCCGAGCATCTGGGTGCGGCCATTGTCGAGCAGGACGACATGGAAGCTTTCCGGCCCGTCCAGATCGCCCGGGCGGCGCGGCCCGGTCATCACCGTGGTGTAGGTCGAGAACTCCTGGCCGGTCGCCGAGCGGGCGAGCAGGCGCAGGAGCGTGAAGGCGTCCTCCATGGTCGGGACGACCTTCTCGAGCGTCGTCACCACGATGTGCGTCTTGGGCAGGCCCTGCGTCAGCTCGGCATTGCCCTCGTTGGTGACGGTGATCGCCGAGCCGGTCTCGGCCACGAGGAAATTGGCGCCGGTGATGCCGACATCGGCGTCGAGATAGTGCTGGCGCAGGACGCGGCGGGCCTCGGCGACGAGCGCGCCGGCATCATCCAGCCGCGGGCTGCCGTGATGCTTGGCGAACAGGTCGCTGATCTCGTCCTGCGACATGTGGACGACCGGGCCGACGATGTGGCTGGGCGGCTGGCCGGAGATCTGCAGGATGTACTCGCCGAGGTCGGTCTCGACCGGCTCGAGCTCGTGCGATTCGAGGAAGGCGGTGAGGCCGATCTCCTCGGTCACCATGCTCTTGCTCTTGGTGACCGTGCGTGCGCCGGCCGCCTGGCACAGCTCGAGCACGATCGCCCGCGCCTCGGCCGCGTCGCGGGCCCAGTGCACCGTGCCGCCCAGGCCGACCACCTTGGCCTCGAACGCCTCCAGATAGAGGTCGAGATGAGCGAGGCTGTGGTTCTTGATGTCCCGGCCCTGGTCGCGCAGCGCCTCGAACTCGGGCATGGCCCCGGCGGCCCGGGCGCGGTTGGCGACCCAACCGGTCTTGATCCGGCCCAGGGCCGACTGCAGCACCGGATCGGCCAGCGCGGTATGGGCGCGCTCCTTGAAGGCGAGGGTCGTCGGCTCCATCGCCGACCTACCCTGCCGGCTCGCCGATCGCAGGCGTGGCGATGTCGCCCGCGAGCACCTCGGCGACGTGGCGGACCTGGACGGTCGAGCCCCGACGCTTGAGCAGGCCCGCCATGTTGAGCAGGCAGCCCATGTCGCCGGCGAGCAGGAGCTCCGCCCCCGTTTCCTCGATCCGCTCGGCCTTGTTGGTGACCATGCGGGTCGAGATCTCCGGGTACTTGACGCAGAAGGTGCCGCCGAAGCCGCAGCACACCTCGCTTTCGGCCATCTCGACCAGCTCGAGGCCGTCGACCCCGGCAAGCAGCCGTCGGGGCTGGGACTTGACCCCGAGCTCGCGCAGTCCCGAGCAGCTGTCGTGATAGGTCGCGGACGTCGGGAACCGGGCCGCGACCTCCTGCACGCCCATGACGTCCACCAGGAAGCTGACGAGCTCGTGGCACCGCTCCGACAGCGCCTGCGCTCGCGCCTTCATGGCCGCGTCCTCGTCGAACAGCTCCGGCAGATGCACGCGCAGCATGCCGGCGCAGGAGCCGGACGGCGCTACCACGAAATCATAGGTTTCAAGCTGGCGGATGAGGTGTCGCGCGATCGCCTCGGCCGTGCGTCGGTCGCCGGAATTGAACGCCGGCTGGCCGCAACAGGTCTGTCGCCGTGGCACCTCCACCCGGCAGCCGGCATGCTCGAGCAGCCTGATGGCTGCGAATCCGACCGATGGCCGGAACAGATCGACCAGGCAGGTGACGAACAGAGCGACGCGCGGGCTATCCGGCGGCAAGGTGGGTATCCAGGTGTTGCCGTGGTGCGACTCCTTACCCCACCGCCTGTCCGGCCCGCAACCTCAGGCCCGCCACCTCCACCGTTGATGGAAAGATAGCGCAGACCACCCGCGAGTGTGCTAGATCGACCCGAAGGCTGCAGCGGTTTGCGCTGAGACGTGCGATAGCGATGATATCTTCCTTGCGGGCAGGCACGCGGATCGATAGCCGTACGCCCGCTACGAGGTCTAGGATTGGCTGCGAGGGCAGGGTTACCGGATTGAACCTGAGCAACGGGCCGCTGAGGATAGGCATGGTCGCTGCATGCCCCATGCCCGCGCGGCGCGGAACTCCTCTTAGGGTGGAGCGGTTAGCGCAGGCGCTAGCCGCGCGTGGTCATGCCGTCGAGCTGATGACCTACCATCTGGCGGAGGAGGACGGGGCTTACGCCTTCCCGATCCGGCGGATCTACGATCGGGTCGAGCGCGGCACGCTGCCGCCCGGGCCGACGGTGGCCAAGCTGGTCCGTTACGATCCGGCGCTGGCGCGGCTTGTACGCAGCCGGGTGCGGTCGGCGCCGTTCGACATCATCCATGCCCACCACTATGAGGGCCTGCTCGCCGCGGCCTATGGCTGCCGTGGCACGGACGTGCCGCTGATCTACGATGCGCACACCCTGCTCAGCGCCGAGCTGCCTTCCTATGGCGCCGAATGGAGCCACCGCTTGGTGCGCGTGCTCGGCCGCCGGCTGGATCGCCTGCTGCCGCGGTTCGCCGACCACATGATCGTGGTCACCGAGGATATTCTCCAGCAGCTCAGCCAGGAGCTGGGCTTCGATCCGGCGCAGATCACGGTCGTCACGAACGGCGTCGAGGTCGAGACGTTCCTGGCAATCCGCGGCAGCGTCGAGCCGCGGCCCGAGCTTCTGGTCTACACGGGAACGCTCGCCCCTTATCAGGGCATCGACCTGATGCTCCAGGCGTTCGCCAAGGCCCTGGCGCAGCGGCCGCATCTGCGGCTGCGCCTGCTCACCGGAGCGGATTTCACCCCGTTCCAGGGCGTGGTGGAGCGCCTTGGGGTCGGCCATGCCCTGGAGATCATGGAGGACAGCTTCCGCGCGCTGCCCGAGCGCCTCGCCGAGGCTTCGGTGGCGTTGATGCCCAGGCCGGAGTGCCCGGGCATCCCGCAGAAGCTGCTCAACTACATGGCGGCCGCCCGTGGCATCGTTTCCTTCGCGGGCTCGGCCAAGCTCCTGCGCGATGATCTGACCGGGCTCGTGGTGGCAAACCGGGACACGGACGCGTTCGCGCGCGCGATCGTGCGGTTGGCCGACGATCCGACCCTCGCGCGGCGTCTCGGCAACACGGCGCGTGCCGAGGTCATCGACACCGCGACATGGGACCGCGCCGCCGTGAACTGCGAAGCCGTCTACCGCATGCTGCTGGAAGGCTGCCGCCAGTCGGCGGGCTCGGCCGGCTTCTCTCGGTTGCAGCATGGTATGCCCAGGCCGGATGAGCTGACGCCAGCTCCCTGAGCGAGGTTCGGTCGCGTTTGCAGCGAGGTCGCGGCCTGCTAGATTCCACACATGGTGTCGATGGCGGACCGGTCCTCCGGACCGCTATCCGGATCGACAGGTCGAGACGATGAAAGCAGACCCGCGGGTGAGCATTGGGCTACCCGTCTACAATGGCGAGGAATTCCTCGAGGACGCGATCCGTTCGGCGCTGACGCAGACTTTCGGCGACTTCGAGCTGGTCATCTGCGACAACGCGTCGACCGATCGCACCGAGACGATCGCGCGCGACTTGGCGGCCGGCGATTCGCGCGTGCGCTATCTGCGCAACGAGCGCAATCTCGGCGCCTCGGGCAACTTCGCGCGCGCCTTCCATGAATCGCGCGGTGAGCTGTTCAAGTGGCTCGCGCACGACGACCGGCTCGCCCCCGGCTATCTGGACGCGACCGTAGCGGCGCTCGATGCCGCTCCCGACGCGGTGCTGTGCAATACCGCGGTCGACTATATCGACGAGCGCGGGCAGGCGTTCGCGAGCTACACCAGCGTGCTCGGCGAGGCTGGCGGCGACCGGCCGTCGGAGCGCTTCGCCACCATGGTCCTGCGCTCGCACTCTTGCGTCGACATGTTCGGCCTCACACGCCGCGCCGCGCTCGAGAGCTCGCTCCTGATCTCGAGCTTCCACGGTGCCGACCGGGCGCTACTGGCGCAGCTGGCTCTGCGCGGCCGACTGCTGCAGCTGCCGCAGCGCCTGGTCGAGATGCGTGAGCATGGCAAGCGCTACACGCGCCAGATGAGCAGCCGCGAGGCGCGGCGGCTCTGGCACAGCAGCACCGGCAAGCGCGCCAGCACCCTACCGACCCTGAACCTCTACCGGGTCTATCTGGGCCTGGTCGCCAACGAGAAGCTCACACCCGGCGAGCGGCTGGCCTGCTACGGCGTGTTGGCCCGCTGGTGGGTCGCCAACTGGAACTCGGCCCGTGTGGTCACCGATCTGCTTGGGCTGGCTTTGCCGGGCATCCCCGGGCATGCCGAGCGGCTGAAGACCCGCCTGTTCGGCGCGGCACCCGGCCACTTCGTCCACTGAGCGCGGGCGCCGCTGGCCCGCCTCAGACCGCGCGCATCAAGCCGCCATCGACCCGGATGTTCTGACCGGTGATGTAGCCGGCGCCGTCGGAGGCCAGGAAGGCCACCGTCGCGGCAATCTCCCGGCTCGTGCCGTAGCGCCGCATCGGCACGCTGCCGCGCCGCTCCTCGGTGGCCGGCAGGCTGTCGATCCAGCCGGGCAGCACGTTGTTCATGCGCACATTGTCGGCGGCATAGGTATCCGCGAAGAGCTTGGTGAAGGAGGCGAGCCCCGCCCGGAACACGGCCGAGGTCGGGAACATGGCGCTCGGTTCGAACGCCCAGGCGGTCGAGATGTTGATGATCGCCCCGGACTTCTGGGCCTGCATGACGGGCGTCACCAGCCGCGTCGGGCGGACCACGTTCATGAAGTAGACCTCGAGCCCGGTGTGCCACTGCTCGTCGGTGAGCTCGAGCACCGGCGCGCGCGGTCCGTGCCCGGCGCTGTTGACCAGCACGTCGACGCGGCCCCAGCGGGCCAGAGCGCCGTCGACCAGACGCTTCAGATCGTCCTGAGACTGGTTGGAGCCGGTGACGCCGAGCCCGCCGAGCTCGCCCGCCAGCGCCTCGCCCTTGCCCGAGGAGGACAGGATCCCGATGGCGAAGCCGTCACCTGCCAGCCGGCGCGCCACCGCCGCCCCCATGCCGCTGCCGCCCGCGGTCACCAGGGCCACCTTCTGATCTGCCATTGCCTGTTCCTCCCTGGGGCTCGATCGCGTCAGACGTCGCCCAGCTGCAACAGCAGCTTCGGCGCATGGAACGCCTCCGCGAACCGGCTCGGGCTGTTGCATTCCAGGCCGCGCAGCCGGGCAAGGCCGCGGAAGGTGTCGCGGTCGAACCAGTGCTTGCCGGACTGGGTCGGGTAGTGGCGATGGAGGAGGTCGACCTTGCGCTCCAGCGAGGCCTCGCTGACCGGCTGGTAGACGCTCGGCCGGCCGAGGTCGCCGTCCCATTTCGGGATCTCGTATTCGAGGATCAGGTGGTCGCGAAACGTGTTCCAGGTCAGGCCGCAGACCTCGCGATGGTCCTGGTGCCGGTCGTCGCGGGTGTGGGTGAGGATCAGGTCCGGCCGCGGCAGCGCCTTCAGGCTTTCGAACCAGCCCTTGATCGCCGAGCCCTGCCAGGGAAAGTGGCCGTCGCGGAACGCCTGCACGTCGACATGGGCGGCGGCGGCACCCTCGAGGAAGGCGGCAGCACTAGCCCGGGCCTCGAGCGCCCGCTGCGGTGTCGAGCCGACCACGCACCAAGCGACCTCGACCGGCGTGCGCGAGGCGATCAGGTCGAGGATCGTGGCGCCGCAGCCGATCTCGATATCGTCGCAGTGGGCACCCAGGCAGAGCAGGCGCAAGGGTGCGCCGTCGCGCCGGACGCGGAGCGGCATCATCCTTTGGGCTGCTCCGTGGTCCAGGGCAGCCAGGGCGTGCGGCCCTTCTCCATCATGTCCTCGAGAGTCTGCTTGTCGCGCAGCGTGTCCATGGCGGCCCAGAAGCCGCGGTGGCGGTAGGCCACCAGCTCGCCGGCCTCGATCAGGCGCTGGAACGGCTCGACCACGAGCTCCTCGTCGGGACGCATGAACTCGAAGATGCGTGGCCGGAAGATGAAGTAGCCGCCATTGATCCAGGTCTCGGAATCGCGGCTGGTCTTGATGGCGCGCACCGTGCCGTCATCGGCGAAATCGACGAGGTGGTAGCTGAAGTTGGGGCGGATGGCGATGAAGCAGGCGGTCTTGCCGCTGGCCCGGAAGAACTCGATCATCTCCGGCAGCGGCGCGTCGCTCAGGCCGTCGCTGTAGTTGGCGAGGAACATCTCCTCGTTCTCGACGAGCTTTCGGACCGCCAGCAGCCGCCCGCCGATGTTGCGCCAGATGCCGGTGTCGACCAGCGTCGCCCGCCAGTCCTCCTGCGGCTGGCCGATGATCTCGACCTTGGTCCCCTGCTCGGAGATGACGAAGTCATTGTGGATCGATGGCCGGTAGTCGAGGAACCACTGCTTGATCACGTTGGCCTTGTAGCCCAGGCACAGGATGAAGTCGCGATGGCCGTAATGGCTGTAGTACTGCATCACGTGCCAGAGAATCGGATGGTGCCCGACCGGGACCATGGGCTTGGGCACATTCTCCGAATAGTCCCGGATCCGGGTACCCAGACCGCCGCAGAACAACACCACCTTCATGCCAGACTTCTCCGCACCACCACTCCCGCCAGCGGGGCGATGGTCATGTCACACGCAGCCGCAGCCAAGGCTAGCCATCCGCACCTTCGGCCGCAACCTGAGCGCTGCTCGCGGCCGTCTTGCCGGCGCGCAGCGCCTCGAGGTCGCTCTTGCCGACGATGCCGAGCATGGGCAGCACGGCGAGATAGGCGACCCCGATCAGCACCGCCTCGACCAGCAGCCAGACGCCCTCCGCCTCGACATGGGCGGACACCAATGCGGCGCACAGCGTTGCCGCGATGATGCGGGCCACCGTGCCGGCATGCACGAACGGGCCGTTCTCGCGCCAGATCAGCGCCGCCGCACCGGCGACCGCGATGCTGCAGGAGACCAGGCTCCCGATGGCCGCGCCCATGGCACCGTACATCAGCACGCCAGCGAAGCTGATTACCAATGCCACCGGCACGACCGCCATGGCGAGGCGGCTCGCGGTGCCTGCCTGCCTGCCGCCGGTCATGATCGACAACAGCGTGCCGTAGCTGGTCATGCACACGCCCTGGGCGAAGACCAGGACCGCCAGCAGCGGAGCGGCAGGGGCGAACTCCGGCGAGAACAGGAAGGTCAGGATCTCGCGCGCATTGACCGCCATCAGCGCTCCGGCAGGCAAGAGCGCCACCAGGAGGAAGCGGACCGTCATCTCGAGCGCGCGCTGGACCGCGGCGCGGTCGCCGGCTCCCATCGCGCTGGCGATCGAGGTGACCAGGACGGCGTTCATCCCATAGCTGATGAAGTTGGGGATGCGGGCGATGCTGAGCGCCGCCACGTAGTAGCCGCGCACCGCATCCTCGGGATGGCTGCCGACCGCCGACAGCATCCACAGATCGATCGTGGGCAGAAGCTGCAGGCCGATGGTCAGAATGCCGATCGGGACGGCCAGACGGAGGATCTGCCCGGCATCGGCCAGCGACGGCCGCCAAGGCGCGCGGCCCACGAACCAGCCGATGAACAGCGCCGCGACGAGCGAGGAGACGATGTTGACGACGAAGGCGTCGCGCAGCGTCGGCCCGATCCAGACCAGCACCCCGATGCCGATCACCTTGGTCACGCCATAGAGGCCGAAGGCGATGCTCTCGATCAGGAAACGCCGCCGGGCGTTCAGGATGTGCCAGAGCACGAAGAACGTGCCGTAGATCGGGATGTCCCAGAACGCCAGCCTGAGCAGGCCCGACCCCTCCGGGATGCCGAACAGCTCGGCGATCCAGGGGGCTGCGAGCCACATGCCCACGAACAGGAGCATATAGGCCGACAGCGCCATGGTCAGCCCGCTGGCGCCGATCCGGTCGTGCAGCGCCGGGTTCTCCGCCATCAGCTTGCCGGCCGCCTGCGGGATGCCGAACCGGCCGACCAGCTCGGTGGTCATCAGCAGCGAGTAGACCATGCCGTAGGCGCCGAACGCCGCCGGCCCCAGGCTGCGCGCCAGGACCACGGACACGACATAGGTGCACAGCATCAGCAGGAGCTGCGCCGACAGATGGAGTACGGAGCCTTGCACCAGGCGCCGCACCATCTCCGGCGCAGCGCCGCCCGTACCCTGGGCCACGCGGGTCGCGTTCATGGCCGACGCCCTATCCTGCCGCGAGCGTCACGTCCAACACCGCGCGTCTGCGGAGTACAAACTCCCGCCCGCTGTTGCCCCAGCGTCCCGCCGCGCCTACCCCTGATCGCGGCCCTGATGCCGCACTGCAGCACCATCCGCGGCGCGGACACGCTCAGGAGCCACATGGTATGCTGCAAGGCATGCGCGCGGGCCCTGCGGGACTGGCCCGACACGGACCGTTGGTGTAGCTGAGGTGCGCTTCGCGCAGACCGTTCATCGATCCGGGGTAGTCTCCTCGGGAGCGCGATCGAGCTTGGGAGACCGCGTTGTCGACGACGCAGACGACCCCCTCGGCGGTGGAGCCACCCTGCCGATTCTGTCGCACCCCATTGCGCCACACCTTCGTCGATCTGGGCATGTCGCCCCTCTGCCAGCGTCATGTGCGACCTGCCGAGCTCAACCAGATGGAGCCGTTCTACCCGCTGCACGTTCGTGTCTGCGAACAGTGTTTCCTGGTGCAGTTGGAAGAGTACGTCAGCCCCCAAGAGATCTTCAACGACTACGCCTATTTCTCATCCTACTCCGATACCATGCTGGCGCACGCCAGGGCATATTGCCAGTCGATGCGCGACCGGTTGGGCCTCGGCGAGGGCAGCCTCGCGGTCGAGCTGGCGAGCAACGACGGCTACCTGCTGCAGTACTTCAAGGAGCTGGGCGTCGGCGTGCTCGGCATCGAGCCCGCGGCCAACGTCGCCGAGGCGGCGGTCGCCAAGGGGATCCCGACCGTCACCGAGTTCTTCGGCGTGGCGCTGGCGCAGAAGCTGGCGCCCAAGGGCAAGGCCGATCTGATCGTCGGCAACAACGTCCTGGCCCACGTCCCGGACATCAACGACTTCGTCGGCGGCATGCGGGTGCTGCTCAAGCCAGGCGGCGTGGTGACGATGGAGTTCCCGCACCTGATCCGGCTGATCGACGACAATCTGTTCGATACGATCTATCATGAGCACTTCTCCTACCTGTCGTTCCTGACCGTGCAGCAGGTGTTCGCGGCGCGCGGGTTGACCTTGTTTGACGTCGAGGAGGTCGACACGCACGGCGGGTCCTTGCGGATCTACGCCCGGCATCAGGAGAACGAGGCGCTGCCGGTGACGCCGCGCGTGGCGGACTGGCTGGCCTACGAGCGCTCGCTCGGGCTCGACGACCTGGCGGCGTATCAGAGCTTTGCCGCCAAGGTGAGCGCGACCAAGCGCCGGCTGCTGGAGTTCCTGATCGACGCGAAGAATCGCGGCAAGTCGGTCGCCGGCTACGGCGCGCCCGGCAAGGGCAACACGCTGCTCAACTACTGCGGCATCCGCACCGACTTCCTCGACTACACGGTCGACCGGAACCCGGTGAAGCAGGGCAACTACCTGCCCGGCACCCGGATCCCGATCTGCGCGCCCGAGAAGATTCGCGAGACCCGGCCGGACTATCTCCTGATCCTGCCCTGGAACCTCAAGGACGAGATCATGGCCCAGAACGCGTTCATCCGCGACTGGGGCGGCCAGTTCGTGGTGCCGCTGCCCGAGACCAAGGTCTATCCGTGACGGCAGGGCCGTCCCATCCGACATTCGTGTGAGGGAATCCCCGATGAAGACTGCGGCCGATGTCGTTCGCGCCGATCTCGATTACTTGCAGCAGGAGCTCGCCGCCGAGTGGCCGGCCATGGCCGGGCGGCGCCTGTTGATCACCGGCGGTGCCGGCTTTCTCGGCTACTACTTCACCCAGGCCGCGACCCACTACAACCGCTCAGCCGCCAAGGCCGACCGCATCGGCCTCGTAGTCTACGACAATCTGGCGCGCGGCGCGCCGGACTGGCTGGGTGCCTTGCACGACGCCGGCGAGCTCACGCTGGTCACCCACGACATGCGGCTGCCGTTGCCGGCGGATTTCGGCCATGTCGACTATGTGATCCACGCCGCCTCGGTGGCGTCGCCCACCTATTACCGCGCCCATCCGGTCGAGACGATGGACGCGAACATCAACGGCCTGCGCAACCTGCTCGACTACGCCCGGGCGAGGATGGACGGCAAGGATCCGGTCAAGGGCATCGTCTTCCTCTCCAGCAGCGAGATCTATGGCGACCCAGCGCCGTCGGCGATCCCGACGCCGGAGGACTATCGCGGCTTCGTCTCCTGCACCGGCCCGCGCGCCTGCTACGACGAGGCCAAGCGGTTCGGCGAGACCCTGTGCACGGTGTTCGCGAACAAATACGGCGTCGCGGCCAGGATCGCCCGGCCGTTCAACAATTACGGCCCGGGCCTGAAGATCAACGATGGCCGGGTGCTGCCCGACTTCGCCCGCGATGTGCTGTCGGGCCGGGACATTGTCATGCTCTCCGACGGCAAGGCGACGCGCACCTTCTGCTACGTCGCCGACGCGATCGCCGGCTACTACAAGGTGATGGTCAACGGCCGCAACGGCGAGCCCTACAATATCGGCACCGAGACGCCGGAGATCTCGGTGCGCGAGCTGGCCGAAAAGGTGGTCGAGGCCTCGGGCCGCCTGTTCGGCTACCGCGGCAGGTTCGTCATGCAGGCGCCGCAGGACCGCGACTATCTGGTCGACAATCCCAACCGCCGCTGCCCGATCATCAAGAAGGCGCGTGAGGAGATCGGCTACGACCCCAAGGTCGAGTTCGCCGACGGCCTCGACCGCACCCTGCTCTGGTACAAGGACAACCAGGAAGCCGTGCCCGAGCCCTGGATCTCGACCACTCCCGCGCGGACCGAAGCCGCCTGATGCGGGTCTCGATCATCGGCACGGGCTATGTCGGCCTCGTGACCGGGGCCTGCCTGTGCGAGAAGGGCCACTCGGTGGTCTGCGTCGACACCGACCGCCGCAAGGTCGAGGTGATCGCGCAGGCCAAGGCCCCGTTCCACGAGCCGGGCCTCGACGCCCTGCTCGAGCGCCATGTCGGCGGGCTCCTATCGGCCACGACTGATCTGCGCGCGGCGGTGCAGGGCTCGGACCTGACCCTGCTCGCGATCGGTACGCCCTTCGACGGCCGTCACATCGACCTGACCTATGTCCGCGAGGCCGCGCGCCAGGTCGGTGCGGCCCTGCGCGACAAGGCCGGCTATCATGTGGTGGCGGTCAAGAGCACGGTCGTGCCCGGCACCACCGACGGCGTGGTCCTGCCGATCCTCGAAGAGGCGTCGGGCAAGCGGGCCGGAGCCGATTTCGGGGTCGGCATGAACCCCGAGTTTCTGTCCGAGGGCTCGGCGGTCGAGGATTTCCGGCACCCGGACCGGATCGTGGTCGGTGGCATCGACCGACGCTCGCAGGACGTCCAGGCCGAGCTCTATCGCGATTTCGCCGACACGCCGATCCTGTGCACGAGCAATGCCACGGCCGAGTTCATCAAGTACGGCTCGAACGCGTTGCTCGCGACGTTGATCTCCTTCTCCAACGAGATCGCCAATCTGTGCGCGACGGTGCCGGGCGTGGACGCCGCCGAGGTGATGCGCGGCGTGCATCTGATGCGCGAGTTGCAGCATCGCCTGCCCGACGGCGAGCGCAGGCCGGCGGGGATCAACTCCTTCATCTTCCCCGGCTGCGGCTTCGGCGGCAGCTGCCTGCCCAAGGACGTCAAGGCGCTCGCCGCCTGGGGTGCCTCACGCGAGCGGTCGACGCCGCTGCTCGATGCCGTGCTCACGGTCAACCACGGCCAGCCGCGCGTGATGGTCGACATGGTCGAGCGGGCCCTGGGCGGCCTGCGCGGCAGGAAGGCCGCCGTGCTCGGCCTCGCCTTCAAGCCCGGCACCGACGATGTGCGCGAATCGCCGGCCTTCCCGATCATCGCCGAGCTGATCGACCGCGGCGCCGCGGTGCGGGCCTACGATCCGGTCGCGAACGGGACCGGCGGCGCCTTGCTCGCGGGCAAGGCCGGCGTCGCCGTGGCTGCGAGTCTCGACGAGGCGCTGGCCGGGGCGGACACGGCGATCTTGGTCACCCGCTGGGAAGACTTCCGCGCCCTGCCCGAGATGCTGGCGCAAATGTCGTCGCGCCCGCTCCTGGTGGACGGCCGCCGGATGCTGGATCGCGCCGCCTATGCGCCCTATCTCGGCGTGGGTCTCGCGCCCGAGACATAGGCAACGCGACTCCGGTTCGGCGGTTCAACACCCAAACCGGAGAACAGCCATGGCGGTCGAGACTTACCACTTCGCCGACGACGGACGCATCCCGAACAGCGCCCTGCCGCTCCTGGTCTACCGGCAGGTGCTGACCGGCGGCGCGCTCGCCGGCGCGTTCGAGCGGCGCTTTGCGGCCAACGACTGGCGCCGGGCGTGGCGCAACGGGATCTACGACTTCCACCATTTCCACAGCACCAGCCACGAGGTGCTGGGCATCGCCGCGGGCGAGGCGCTGGTGCGCTTCGGCGGCGCGCACGGGCAGAGTGTGGCGGTGGCGGCCGGGGACGTCGTGGCGATCCCCGCCGGCGTCGGCCACTGCCTGGAACGCGGCTCGCGCGGCCTCCTGGTGGTCGGCGCCTACCCGGAAGGCCGCGACTGGGATCTGCGGCGCGGCGATCCGGCCGAGCGGATCGAGGTGCTGGCCAACCTTGCCGCGGTTCCGCTCCCGGCCACCGACCCGTTGGACGGCGCCGCGGGACCCCTGCTTGGCGCCTGGTCAGGCGGGCCGAGCGCGTCGTGACAGCGAGCGCCGGCTGCCGCTACGGCACCGTGATCGTGTAGAGGTCCGTGTTCCCTTGCGGTGGGGCAGCGGTCCGGCTGGTCGTGCCGTCGGAGAACTTCACCCCATTGCCCAGCGTCACGGTGTAGGTACCGAGATTGTCCGGCGCAAGCTCAACGAAGACGGCAAGCTGATGATTGCCGCGACCTACGCCCTTGATGCCGCACTCGCGCCGTCCGCCCACCGGCGTGCGGCAGATCTCCGTGCCGTCCACCTTGATGACGAAGATGTCGTCTTTTTCGCTGCCGCTGTCGAGCGCCACGATGTCGAAGCTGCACGGCTTGCCGGCGACCAGGAAGTCGCGGGCCGCGACCAAGTTGATGCGCGGCTTCGGCACGTTCCCCCGGGCGATCGGCTTGCCTGTGCACTCCAGCGCGTTGAGGATATCCTCGATCGAGGCGCTGGGCTTGGCCTGCTTGAGCAGGGCGAAGGCGCCGGCCACGTGCGGGGCGGCCATCGAGGTGCCGCTCATGGCGATCGTCTGCGGCTTGCCCTGCCCGTTCGCGCGCGCCGAGACGATGCCCACACCGGGCGCCAGTAGGCGCACGAGCTCTGAATGGTTGGAGTCAGTTGCCAAAGTTTCAGGGGTAGTCTTTGTTGTCGAGCCGACTGCGATTGCCGTCGAAATACATGCCGGTGCTTCTACAGACCCTTGGGATCTGAGGTTACCTGACGAGACAATGGGCGCGACACCCGCGGCTCTCAAAAGACCGATCGCGTTGGTAACCGCAGGCAGGAAACTGTCGCATGCTGAAGGAAAAAGTGTTCCGTTAATGCTCAAGTTCGCCGCGACGATATTATGAGCCGACGTCAGTATACGAACTCGCTCAAGTCCCTTAATAACGTCCGAATAGAAGAAACGTGCGCAAGGTGCAGGTTTCGCTCCACAGTCGGATTGTCTCGTAAACTTGCTAAAGACTTGGATAGAGATCAGGCCGGCGCCCGGAGCAATGCCCTTGAGAGACGGCATGTTCCCAGCAGCGATACCCGCGACATGGGTTCCGTGTTGGCATCCAGAAATCGACAGATCGCAGTTTGCGCCTGCGAAGCGTCCCGTGGATTCCGATACGCCGCCCGGGCATACTGAAGAAATCCCGCGCAGACTATCGGTAGTTGAGTAGCACCCAACTGCCTTAATTTTGCCCATGAGCATGGGATGCACTTTCGATCCCGCTGCCCGATCAAACTTTGTGTCTGTTCCGCTATCCAGGATAGCGATGGTGTATCCAGATCCGGTCAATCCTTGATTTTGAAGAATGCGAGCCCCAACCAGTGGCCCACTTACAGTCAGGCTTGGAGCACCTGTGAGGTCTTCCTCGATACTGGTCACGGCGGGATCCGCCAGCAACCGCTGCAGGGTGGACGGATCGGCTGCGAGCGCGAAGCCGGGCACCAGGCTGAACCGCTTGATGGCCGATGCATCCACGGTCGCCCGGTCGGCGCCCGTGAGACCCACGCGAGCGATCACTGCGTCCTGGGCCGCACGCAGGCCACTAGCGTGACGCACGATATCCGACGTGGTTGCGGAAGGAGATGGCGTCGGATAGTTGATGCTGACGATGACGCGCAGCCGACCAGCGCGGGCGGCCTTGTCCAGCAGGTGCGACGACTGGGACTGCGCCGCGCCGGCCGTGCGTGACGAGCCCTGGCGGGGATACACTACCACGGGTAGTGACGGGTCCGCCATCATGCTGGGTGTGGGATAGGGATCGGGCGTGAACCCCGGTAGATCCTGCGCCGGCGACTGCCTGACGGCAAGGAGACTCAGGGCCAGGCCGGCGGTGGCCAGGAACAGCCCTCGCGATAAGCTCATGCGCTTCCTCACGGTTAGTTATCCGAGCGACCGGAACGATGCATCCGGTGATCGGCATGTCGACATTGAGCTGACGAGCTGGCAGGTGGGCGCAGAAAGGCGCGGTGAGTGAAACTATCCACCGTGAATTGAACGTACAACTTCATTTCTTGGCAATGGAAATTAAATCGACAAGCTCACGTTACATATGCTGAATCGCGTGTCAATGCCAATTTATTTCAACCGTAGATAGATGATGTTGGTGGATTATTGCTCGTAGCTCATCGGCACGGGCTGAAGACAGTCTCGCGGGCGGCGGTCGCCGTGCGGAGATTGGACACGGCCATCAGGAATCGCCCAGCCAGCTGTCGGCGCCAAACACGACGTAGCCAGCGCCGGCGTCGAAGGCGCCCTCGTCGTTGAACCGGCAACCGACGAGCAGATCCGGCCGCCCGTCCCCATTGATGTCGCCGCCGGCCGCGACCGAGGTCCCGGCCCAGTCGCCCGCAGCCTCGCCCACGATGCGAAAGCCGCCCGTGCCGGCCGCCACATCCGCCAGGCGGATCGCAGTGCCGCTCTTCTTGCCGTAGACGACGTAAGCGGCGCCGGCGTTGGCGGCCGGTGTGTCATGGCGCACCGCGCCGACCAGCAGATCGGGGACGCCATTGCCGTTGACGTCGCCGATCCCCGCCACCGACCAGCCCGCATAGTCGCCGGCGGCCTGGCCCAGGATCTTGAAGCCGCCCTTGCCCGTGGCGACGTTGTCCAGATTGACGGCGGTGGTGGCGGCCTTGCCCCAGACGACGTAGGCCGCCCCCGAATCCGTCCCGTTGGCGTCGTTGGCGCGGGCGCCGATCACCAGATCGCCGCGCCCGTCGCCGTTCATGTCGCCGGCCGAGGCGACCGACCAGCCAGCATTGTCGGTGCCGCGCTCGCCGACGATCCGAAAGCCGGCGGTGCCGAGGCTGGCGAGGCGCACCTCGGTCCCGGTGGCCTTGCCGAACACGACAAAGGCCGCCCCGGACTTGGTACCGCCGCCGGCGTTGGTGGGTGCGCCGATCAGCAGCTCGCCCCGGCCGTCGCCGTTCATGTCGCCCAGCGCCGCCACCGACCAGCCCGCCTGGTCGCCAGCGGCCTGGCCCACGATCCGGAAGCCGCCCACGCCGCGCGCGACATTGTCCAGATCGACCACGCCCCCGCCGGTCTTGCCGAAGACCACATAGACCGCACCTGCGGTGGCGCCGCCCGCATCGTTGTAGTGCGCGCCGATCAGCAGGTCGCGTGCGCCGTCGCCGTTCATGTCGCCGGCGGGAGCGACCGAGAAGCCTGCATAGTCATTGGCGATCTGGCCCAGGATCTTGAAGCCGCCGAGGCCACTGGCGACGTCCCTGAGCTTGATCTCGCCACCATCCGCCTTGCCGCGCACCAGATAGGCGGCACCGGCATCCTTGCCGGCGGCGTCATTGTAGCGGCCGCCGACCAGCAGATCGGCCACGCCGTCCCGGTCGACATCGCCCGGCCCGGCGACGGCATAACCGGTATGGTCACCGGCCGCCTCTCCGGTGATCTTGAAGCCGCCGCGGCCGGCACCGACCTCGGCGAGATCGGCGGTGGCACCGTCGGTCTTGCCGAGCACGACATAGGCTGCCCCGGCCTCGTGCCCGGCGGACCCGTCATACTTCACCCCGATCAGCAGGTCGGCGCGCCCGTCGCGATTGACGTCGCCGACGCCGGTGATCGCAATCCCCGCCTCGTCGAGCGTGTCCCGGTTCAGGATCTTGAAGCCGCCGCCGCTGGCCGCGAGGCTGCCCAGGCTGATCAGTGCCCCCGGCGGTCCGTCGCCGGCGAACGCCTGGGCGACCGAAAGCGACGCCAGAGCGGCACTCACCAATATCGTTCTTGGCATAATTCTTCCCCGCTTTGGCTCTATGGCACATTCACGTAAAAATTTGGCCGTGACAGGGTTCTAAAGCAAATTGAAAATCCGTTGTATTTGGGAAGCTTAGGCGTTTATCCAAGTAACTACGAACTGGCTCGGTTGCCGCGGATCAGATCACTTGCCTTCTCGCCGACCATGATCGTGGGCGCGTTCGTGTTGCCGGTGGTGATGCGGGGCATGATCGACGAGTCGCACACTCTCAGCCCGTCGAGCCCATGCACCCGCAGCTGGGGATCGCACACCGCCAGCTCGCCGGTGCCCATGCTGCAGCCGCCCACGGGATGGTGGTCGGTCTTGCAGGTGCGATGGACATACTCGACGAGCTGCGCCTCGGTCGTCAGGTGCGGCCCTGGATTGCGCTCGGCGAGCAGAAACGGCTTGAGCGCCGGCTGGGCCAGGATCTCGCGTGCCATGGCCAGCCCGCGCAGGGACATCTGCCGGTCGTAGGGATCGGCCCAGTAGTTCGGGTCGATCAAGGGTGCCGCCGTCGGATCGGCGCTCTGCAGCCGGACCGTGCCGCGCGAGCGCGGGCGCATGAAGGCCGAGTTGAGGGTCAGGCCGGCATTCTTGAGCTTCTCGACTCCGGCCTCGATGCCGGAGCCGAGGCCGAGGTGGAACTGGATATCGGGCCAGGGTGCCGCCGGATCGGCATACCAGAACCCGCCGCTCTCGAAGAGCGTCGAGGCCACCGGGCCGCGATGGAACAGGAGGTACTGAATCCCTGCCCACAGGGCCCGGTGCGGCTTGAGGTAGCTGTCGTAGGTGAAGTCGCCGCTGCATTCGGCCATCGCGTTGATGTCGAGATGGTCCTGTATGTTGCCACCGACGCCGGGCAGATCGTGGACGACGGGCACGCCGACGTCGCGCAGATGTTCGGCCGGGCCGATGCCTGACAGCAGGAGGAGCCGCGGCGAGCCGATGCCGCCCGAGGTGACCAGCACCTCGCGCTCGCAGCGGAGCACCGTGCGGGCGCCGTTCTCGATCACCTCGACGCCGACGGCCCGGCCGCTCTCGACCACGATCCGGCTGACCAGGGCGTTCAGGCGGATGGCCAGGTTGGCCCGACCGCGGACGGGATTGAGATAGGCCGAGACGGCCGAGGAGCGGCGGGCGTCGCGAACCGTCACCTGATAGTGCCCGCAGCCCGCCTGCCGCGCGCCGTTGAAGTCTGGGTTGTAAGGGATGCCGTATTCCTGCGCCGCGCGCAGGAAGGCCTCCCCGATCGGCAATGGGTTTACCGGGGTCGAGACCCCGAGCGGGCCGCCATAGCCGTGATACTCGTCGACGAAGCGCTGGTTGTCCTCGGCCCGCTTGAAGTAGGGCAGGACCTCCTGGTAGCTCCAGTCGGTGCAGCCCTCGTCATTGGCCCAGGAGTCGAAGTCGCCGGCATTGCCGCGCGCATAGACCTGCGCGTTGATGGTCGAGCCGCCGCCGATCACCTTGGCTTGCGTGTACCAAAGCACGCGGTCGTTCAGGTGCTTCTGCGGCACCGTCGACCAGCCCCAGCTCGCGATACCCTTCGTCATCTTCGCGAAGCCGGCGGGCATATGGAAATAGGGGTGACGGTCGGAGCCGCCGGCCTCGAGCAGCAGGACACGCACGTCGGGGTCGGCGCTCAGGCGGTTGGCGAGAACGCAACCCGCCGGCCCGGCGCCGGTGATGATGTAGTCGTAGCCGGCTGCCCGCACGGCGTCTCCTGACAGATTCGGGTTTTTGCTGCGACGGCAACTCGCTGGTGCTCCCGGCCACCAAGACACCGACGATGGTTCGGGCAGTATGGCCCGGGTTGGTCGCCCGCGCTATCCCTACATCATAAGAGGGATAAAAGACCGAGCCACGGCCCGCCCTCAACCCTCTGAAAAGCGCGGGAAAACCGGGACCATGCCTAGGCAGGTAGCGAACCCCACGATATAAGGGGGATAAAACCGGGTCCGGAAAGGATGCTATGGCCACCAGCGATCCCCTGGCGCTGCTTCGTCGCTTGCTGCAGGAAGCCTCCGAGCGGGAGTGGTTGGAGTTCAAGCAAAACAACGTCGATCCGGACGAAATCGGCCGGTGCGTATCTGCATGCGCAAACGCCTCGATGTTAGCAGGCAAAGAGCGTGCCTTCATAGTCTGGGGAGTCCAAGATAGGAGTCGACGCAGACTTGGTACTAATATACGACTCAACCTCCTGAAGAAAGGCGGCGAGAATTTCACCAACTGGATCAGTCGTATGATTGAGCCTCGTCTAATGATGGAATTTCTCGACTTTTCTGATGAGAGTAAGCAATTCAGCATCTTGGCGATTGATCCGAGCTACGATCGACCTGTAAGCCTTTGCAGGCACCGAGTATATACGAATCGGGGAGAACGTGCGCTCCCTGCGTGAGTTTCCGGAGCATCAGCGGAGTCTCTGGCTTGCTACGGGACGGCGTCGCTTTGAAAGTGCTATCGCTCGTCCGCATCTCACGCCAAGAGAAGTTGTAGAGACGCTAAATACCGATTCCTACTACAAATTGTCACGATCTCCCAAGCCCAACAACTTAGATGAACAACTGAGAAACTTCGTCGAGGCAGAGTTCATCAAGGACGATTGGGAAGGCGGGTATGATTTGACAAATTTAGGTGCAATAATGTTTGCGAACGACATAACTACATTTCCTTCTACAATAGCTAAGACCGTCAGAGTTATTCGCTACGGTGGAAATGACAAGAGATCTGCAGAAAGTGAGATGGAATGGAAAGAAGGATATGCAGTTGGCTTTTCCCTGCTAATGAAGTCGATAATGGATATATTGCCAAAGGAGGAGAAATATGATGGTGGTGTTCGGAGATCGCAGTCCGTGTATTCTGAAATCGCCATTCGAGAGATACTTGCAAATGCTCTGATCCATCAGGATTTTACTATATCTGGAGCGGGACCTATCGTAGAAATATACAGAGATAGAATTGAGATTACAAACCCAGGAAATTCATTGATTGAGAAGAATAGAAT
>JBGAKU010000417.1:0-2376 GCA_044224255.1 Geminicoccaceae bacterium
CGCACGGCCGGCGCCACGCCGACTTCGCGGCCGCGATGGAAAGCCAGCCCCTGGACGCGGTCCAGTTCAGCTACAGCATCGCCGACCGCGAGGCGGAGCGGGCGCTGCTGCCGCTCGCCGCCGAGCGGGGCATGGCGGTGCTGATCAACCGGCCCTTCGACGGCGGCCTGCTGTTCCGGGCGGTCGAGGGGCGGCCGCTACCCGCCTGGGCCGCGGAGATCGACTGCGCCAACTGGGCCCAGTTCTTCCTCAAGTTCGTGATCGCGCATCCGGCCGTGACCTGCGCCATCCCGGCGACCTCGCGGGTCGATCACATGCGGGAGAACATGGGCGCGCTGGCGGGGCGGCTGCCGGACCCGGCCATGCGCGAGCGGATGGCGCAACACGTCCTGGAGCTGTAGCGGCCGTGCTGCCCTACGATGCGGAGGCGCTGGTCTCGGCCGTCGGGAGCTACCATCGCCACCACCCCTTGGTCGCGGTCCTCGCCCTGGCGGCTTCGGTCCTGGCGCTGGCCCTGGCCCTGCGCGGAACGGCCGAAGGGCGGCGCGTCGTGCCCTTCCTGCTCGCGGCCTGCTGGCTCTGGATCGGGGCGGTCTGGCACATCGCCACCTTCGCCCAGCTCAACTTCGCCGCCCCGGCTTACGGTGCCCTGTTCCTGCTGCAGGGCATGATTCTGCTGTGGCTGGGGGTCCGCGGCCGGCTGGGGCTCGCGCGTCCGCGCGGCTGGCCGGGCGCAGCGGGGTGCCT
Organism: Geminicoccaceae bacterium; assembly: GCA_044224255.1. Classification (GTDB taxonomy): domain Bacteria; phylum Pseudomonadota; class Alphaproteobacteria; order Geminicoccales; family Geminicoccaceae; genus Benzoatithermus. The sequence continues at coordinate 748 of JBGAKU010000417.1, forward strand.
TCTCACGCTGGTCGCGATCATCGCCATGCCGATCGTGGACCACCTGCGGGGCTGGCCCTGGTCCAGCATCCGGTTCGCAGGCATGGACCCCTGCCCGACGGCGGTGCTCACCCTGGGCATCATCCTGCTGGCGCAGCCGCCTCGCCCGACCGCGATGGCCGTTCCGGCGGTCTGGACGCTGATCGCGGCCTTTACGGGCTGGGTCCTCGGCATCGCCCCGGACATGCTGCTGCCTGTCGCGGCACTGATCGCCTGCCCGACGGCGGTCCTCGCGCGACGATGATCCTGACCTCTGTGCTCAAACGCTGCCCTGCCTGGTTCCCTGCAGCCAGGACCGGTCCTCGGGCTGTGTTTCAAAGCGCGTGCCGCCCTCGGGCAATGTGACCCAGGGATGGGCGCTTCGGGTCCAGAAGTGCGTCGTGGGCCGCACCCAGGACGCGTCGTCCAGCGTGCCGGCCCGGACGATCACCACCGAGCCCGGCCGCGGGACGCCGCACACCCAAACGCCGCAGGTTGGGCAGACCCACCGAGTTAAGATCCGGCCGCTGTCGGCAATGCGGTGGAGCGCACGGGGCTCCGGCCCAACGAGTGCGAACGCCTCGGTGGCCACGACGACCGCGGTCGCGAAGGCGCTGCCGGTCAGCCGCTGGCAGTCCCTGCAGTGGCAGGTGTAGGCGAGGCTCGGCGGCCGGGTGATCTCATAGCGGAGCGCACCGCACAGGCAGCCGCCGATCTGTGGAAGCCTCATCGCAGCCATTACCAACCCTCGCCGAGCCCGATTCTAGACCATCCGCGGCCTCACGCCGCGGCCCGGGCATCCTCGGTGTTGGCCGTGGCGAGACGGCGTTGCAAGAGAATCAGCACCGCCACCTCCTCCGGCTCGAGGCCGGACAGCTCCTGGCGCAGCTCCTCCTCGACCTCGCTCTTCAGGCTCTCCACCAGGGAACCGTCGAGGTAGGCGCCCACGATCTCGGGATGGACGTAGCTCTTGCGGCAGATCGCCGGGGTGTTGCCGAGTCGGCTCGCGACCCGCTCGATGGCGCTGGTGACGTTGCGCTTGGCCGCCGCCTCGCTGTCGAAGCTCTCGAACTCGCTCAGCGCCCAGGCGGCCAGGACCGTGCCGGCCCAGGTGCGGAAATCCTTGGCGGTGAAATCCTCGCCGCTCACCAGCCGGAGATAGGCGTTCACGTCGCCCGAGGTGATCGGCTCCGGCGTGCCGTCGTCGGCCACGTACTGGAACAGCTCCTGGCCCGGCAGCTCCTGCATCCGACGCACGAGGCCGGCGAGGCGGCGGTTGCGGACCGTGACGACATGCTGCTTGCCGGACTTGCCGCGAAAGCTGAAGCGCAGCCTAGTGCCCTCGGCCCGGACGTGGCGGTCGCGCATCGTGGTCAGGCCGAAGGTCTTGTTGAGGCGGGCATACTCGTCGTTGCCGACGCGGATCAGCGTCACCTCGAGCAGGCGGACGACCGTCGCCAGCACCTTGTCCCGGTCCAGGCCCGGCCGGGCGAGCTGGGCCTCGACCGCGGCGCGTATCTTCGGCAGCACGCGGCCGAAGGCCAGCATGCGCTCGAACTTGGTCTCCTCGCAGGCGGCGCGCCAGCGGGGATGGTAGCGATACTGCTTGCG
>JBGAKU010000085.1:0-19422 GCA_044224255.1 Geminicoccaceae bacterium
CCAGCGCTGCGCCGCTGCCGCGTCGCCCGCCGCCTGCGCCTGCTCGGCGAGCTGCCGCAGCGCCTTGGGGTCCTCGCCCTGCGCGGCGAGGGCGAGCCAGCGGTGCGCACGTTCCGGGTCGGCTGGAACCAGCTCGCCGGCGCGGTAGAGCCAGGCCAGGGTGCGCGCCTGGGCGGCGTTGCCGGCCCTGGCCCCGACCTCGAGCGCGCGCAGTGCTGCCTGCGTCCGCGCCCGCAGGACCGTCGGCTCGGTCGCGGGATCGGCGGCCAGCAGGCGGGCGAGCTCGAGCGCGGCGTAGGGGGCGGTGGCGGCCCCGCGCCGGTAGGCGTCGATCAGCTCGGCCCGATAGCGTTGCGGATCCTGGGCCCAGGCTTTCACCAGAAGGCGCTCGGTCCCGGGCTCGCCCAGCGCCCGGGCGCGCTCGAGCCACGCGACCTGTGCCGGCGCGGGCGCGCCGCTCCGTCGCTCGAGCGTGGCGAGCCATAGTGCGGCCCGGCCGCGGCGGGGCGAGGGCAGGGCATAGGCCCGCTCCAGCACGGCGCGTGCCTGCACCAGATCGGGCGGGCCGGCACCGCCGTCCATCAGGCAGCGAGCGTGCGCGATGAGCACGGACGGATGGGCGTTGCCGGTCGCGGCGGCGGCCAGCGTCGCGCAGGAGCCGGCCGCATCGCCCTCCGCCTTGGCCTCGCGCGCCTGATCGAGCGTCCGCTTCGCGTGCGCGGGAAGATCGGCATAGTAGGGCGTGCAGGCGGCCAGGCCGAGCAGGGCGAGCAGCGCCGGCAGGAACCAGGAACGATGCGCCGTTCCGGCGTCAGATGCGGGTCGTCGGGCCATGCGCGCATGGTGCGTCCGATTGGTTGACGGCCCGTTAGCGGCGCCGGAACCATCCCGCCGCTGGCACCTTGTTCCCGCACCAACAGCGGGAGGCCGTCATGGCCGAGACCAAGCGCCGCGGACGTGGTGCAGAGGAAGCGCTGCAGCGCTCCGTCGACCGGGCCGTGCCGGATGCCGAGCAGCTTCCGGAGCGGGCGGAGGAGAATCCGCTGAGCGAGCATGTTGAGAGCGTCGCCGAGGGGGCCAAGCCCGGCCCAGGTGCGACGGTCTTCGAGGGCGGCGAGGCGGTGGCGCCCGACACCAAGAGGCCCAAGGACGGTTGAGCGCCGGCCTCAGTCGCGCCCGTTGCGGGGCGCGTGCGTGCGCAGCTCCCAGACCGGCCGCACCTCGATGCCGGTGATGCTGGCCGAGGGGATGCGCGCGGCGATCTCGACCGCCTCCTCCATGTCGCGGGCCTCGATCAGGTAGATGCCGCCCACCTGCTCCTTGGCCTCGGCATAGGGGCCGTCGGTGACGTGGCGCTTGCCGCCGCGCACCCGCACCGTCCTGGCCGTGGCCGGCGGCTGCAGCGCCTCGGCGAGCAGCGAATGCCCGCTGCGCTTGAGCTCCTCATCGACCGTGACGTGCGCGTCCGAGAACGCCCAGAACTCGGCCTCGGGCATCGCACGCAGCGCCGCGTCGTCGTTGTAGACCAGACACATGAACTTCATGGCGACGTCTCCCCCTCGGGCCGATGTCGATCTAGGGCGGCGCCGTTCGTCGTCGAGAGGACGGCGATCGTCGTCGCCGGCTGCCGGCGCATCGGATAATGTGCTTGGCCGGCCGTGGCCATAAGGCAAGGGAGTGCGGCATGGGCAGGCGGGTCCTGGTTCTGGTCGGCACACGCAAGGGTGCGTTCATCCTCGAGGGCGATGCCGCGCGGGGTGGCTGGGTCCAGCGCGGGCCCTATTGCGAGACTTGGCCGATCAACCACCTCAAGGCCGATCCCGCGACCGGCGTCCTCTACGGGGCCGGCGGGAACGAGTGGTTCGGCCCCGCGGTGTGGAAATCGACCGATCTCGGGCATGGCTGGACCCACTCCAGCGACGGCCTCGCCTATCCGGCCGAGGAGACGCCGATCCGTTCCGCCTGGAGCGTCGAGGCGCGCGGCGAGGTGGTCCACGCCGGGGTCGAGCCTGCCGGCCTGTTCCGCAGCGAGGACGGCGGGCGGTCCTGGCGCCATGTCGCGGGCTTGCGCGAGCATCCCTCGCGGCCGCACTGGCAGCCGGGCGGTGGCGGCCTGATCCTCCACACGCTGGTCCCGCATCCCGAGGACGAGAGGCAGCTCTGGGTCGGCATCTCGACCGCGGGCGTGTTCCACTCCGCAGACGGCGGCGCCTCCTGGCAGGCCCGCAACCGCGGCACGCGTTGCGACTATCTGCCCGAGGACCAGCGCTACCCCGAGACCGGCCAGTGCGTGCACAGCCTGGTCCGGGCCACCGGCCGACCGGAGCGCCTCTACCAGCAGAACCATTGCGGCATGTATCGCAGCGACGATGGCGGGCAGAGCTGGGCGAGCATCGAGGAGGGCCTGCCTTCCTCCTTCGGCTTCGCCTCGGCCACGCACCCGCGCGACCCGGACACGCTCTACCTCCATCCCCTGAACGGCGATTCGATCGGCCGCTATCCGCCGGACGGCAGGAGTGCAGTCTGGCGCACCCGCGACGCCGGCGCTTCCTGGACAGACCTGAGGGCGGGCCTGCCGCAGGAGGGCGCCTACTTCGCCGTGCTGCGGCAGGCGATGGCGACGGATGGCCTGGAGCCGGCTGGGGTCTATTTCGGCACCAACACCGGCAGCCTGTTCGCCAGCGCCGACGAGGGCGAGAGCTGGCGTGAGGTGGCACGGCATCTGCCGACGGTGCTGTCGGTCGAGACGCTGCTCGTCGATCCCTGATGCCGGTGACGATCACGCTGCCGCCTGCGCTGGTGCGCCTGTTCCCCGGTGCCGATCGCAGGCTCGAGGTGTCCGCGACGACGGTCGCCGAGGCCATCGACGCCCTGGAGGCGCGCTGGCCCGGCATGCGCGACCGGCTGTGCGATCCGACCCCGAAGCTGCGCCGCCAGATCAACGTTTTCGTCGGCGGGCAGAAGGCGACGCTGACGACGCCGCTCCAGGACGGCGCCGACCTGGTCATCCTGCTCGCGATCGTCGGCGGCTGACCAGGAACCGTAGACGCGCCAGACTGAGCCTCGGTGCCACGCCCGAGGGAGGCTGGATGCGGAGTTGGCGATGCGCAGCGGCGATGGTCGCGGCCACGTGCCTGCCGACTGCACCTGCGGCCGCGCAATCCTCCCTGGAGGAGGCGCGTGACCGGGTGCGGGACCTCACGCGCGGCACGGAGCTGGGCGACCAGCTGCTCGGCCTCAGCGGCTTTGCCGCGCTGCCGGGCATCTCGGCGGCGACGTTCGACGTGGACGGCGGGAACGGTCCCAACGCGGACATCGTCCGCCTGATCATGCCGCTGTCGAAGCAGCTGGACGGTCCGACCCTGCTCGGCGGCGCACCCTATCTTGAGGGCACGCTCGGCTACTCCAAGATGTCGCAGTCGGGAAAGCTCGATCCCGGCGGCGCGCTGGAGACGCGGATCGACGAGTCGGTCACCGCCCTTTCCGCTCTGGCAGGCGCCGGTCTGGGCTTCGAGCTCCTTCCAGGTGTGACGCTGCGCCCCATCGCTCTCCTTGGATACGCGCATCTGGACAACGACACCGACTTCGACGGCCGTGGTGCGGACGCGCTGGAGCCTGTCCTCGACGACATTCTCGCAAACTTCACCGCCGACGAGCTGCTCTACGGCGCGGCCCTGGAGATCGAGGGCGAGCGGCCCGTGGGTGCGCTCAATCTCGGCCTGAACGCCCGCTACAATCACCTCTGGGGCTCTACCCTACGTGCCAGCGACGACGCGCTCGATGGCTCGAGCAATTTCGGCGTGTTCACCGCGGCCGCCACCCTGGACGGCCCCTTGCCGGCGACGGCGTTCGGCCGCGAGCTGCGCTGGCTGCTGTTCGCGACCAATTCGACCTTCCCGGGCCTGTCCGGCGATGCTCTGGGCTTCGATTACTTCTTCGAGCTGGGTGGCGGGATCGAGATCGTCGATTACGACATGGTCCCCGGGATTGAAGGCCTGAGTCTCCGCGCCTCCTATATCGTCGGCGACAATGTGACGGGCTTCGCCCTCGGCGCGCACGTGGAGTTCTGACGCCCCGCTCAGCCCAGCGTCGGATAGCCACGCGCGATCGCCTTGCGCTCCATCGCGAGGATTCGCTCATAGTCGGCCTCGCCCCGGATCTCGAAGCCGTCGAGCAGGAGCACTTCCCGGGCGGGGGCGAGCTGCGGGTCGGCGAGAGCCGTTTCCAGGGCCGCGCGCAGGCTCGCGGCCGGCCCGTCCGCAGCGGTGATCAGCGGCAGCGCGGGCGCGGCATCGGTCCAGCCGATCGGGCGCAGCGCCCGGGCCTTCCCGGCCTCGTGGCGGCGGATCAGTTCCCAGGTGACACAATCGACGGCGCACAGGTCGGCGCGCCCGTCGGCCACGGTCGCCATCGACGCCGCGTGCGCGCCTGTGGCGATGCTGCCCGCGAAAAAGCGGCCGTCCCGAGCCAGCGGGGCGACCATGGCCCGCAGCGCATTGTGGCCCGACTGCGAGTCCAGGGCGTTGAAGGCGACCCGCCGGCCGCGCAGCTCGGTGAGCGCGGACGCCGGGTCGTCGTGCCGGACCAGCAGCACCGAGCGGTAGTCGGACCCGCTGCAGCCCTCCGCACGATAGCGCGGCGTCGCGACCAGCCTTACCCGGTCGCGCAGGCCGGTGACGAAGGGATAGCCGCAAGTCTGCGACAGCAGCAGCCCCGGCTCCTGCCAGACCGCGGCATAGTCGGCACGGCGGTCCAGGCTCGCCGGTGCCGCGATGCCCTGGGCGGAGAGCGCCATCGCGATCCGCCGCCACAGCGCGTCGTTCGCCCACCGCACGGCCGGCAGGTCGTACATCGGCAGGGAGGCGACCGGCCCGGCCGCCTCGCGGCTCAGCCCCGCTGCGGGTCCAGCGGCCAGAGCACCGGCTCCTTGGGTGAGACGAGGTAGCGCCGGAACACGTCCCAGTAGGACCGGTAGCGGTAGTCCCCGGTGCGGGCGAGATAGCGCTCCCGCTCGCGCCGGTAGATGGCAGGGATCTTGTACCACGCCACCGACGGCCGCTCGTGATGGACCGCGTGCAGGTTGTTGTTGAGGAACAGCAGGGCGAACGGCCCGCCATGCTCGATGATCACGGTGCGCGCCTCCGGCTCCTCCGATGCCTGATGCTCGAGGAAGGTGCGGATCATCAGCGCCGAGAACGACAGATAGACCGCAAGGAGATAGGGCAGCGCCGCGAATCCGGTCCACCACAGCCAGGCGATCACTGGCACTAGGCCGAGCAGGTGCATGACCCAGGCGGCCAGGACGCCTCGATCGCCGCGGGCCAGGGCGCGGGCCTCGTCGATGAAGAATGCCGTCAGCCCGAGCGCCGGCCCGATCAGCAGCCGGCCGAGCAGGGTGTTGTTGACGGCCAGCACGCGGCGCATCAGCGGCCCGACGAGCTGCCAGCGCGTCATCGGCAGGTAGAAGCTCTCCGGATCGTCCTGCGGATCCGTGAGGGTCGGCACCCGATGGTGCCTGAGATGGAGGTCGCGGAAGCGGCGGTAGGGCAGCCACACGCCCAGTGGCGCGAACACGGTCAGCTCGTTGAGGCGGCCGTTGCGGAACGGATGGCCGTGCAGCACCTCGTGCTGGAGCGACGAGTACAGGGTCAGGGTGAGGATCAGGATGGGGACGGCCAAAAGGTAGCCGATCTGGTCATGAAATGCCGTGACCCCCAGCCACAGCAGGTAGCAGGCGCCCAGCAAGCCGAGCGTCGGCCACTCCGTTTCCCGCATCCTCGCACCTTCTTGTTCGAGATTGTCACGCTCTAGCACCAAGCGTGGCCGATGCGCAACGGGTCAGACCTTCGCGGCAAGGCTCCGCGGGTACGGCCGATCGCAGCAATCGCAAGATATTCCGGGCATGGTCGCGGGCCCGCGTGACAGGATTGCCCCGCTCCCGGGTTGCCGGTGCCGCAGTTCGGCCGCAGTCTGTGCACGAGACAAGGCGGAGGCAGCGATGATTCGGATCTGGGGCCGTACGAGCTCGATCAACGTGCAGAAGGTGATGTGGACCGTGGCGGAGCTCGGCCTGCCGCACGAGCGGATCGACGCCGGCGGCGCGTTCGGCGGTCTCGACGGACCCGACTATGCGGCCATGAACCCCAACCGGCTGATCCCGGTCATCCGGGACGGCGACACCTGCGTGTGGGAATCCAACTCCATCGTCCGCTATCTCGCCGCGCGCTACGGCCAGGGCGCGCTGTGGCCCGAGGACCCGGCGCATCGATCCGAGGCGGACCGCTGGATGGACTGGCAGCTCACCATCGTCCAGCCGGCGATCTCTCCGGTCTTCCACGGTCTCGTCCGGACGCCGCCCGAGAAGCGCGACGTGGCGGCGATCGAGGCGGGCGCGCAGCGCCTGGTCGCGGCGATGCGCATTCTGGATGCGCATCTCGCCGGGCGCGCGTTCGTGGCGGGCGACGCCCTGACCATGGGCGACATTCCCGTGGGCTGTGCCTGCTGGCGCTACGCCAACCTCGCGATCGCACGCCCGGAGCTGCCCAACATCCTCGCCTACCGGGCGCGGCTGGAGGCGCGGCCGGGTTATCGCGCCCACGTCATGCTGCCGCTGACCTGACCTGTCAGCCCGCCGGGATGCTGATCACCGGCGGCTGCCCGGGCCGGCTGCTCTCGCTCAGCGACAGGAGCAGCATGACGAAGCTGAACACGCGCTTGCTTCTGAGGTCGTCGTTTCCGATCCAGAACCAGTCGCCATCATAGTGGACCGCGACGTAGGCGTCGCGCGGCTCGAAGGCGCCATGTCGTACGGCCACTTGCGGCAGCCGGGCTGCGGCGCCGTCCTGTGGCAGGCTTAGGTACGTCCTGCCGCCGGCGACATCGTCCTCGGGAACGTCGATGTCGCCGGCCAGCTGACCCAGCACCTCGATCAAGGAGCGTGTTCGGATCGCAATCTGGCCATCACTCCCGGTGCCCCGTGCATAGACCAGCTCGAAGCTTGTCTGACAGTCCGGCAGATCCAGCAAGTTGCGTAGCCGTCGCTCCGGCGCGTCTTTCCTGTCGCTGGAGCCGATCTCCAAAGTGGCGATCCGGTTTTGGCCCTGGACCTCCAATCGGACGGACAGCCGGCCGGACCTGTACAGCTCGATCAACAGATCCAGCACCTCGCCGAACCGCGGATCGGCCGCGGTTTGCGCTCAATCCCAGCCCGAGCACTAGCTCCGGCGAGCTTCCGGCCAGCATCAGACCGAACAGGTCCGCCGGCTGCAGCGGTGCGAGAAACGTCCGCGCGAAGTTGGCGCCGGTGACCGGAGCATAAGTAACCGTGGGGTTGTTGGTGAACGTGCCGCCAACGCCGACATTGGCGTCGTCAGACAAGTTCGGGCTGCCACCGCTCAGAATGTCCGTGCCGCCGCTGAAGGTGCCCTGCAGGGAGTAGCCGGCCAAGATCTGGTCGACGCTGAGGAACGCTGGCACGTCGCCGTAGCGGAGCCGGACGATGTTCAAGAGCGTCTGCCGCTTGCCGCCGTCGGCGACTGCGGCCGCATAGTCGGCCTGCTGCTCCCGCATGGTTTGCGGCCCGAACCCGGTGCAGCCTGCCACGCCGAGCGCGAGCAGGGCGGAAGCGAGCATCCGCGCTCGCCATCGGGCTGGTGGACGCCTAGACTCCCGGGAACCTGGGAATTCTGCCGGAGTTCTCGATGCCATGCTGGGCCATGCCTCACTGCCGCCACCGATCCGTAGCACCGCTGTGCTGGGCTCGCTGCTGGCGACCATAGCCTGTTCCAGCGCCCCCCAAGTCGCGACCGGACCCCAATCCAATCCGTCCTCCGCCCGCGGCCTGCTCGCAGCGGCCTCCACCCAGGGCCCGGTGCCTCTGGTGATCCGCTTCGTACCCGCCAGCTTCCCGGGCGGTGCCTCGCAGATCGCGGGTACGGCGAGCAACAGCGTCGCTTGGCTGGGTGTTTCCTTCACCCCGTCGCAGAGCGCGGCGACGGAGCAGAAGCGCGTCGTCTTCAACTTCTCCGATCGCATCCGCGATCCGGCCATGACCTGTGCCGGCAAGGGGCCGGACAGTGGCGCTCCGAGCGAGCCGCTGCAGCTGTTCGGCGTGTTCTGCGACGGCATCCGGCCGGTCGCGGATGCGACGGGCACAGCCACCGGGTCCGGCACGACGGCCGCGGATCAGCTCGTGGCCGCGGTGACGGACCGCCTGTTCCCGGGCAACAGCACGACCGGCTACTCCAATCCCGTCCCCGGCGTCTCGGTCGGGGTCGGGGTCGGCAGCGGGGGCTGGGGCAACGGCGGCTGGGGCGTGGGCGGGGGCATGTTTTTCTAGCCCAGCCCGCGATCCCAGGAGGGCGGATCCCTGCTGAACCGCTCGACCAGGAAATCGACGAACTGACGTAGACGCGACGGCATCAGCCGGCTCTCCGGCCACAGCGCGTGCAAGGCGATGGGCTGACCTTCGTGACGCGGCAGCACCCGCACCAGGCCGCCCGAGCGCAGCTCCTCGCCGCACACGAAGGTCGGCAGAAGCGCGATGCCGATCCCCCCGATGGCCGCGGACTTCATCACGTCGCCATTGTTCACCGAGAAGGTCGCGTTGATCTCGACGGCGACGTCACCTTCCGGGCCGGCCAGATTCCAGCGCCGGCCCGCTGGCGGCTGGCCGTACTGCAAGAGCCGGTGCCGGGACAGGTCCGCCAGGGATTCGGGCGCGCCGGCCTCCGCGAGATAGCCCGGCGACGCGCACAGGACTCTGCGGATCGGGCACAGGCGGCGCGCGATCAACGAGGATCCCCGCAGCGCGCCGATGCGCAGGACGACGTCGTAGCCCTCCTCGATCACGTCGACGAAGCGGTCGGTCAGGGTCAGCTCGACCTTGAGCTTGGGATGCTCGCACAGGAACTCGATCAGCGCCCCGGCGAAGTGGAGCTGGCCGAAGGACATGGGCGCGTTGACCTTGAGCACGCCCCGGGGCTCGTGCTGCAGCAGGGCCAGCTCGTCCGTGGCGTCGCGGAACTCCGCCAGGATGCGGCGGCAGCGCTCGTAGAACTCTTCACCAGGGCCGGTGACCGAGAGCTTGCGGGTGGTGCGGTGCAGGAGCTGTACGCCCAGATCCCGCTCGAGCCCGGCAACGCGCTTGCTGACCAGTGCGCGCGACACCCCCATCTGCCGGGCGGCGTTCTGGAAGCCGCCGGTCTCGACCACCGCGGCGAACGCTTCCATTCCGGCGATCCGGTCCATGCCCTGCCCCGATTGTCAACCGATCGGCGACAGTCTCGCGCCGCGAACCGGGGATGGCAACGCGGCCTTTGCTGCTATGTTCCGCCGCGACGCGAATGGGCACGGGAGAAGATCGATGGCCTCGGGGTATCGCTACCGCCGTCTCGAGAAGGATGATGCCGCCGTGCTGATGGTCGATCATCAGGCTGGGCTGATCTCGCTCGTCCAGGACTACACGCCCAGCGAGTTCAAGAACAACGTGCTGGCGTTGGCCGACGTCGCCAAGTTCTTCAAGCTGCCGACGATCCTGACGACGAGCTTCGAGGATGGCCCGAACGGCCCGCTCGTCCCCGAGCTGAAGGCGATTTTCCCCGACGCGCCCTACATCCCGCGCCCCGGCCAGATCAACGCTTGGGACAATGAGGACTTCGTGGCCGCGGTGCGCAAGACCGGCCGCAAGCAGCTGATCATCGCCGGTGTCGTCACCGATGTGTGCGTCGCTTTCCCGACGCTGTCGGCGCTGCAGGAGGGCTATCAGGTGTTCGTGGTCACCGACGCCTCGGGCACCTTCGACCAGGGGGTGCGCACGGCGGCGCTGATGCGGATGCAGCAGGCCGGCGCGGAGCTGGTGAACTGGTTCGCGGTCGCCTGCGAGCTGCACCGCGACTGGCGCAACGACATCGAGGGCCTGGGCAACCTTCTGTCGAACCACATCCCGAACTACCGCAATCTGATGACCAGCTACTTCGCCCGGAAGTGATCTGAGCTTTGCCCGAGAAGGATGGAATCGTGACCGACCCCAAGCTTCACTTGCTGACACCGGCGAACTGCCAGCTGATCTTCATCGACCAGCAGCCGCAGATGGCCTTCGGCGTCCAGTCGATCGACCGGCAGGTGCTCAAGAACAACGTCGTCGCCCTCGCGAAGGCAGCCAAGGTATTCGGCATCCCGACGACCATCACCACCGTCGAGACGTCGAGCTTCTCGGGCAACACCTTCCCCGAGCTCTTGGCCGTGTTCCCCGAGCAGCCGATCCTCGAGCGGACCTCGATGAACAGCTGGGACGACCAGAAGGTGCGCGACGCGCTGGCCAAGAACGACCGCAAGAAGGTGGTCGTCTCCGGCCTGTGGACTGAGGTCTGCAACAACTCGTTCGCGCTGTCGGCCATGCTCGGGGGCGGCTACGAGATCTATATGGTCGAGGACGCCTCGGGCGGCACCAGCAAGGCGGCGCACGACTTCGCCATGCTGCGCATGATCCAGGTCGGGGTGGTGCCGGTCACCTGGCAGCAGGTGATGCTCGAGTGGCAGCGCGACTGGGCCCGCAAGGAGACCTACGACGCGGTGACCGCGATCGTGAAGGAGCACTCCGGCGCTTACGGCATGGGCATCGACTACGCCTACACCATGGTGCACGGCGCGCCGGAGCGGGTCGCTCATGGTCAGCGCCTCGATCCCGTGGCCGCTCATGGCGAGTGATCGGGGACAGGAGCGCAGCCCGTCCGGTGGAGGCCATACGCGGCGAACCGTTCTCGCCGCTGCGGCCGGAATGGCAGGAGTGAGCGCAGTGAGTGCACAGCCTCGGACCGCCGACCTGATCCTACACAACGCCAAGATCACCACGCTCGATCCCGCGACGCCGGAGGCCGCCGCCGTGGCGGTCGCGGACGGGCGCTTTCTGGCCGTCGGCGCCGAGGCCGAGGTGATGGCGCTGCGCGGGCCGCAGACCCAGGTGATCGACGGCGGCGGCCGCCGTGTCATCCCGGGGCTGATCGACAGCCATCTCCACATCATCCGCGGCGGCCTCAACTACAACATGGAGCTGCGCTGGGACGGCGTACCCTCGCTCGCCGACGGCATGCGGATGCTGAAGGAGCAGGCCCAGCGGACGCCGCCACCGCAATGGGTCCGCATCGTGGGCGGCTTCACCGAGCACCAGTTCGCGGAGAAGCGTCTGCCGACGCTGGCCGAGCTCAACGAGGCCGCACCCGACACGCCGGTCTTCATCCTGCATCTGTACGACCGGGCGCTGCTCAACCGCGCCGCCCTCCGCGCCGTCGGCTACACCCGCGACACCCCGGAGCCCGTCGGCGGCCAGATCGAGCGGGACGCGAACGGCGAGCCGACGGGCATGCTGATCGCGCGCCCCAACGCGATGATCCTCTACGCCACGCTCGCCAAGGGGCCGAAGCTGCCGCTCGAATGGCAGGTCAACAGCACCCGCCACTTCATGCGCGAGCTGAACCGGCTGGGCGTGACCGGCGCCATCGACGCCGGCGGCGGCTACCAGAACTATCCCGAGGACTATCAGGTCATCGAGCAGCTCGCGGCCGACGACCAGCTCACCGTCCGCATCGCCTACAATCTGTTCACGCAGAAGCCCAAGGAGGAGCTGGCCGACTTCCGTCGCTGGACCGGCATGGTCAGCCCCGGCCAGGGCAGCGACATGTACCGGCACAACGGTGCCGGCGAGATGCTGGTCTTCACCGCCGCCGACTTCGAGGACTTTCGCGAGCCGCGCCCCGACCTGGCGCCGTCGATGGAGGCCGAGCTCGAGCCGGTCGTCCGGGTGCTGGCCGAGAACCGCTGGCCGTTCCGCCTGCACGCCACCTACGACGAGACCATCTCGCGTGCGCTCGACGTGTTCGAGCGGGTGAACGCCGACGTGCCGCTGACCGGGCTGCACTGGTTCTTCGACCACGCCGAGACCATCACCCCACGCAACATCGACCGGATCGCGGCGCTCGGTGGCGGCATCGCCGTGCAGCACCGCATGGCCTTCCAGGGCGAGTACTTCGCCGAGCGCTACGGTGCCGAGGCCACGGCAGCGACGCCCCCGATCAAGGCGATGCTCGCGGCCGGCCTGCCGGTCGGTGGCGGCACCGACGCCACCCGCGTGGCCAGCTACAACCCCTGGGTCTCGCTGTGGTGGCTGGTCAGCGGCCGCACTGTCGGCGGCATGGAGATGTACCCGCCCGAGAACCGCTTCGACCGCGAAAGTGCCTTGCGGCTGTGGACGGAAGGCTCGGCTTGGTTCTCGACCGAGGCGGAAAAGAAGGGTCGCATCGCCCCGGGCAGGCTCGGCGATCTCGTCGTCCTCACCGACGACTATTTCACGGTCGACGAGCCCCGCATCCGCCAGCTCGAATCAGTCCTGACCATGGTCGGCGGCCGGGTGGTGCACGGTGCCGGCGACTATCAGGGCCTGGCACCACCTTTGCCGCCCGCGGCCCCGGACTGGTCGCCCGTGGGCTTCTATGGCGGCTATCAGCACGCGGCCGCACAGCCCGCGACCACGCACGCCATGGCGGCTGCCGCCTGTGGCTGCGGGCAGGCCTGCGGCGTCCATGGCCATGCGCATGGGCGCACCGCCGCTGCCCCCGTCCGCGAGGAGGACCTTGCCGGCTTCTGGGGTGCTCTGGGGTGCTCCTGCTGGGCGGTCTGAGGACCCGCCGCGGGCGAGCCAGTCTCCGCCGTAAGCTAGTCGTTGTGGCGTTTGCGCTACGACTGATGGCTGTCCAGGCCGGCGCCGAAGCGTTCGAGCGGCCGCAAATCAAGCCGCTGCGGCAGGACGAGGACTGGTCGGCCTTGTGCGATCCGGCCTTTCGCAGCGGCCTGATCGATCAGGTGAAATGCATCCCCTTGAACCTCGACGCCGTGGCTTGGCTGACGCTTGGCGGCGAGGTGCGTGAGAGCTACCAGGACACGCACAACCCGGCCTGGGGCGACGATCCGCAGCACAACGATCGCGTGTTCCTGCAGCGCTATGCCCTGTTCGGCGACCTCCACCTGGGTCCTTCGGTCCGGCTCTTCGGCGAGCTTTACAGTGCCCTCGAGGATGGGCGTGCCGGTCCGACCAGCCCGGTCGACGAAAACCAGCTCGATGTGCAGCAGGCGTTCGTCGAGCTGTCGACCCCCTTGCCCGCCGACAGCCAGGGCATGCTTCGCGCAGGTCGGCAGGAGCTGCGCTACGGCACCGGACGGCTCGTCGACTTCCGTGAGGGGACCAACGTCCGCCGGAAGTTCGACGGCGGGCTCGGTAGATTGTCGCGTGGCGACTGGCGGCTCGACGCGATCGCCGCACGTCCCGCCGACGACGACCCCGGCTTCTTCGACGATGGCACAAACGGCAGCCAGGCGCTCTGGGGTTTGTACGCCACCGGCCGATCACCGGGCTGGCTGCCGTTCGGCAGCTCGCTCGACCTCTACTATCTCGGCTACCGCAACGACGACGCCACCTACGAGCAGGGGTCCGCTCCGGAGACCCGCCAGACGGTCGGCGCCCGCTTCTGGGGCGACCAGGCGGGTTGGGATTGGAACTGGGAGCTGGTCGGCCAGGCAGGTGAGTTCGGCCGCGGCGACATCCTGGCCTGGAGCGCGGCGTCTGACACGGGCTACACGTGGCGCGAGGCGCCCTTGTCGCCACGTCTGGCCCTGTCGGCGAACATCGCCAGCGGCGACACCGACCCGGACGACGCCGATTTGCAAACCTTCAATCCGCTGTATCCGCGCGGTAATTACTTTTCGGAGCTCGCCTTACTCGGTCCCCGCAACTTCTACAATTTGCACCCATTTCTCACGGTCTACCCGAGCGAACGGATCTCACTCACGACCGATGTTGATTTCTTTTGGCGATTCCAGACCGAGGATGGGATTTACTCACCAAGCGGTCAGCTCCTGCGCTCCGGTGCCGATAGTGACGCCCACTATGTCGGCACGGAGATCTCGTTCAACGCAGGCTGGCAGGCTACGGACCGGTTGAGCGTCACAGCGATCTATGCGCACTTCTTTCCCGGACGCTTCATCGAGGAGACCGGCCCTTCGAAGTCGATCGACTATCTTGAGCTCACCATCAGGTTCCAGTTCTGATCAGGTCAGGGACGGATCGAAAATGGCTTCGGGAAGCGTAGGCGAGCAGACCTCGGCCTGGGCGCCCCTGCGCGAGCGGGCCTTCGCGCTCGTGTGGAGTGCTGCCGTCCTCTCGAACATCGGCACCTGGATGCACGATGTCGCGGCCGCTTGGCTGATGACCTCGCTGGCGCCGGAGCCCTTGATGGTGGCGCTGGTCCAGGCCGCGACCAGCCTGCCGATCTTCATGTTCGCGCTGCCGGCCGGAGCACTCGCCGACCTGATCGACCGCCGCCGCCTGCTGCTCGGGCTGCAGGTCTGCGCCGGCGCGCTCGCCGCCATCCTCGCCTTCGTGGTCGCCACGGGTGCCATCACGCCGGCACTGCTCCTGCTGTTCACCTTCCTGCTCGGCTGCACCGCCGCCCTGGGCGCACCGGCCTGGCAGGCCATGACGCCCGATCTCGTCCCCAAGCCTCTGCTCGCTCAGGCCGTTGCCCTCAACGGCGTCGGCATCAACATCGCCCGCGCCATCGGCCCGGCACTCGGCGGGCTGGTCATCACCGCTCTCGGCATCGTCTGGCCGTTCGTCTTCAATGCGCTGAGCTTCCTGGCCGTGATCACGGCACTCTGGCTCTGGCGCCGCGAGGCGAAGCCCGCCTCCGCCCTGCCGGCGGAGCGCTTCCTGGGCGCCATGCGCGCCGGCCTGCGCTACGCCCGCAGCAGCCCGCACCTGCGCGCCACCCTGATCCGCTCGGCCGGCTTCTTCCTGTTCGGCAGCGGGCTGTGGGCGCTTCTGCCGCTGATCGCGCGCGGGCCGATGGCGGGCGGCCCGGGCCTCTATGGCGCGCTGCTCGCCTGCGTCGGGATCGGCGCGGTCGCGGGCGCCCTGCTCCTGCCGCCGCTCAAGGCGAGGGTCGGCGCCGACCGCATGGTGGCGCTGGGGACCGCAGCGCTCGCCGTCGCCATGGCCGCCCTGGCCTGGTTTCCTGTGCCGCCCGTAGCGATGCCCGCCTGCCTGATCGCCGGCGCCGCCTGGATCTCCGTCCTCTCCAGCCTCAACGTCTCCGCCCAGATGGCGCTGCCGGCCTGGGTCCGCTCGCGCGGGCTCGCCGTCAACCTCGCCGTGTTCTTCGGCGCGATGACGACCGGCAGCATCCTCTGGGGTTGGCTCGCCGGCCGCGCCGGCCTCGATGCCGCCCTGCTCGTGGCCGCGGCCGGTGCGGTGATCGGCATCGCCTCGACCTGGCCCTGGAAGCTGCTCGGCAGCGGCACGGTCGACCTGGCGCCCTCGGCCCACTGGCCCGTCCCGGTCACGGCCGGGCCGATCGAGGATGGCACCGGCCCGGTGCTGGTCACGGTCGAGTACGACATCGACCCCGCCGATGCGGCCGCGTTCCGGGCCGAGATCGCCCTGCTCGCCCACGAGCGCCGCCGCGACGGTGCCTTCCTGTGGCAGGTCTTCGCCGATGCCGAGAGCCCACGCCGGCAGGTCGAGGCCTTCATGCTGGAGAGCTGGCTCGACCACCTGCGCCAGCACGAGCGGGTGACCGAGGCCGACCGCGCCATCCAGGCGCGCGTCAACGCCTTCCACCGCGGCTCGAACCCGCCCAAGGTGACGCATCTGATCAGCCGCTGATGTGCCGCGCGCCGGCACCTCAATGATGGTAGGCGACCCCGGCGGCCCAATGATCGGGAAATCGCGCATAGGCGGCGATCACGGCCTCCTGCCATGGGGCCGACAGCGGCACGCCGAGAAACTCGAGTGTGCCGAGCGGGCCGATCTCTGGCCAGGAGCCCACCCAGCGCAGCGGGTCTTCGATCGAGCCCGGCGGCAGCAGGACCGCACCCGGGACGGCGTGCTCCCGTCCGCACCTCGCGTCCTCCAGCAGCCGCGACACCATCTCGACATTGTCGTCCGCCCGCACGTCGAGCTCCGGCCGAGGCTCGGAGCCGAGGGCGCGCTGTAGCGCGCTGCCGATGTTCGCGAGCACGTCGCGTCCCCGGTTGGGTCCCGACGAGACGTCGCTGCTGGTTGCGCCCCGGCGGCGCTCGCCCACGATCCGGCCGTCGAATCTTCCGCCCAGATCCCACCAGTCCCAACGTCCGAGCGGATTGAGCCAACGGCCGTAGCCGCCTGTGATCGGATGGCGCTCCAGCCGTTCCACGAAGCGGTCGGCAAAAGCGGCGAGGTCGGGCGCGTCCTCGCAGAAGCGCACGGCCCAGCGCCGCAGCCCTCGCCGGGTCATCTCCGCCCTGACCGCCATGAGGTCGAGATGCCAATGATCCCCGCCCTCGATCCGCAAGCCGTTGCCACCTAGGTCCGTGAACACCCAGTGCCCCGCGTGCAGGGCGCGGACATGCTCTGTCTCGTCGTCGAAGGCCAGCCATTCGTCGGGCACGTCCCCACGCCCGCCGCGCTCGAACGGCGCGAGCGAGGCCCTGATCGCTTCAGCAGGGGACTCGTCGGAGAAGGGCAGCAGGACGTGGACAATGCTGAACATGGCCGGGGCGGGGTGGGCAGCCGAGGCCGGCCCGGCTGCCGCGTGCTGAGCCCTACTCCGCGACCGTCTCGCCCGAGCCGCCGAGCTCGGCCGGGAAGTCCTTGAGCTTGGGCAGACCGTCCTTCATCGGCAGCACGGTCTCGGCATAGTTGACGTGCACGACCGGCTTGAACTCGAGATCCGGGATGGTCGCGGCGAACACGTCGACCAGCCCGAAGGTCGGGTGGTTCGCCATCACGTGCCCGCCGCATTTGCTGCAGTATTGCCGCTCGCTGACTGGCGTCTTCGCGAAGGTGGCGAGGTTCTCCGCCCCGGCGGTGACCTTCACCGCATCCGGCTTCCACAAGGTGAACGCGTTGACCGGCCCGCCCGACCAGGAACGGCACGACCGGCAGTGGCAGTAGCCCATCGCCTCCGGCGCGCCCTCGACCGCGATCGTCACCGCGCCGCAGAAACAGCTTCCCGTGATCGTCATGATCCCCCCTCGAGTTCTGACTGTCGCCGCAGCGGTAGCACGTGCTCGGTACGCCCGTCCCCAACAAGCGCTGCACCCGCGGGCGATTTCGGGCCTTCACCGGCCCCGCACTGCGGTGGGACGCAGCGGGGTCTGGAAGGTGGCCGAGGCACAGCAACCGGACCGTAACGCTTCGTTAATGGTGGTACGGTAAACACCCCGATGGGGCGTACCAAGGCGAGACGACCGCAGCCGCGGTGGCCGGAGCCGGCCGCTGGCGGTTGGAGATCGTCCGGCGTAGCGAAGTCTCAGGCTTCATTCCCTTGCCCAAGCGCTGGATCGTCGAGAGAACGTTCGCCTGGCTCGGGCGCTGCCGGCGATTGGCCAAGGACTTCGGGAACTTGGCCGTGAACGCGCTCGCCTTCCTCTGCTCGGGGATGATCCGGCTCATGCTCCGCCGGCTCGCAAGAGCCTCAGCCCGCTCGTGAGTTTCCCGGATGGACTCTGAGCGCCGGCAGCGAGGAAGTTGGCGTCAGTCTGTCCCGAGGGGTCCGGCCGGCGGCAGCTTGATGCCCAGAATCGCCTCGACAGAAGCCATGCCGACGGCGATTTGCGTGACCTCGTCGACATCCTCGGCGCTGAGACA
Organism: Geminicoccaceae bacterium; assembly: GCA_044224255.1. Taxonomy (GTDB): domain Bacteria; phylum Pseudomonadota; class Alphaproteobacteria; order Geminicoccales; family Geminicoccaceae; genus Benzoatithermus. The sequence continues at coordinate 17,678 of JBGAKU010000085.1, forward strand.
TCCCTCGACCCACAATCCATCGATCACGGCATTCACGGCAATCGCAAAGGACACAAGCTGCTTGTCCGAGCAGGCCCGGCCTTCCGCCTGCAGAACCTCGGCGATCAACGTTTCCGTGGCGCGGCGAAAAGCCAGATATCCTTCGCGATGTTCCCGCGCCAAGTCGTGCTCGACGTGAACTTGGCTGATGAACGTGGCCCATAGCGTCAGTGCGCGCGGGGTCGCCACCGATGACCCGAGACTGGCCACGATGAAGCGCGTCATGCGCTCATGCGCCGAGCCCGCCGATGATTCCAGTACCTTGAGCGCGGGGCCGATCATCATCTCGATCGTGCGCCGGTAGGCGGCGGCGATCAGATTGTCCATGGAGGCGAAGTGATGCCGGATCAGCCCGTTGCTGACGCCGGCACGCGCCGCGACCGCGCGCACCGTCGCGGCGCGAATCCCGAGTTCGGCGATGCAGTCCAGCGTTGCCTCGATCATGTCAGCTCGCCGGTCGAATTCCGGCACGCGCCTTCGAGCCGCCATCACCATCCTCCGGGAATCTTTTTCCCAAGCGTTGACTATACGCTTGCATAGTGACTATGCATCTGTATAGTGCCGTGTCATTGAGATGCGCTCAATGGCACGGGTTGGGCTCCAACCCGGCATCTCAACAACTGAAGATTCGGGATCGATCTTTGGGATCGGCGGCATTTTGTCAGCCCCGAACAGATGAAGGGTTCATGTATGTCTTCCAGCAGGCCGGTCTACGCGTTCAACTCCATCATTGTGCGGGAGCCGCCTCGCTCAGTCGTTAACGGCTTGCGCGCTCATAACGCCGGCAGCCCGACCTATGAAGGCGTGAAAGCCGAACACGACGCATACGTATCAGCCATGAGTGCAGCGGGTGTGGAGGTCACGGTCCTACCACCTCTGGAGGCCTATCCCGATTCCATGTTCGTGGAGGATCCGGCCCTCGTTTTCGCTGAAGGCGCGATCTTGCTGCGCCCGGGGACGGAAAGCCGGATGGGCGAGACGGCGGAGATCGCCCCGACCTTACGCGACCTGTTCGAGGTCGTGCTCGATCTACCCCAGCCTGGTTTTGCCGACGGCGGCGATGTTCTGACCACCCCGAAGAGCGTGATGATCGGGCTGTCCGCCCGTACGGATAAGGCAGGGGCTGAAGCGCTCGTCACGGTGCTCGGCAAGCTTGGCCGCAAGGGTGAGATCGTTGCGACGCCCGAAGGCGTGCTGCACTTCAAGACAGACTGCTCGCTCATGGACGAGGAGACGGTTCTCGCTACCGGCCGGCTGGCGAAATCCGGGGTCTTTTCCGGTTTCCGTCAATTGATCGTGCCGGAAGGCGAGGAGCCTGCTGCCAATGCCCTGCGCGTCAACGACGTTGTGATGGTCGGCTCTGATTTCCCGCGCACCATCGAATTGCTGGACAAGAACGGTTACAAGGTCGTTCCGCTCAAAACCAGCCAAATCGGCAAGATCGATGCAGGCCTATCCTGTATGTCGTTGCGCTGGTGATTGCCAATAAACCTTCCAAGGTTCAGTTCTCGACGGGAACTGAACCATTTTTTTGACTGCTGTGCCTAACGACAACTGGTTTATTCCGGGATCACCCGTTTCGTCTCGCCGCGGGTCAATCGTGAGACACGGGACGGGTTGCGTCACGCCGGTGAGCAGCAAGCCAGCACATGGAGATACGATCTTATCCGCGATTTCGCCGTGTCGACTGGATATATCGGGTATCA
>JBGAKU010000418.1:0-2368 GCA_044224255.1 Geminicoccaceae bacterium
GCGATCGCGACCCCGGGCACGGCCGAGGCGATCTCGCCGCTGAAGTGCACGATGTGCAGGAAGTAGGACGTCGCTCCCGCTGCCCGGAGCTCGGCGAGCAGCGGGAGATCCGCGCAGCCCTCGCCGCGGTCGAGCCGCCAGTGCCGGAACGTCAGCCCGTCCTGCACCAGAGCGTAGATCGGGCTGCGCCGGTATGGCAGGTCGCTGTCGGGCCCCTGCCCGTAGGGCGTCGTCTCGCGTGACAGACCCCGGTCGCGCAGCCACACATAGGAGACGGCGCGGATGGTCGGATCGATGGTCTGGATCCCGACGCTGAGCCGCCACAACGGCACGCCGAGGTCGCGCAGGCCAGCGCAGGCGAGGTCTATCAGCTCGGCCGGATCGTCGCTGCGGGTGGCCGTCTCGAGCAGCTCGCGGATCAGCTGGTCGGGCGCGGCCATCGCAGGTCACCCCATGCGTTCGCGAAACCGGTCGGCCGGGTAGATGCCCAGGATCTCGACATGGTGCGAGAAGAACCGCAGCTCCTCGAGGGCCAGCCGGACGTTGTCGTGCTGCGGGTGGCCCATGATGTCGGCGTAGAACTCGGCCTGGGTGAAGGCGCCGTCGACATAGCTCTCGAGCTTGACCATGTTGACGCCGTTGGTGGCGAAGCCGCCCAGGGCCTTGTAGAGCGCCGCCGGCCGGTTCCGCACCCGGAAGGTGAACGTCGTCAGTACCGGGCCATCCTTGGGGTCCGGATGGCGCGGGTCGCGCGACAGCACCAGAAAACGCGTGGTGTTGTGATCGGCATCCTCGATGTCGGACTTGAGGATCTCCAGGCCATAAATCTCGGCCGCCAGCCGCGAGGCGATGGCGGCCCGGCTGGGATCCCTGGTCGCCGCGATGTCGGCGGCGGCGCCGGCGGTGTCGGCCACGACGCGCACGCGAAAGCCGTGCCGGCGCAGAAAGTCCCGGCACTGCCCAATGGCATGCACGTGGCTCTCGACCACCTCGATCGACGCCATGGTGGCGCCGGGGAGCCCCAGCAGCTGATGGTTCACGCGGACGAAATGCTCGCCCACGATGTGCAGCCCACCGCGTGGCAGCAGATGATGCACGTCGGCGACGCGGCCGGCCACGGTATTGTCGACCGGGATCATCGCGTAGCGCGCATGCCCGTCGCGGACCGCGGCGAACGCGTCCTCGAAGGAGTAGCAGGGCAGGGCGAACAGCTCGGGGAAGGCCTGTCGGCACGCCATGTGCGAGTAGGCGCCGAGATTGCCCTGGAACGATACCGTGAGCTCGGGATCGGTGGGCGCTGGTGTTGCCGGCTCGGCGTCGCTCACGCCCCGGCCTCCAGCAGCCTGCGGGCCTTGTCGAGGTCGGCCTGCGTGTCGACGCCGAACGGCACGACGTCGACCAGGCGCACGCCGATGCTCATGCCGTTCTCCAGGGCTCGCAGCTGCTCCAGCCGCTCGCGCAGCTCCAGCGGGCTGGGCGGCAGGGCGGCGAAGCGCTCCAGGACCGCGCGGCGGAAGGCATAGATGCCGATGTGATGCCATACCGGGCCTGGCCCGCTCGGTGCGGTGGCTCGGGTGAAGTAGAGCGCCCGGCCGAGCAGGTCGTTGTGCGGATCGAACGCGATCACCGCCTTGACCACGTTCGGGTCCTGCCGCTCGTGCGCGTCCTCGGTCGGGTTGGCCAGCGTCGCCATGTCGGTGCCCAGGGTGTCCAGCGGCTCCAGCACGTGGCGCAACGCGCTCGGGTCCAGGGTCGGCAGGTCACCCTGCAGGTTCACCACCCGGTCGAATCGGCGCTCCGGATCGAGCCTCTGCAGCGCGGCGAAGATCCGGTCCGTGCCGGAGGGAAGGGCGGGATCGGTGAGCACCGCGTCGCCGCCGGCCGCACGCACGGCGTCGGCGATGGCGGGCTCGGCGCAGGCGACCACGACCGGCCCCACCCCAGCTTCGGTCGCCCGCCGCCAGACATGCACGATCATGGGCACACCGGCGATCGGCGCCAGCGGCTTGTCGGGCAGCCGGGTCGAGCCCAGCCGGGCCGGAATCAGGACAATCGTGCGCGACGAAATGTCATCGTCATCCGGCGTGGGTCGGGACACCATACTCGACCTCGTGAGAAATCAGGAATTGCAAGGCTGGCCGCCTTGACGCCAGCGTGCGGGGTGGTCTACCGACCCGATGCATGGAGCGCAAGAGTGGCTCCGGCGGCGCGATGGGTGGCAACCGGCGAGGATTTTCATCTCCATGGCAGGGTCTCTGGAAGGCAACAAGCTGGTGGCGGCCATTCTCACGGCCGGCATCATCGGCGCCGGCAGCTCGGTGTTCGCGCACATCCTCTATTCGCCGCACAAGCTCGAGGAGCCGGTGTT
>JBGAKU010000086.1:0-19547 GCA_044224255.1 Geminicoccaceae bacterium
TCGTCACAAGGTAGGGCAGCATGGCCATCAGATAGGGTGGAACGTCGACGCCGACCGCCTGCAGGCGTGGCAACAGCGCATCTGCCGCGCCGAACAGGAGTGCCCCGAGAATGGCGCGCATCGGGCGCCACTGCGCGAACACGACCAGCGCCACGGCGATCCAGCCGCGCCCGGCGACCATGCCGTCGACCCACACGCGGCTCGCCACGACGGCGAGATAGCCGCCCGCCAGCCCCATCAGGAGCCCGCCGGCCAGGACGGCTCCAACGCGGTGCAGCAGCACGTCCACCCCCGCCGCGTCTGCCGTCGCCGGGTCCTCGCCCACGGCGCGCAGCCGCAAGCCCAGTCGCGTCCGCACGAGCATCCAGGCCAGCGCCAGTGCCAGGAGCAGGCTCGCATAGACCAGCGGGTCCTGGCGGAACAGCGCCGGCCCGACGGCGGGCAGGCCGGTCAGGAAGGGGCCCAGGTCCCAGTCCGGCACGCCGGGGAAGGGCTTGTGGACATAGGCCCGCCCGACGACCGAGCCGAGCCCGCTGCCGAGCGCCACGATGGCGAGGCCGCACAGTGTCTGGTCCGCACGGAACACGACCACCGCCAGGGCGAACGGAATCGACAGCAGGAGACCGGCCAGGGCGGCGGTGCCGAGCCCGAGCCAGGGCGAGGCGCCTATGAGCACGGTGATGGCGCCGGTCACCGCGCCGAAGGTCATCAGCCCCTCGGCGCCGAGATTCATCACCCCGGCGCGCTCGCACAGGATCAGGCCCAGGCTCGCGAGCAGCAGCGGCGTCATGTAGCCGGGCGTGCTGGCGAGCCAGCCGGTCAGGAACTCGATCACGCCCGAACCCCGCGCAGGCCCGTCACGCGATAGGTGGCCGTGAACCGCCCCACCAGGATCACGAGCGAGATGCCGTAGAACACCTTGAGCGTGCCGCCGGCCACGTAGACGCCAGCGACGAAGAACGCGGCAATGACAATGCCAAGCGGGTCCAGGCGCGCCAGCGTCGCGACCAGGATGCCGCTGAACGTGGCCTGCAGGCCTACGAACTGGGTCAGGCGGTGCTCCGTGCCGGCGACGATCAGCCCGCCGGCGAGGCCGCACAGGGCACCCGAGAGCAACACGAACCCGCCGATGGTCGCCGCGACCGGCAGACCGACCGCCTCGGCCGCCTCCCGCCCGTTGCCGACCACCCGGGCGTAGAAGCCGGGCCGGCTGGCGCGGACCAGCACCATGCACAGCACCGCTGCCGCGAGCGCCAGCCACAGGCCGGCATGGATGCGGCCCCAGCCGAGCAGTGCCAGCTTCTCCGCCGCGTCGAAATCCGGCGAGACCGGGAAATTGGCGGCCGGCGAGCGCAAGGCGCCGAACAACACGTGCTGCAGGAGCAGGTAAGCGATGTTGGACAGGAGCAGCGTGACGACAATCTCGCTGACCCCGAGCCGTTGCCGAAGGAACAGCGGCGGCACGATCCAGGCAGCACCGGCCAGCGCCGCCACGAGCAGCATAAGCGGCACCCGCAGGGGCTCGGGCCCGAGATCGGCGACGGACACCGCGGTGGCGGCGATGGCACCGAGGATGAGCTGCCCCTCCAGGCCGATGTTCCAGAAGCCGACGCGGAACGCCATCGCCGCACCCAGGCCGACGACCGCAAGCGGAATCGCCGTGGTCACGGTCTGGGCGAGCCCGTCGGAGGTGAGGAACACCTGCACCACCAGCTCCTCGGCGAGGAGGCCGGCCGGGACGCCCGCCAGGACCAGCACCAGCGCCGCCAGCGCCAGGGCCACGGCGAGCGAGCCCGCGAAGCTCGCTACCGCCAGCGGCCGCGGCACGACCGCGCGCCGCTCGAGAGCGATCCGGTCAAGCATGGCCGAGCATCAGCGCACCCAGCTCGGCGCGCGAAGGGTTGGCCGAGCGCTCGCCGGCGATCCGGCCGCGACTCATCACCACGATCCGGTCCGACAGGCCCAGGATCTCGTCGAGATCCTCACTGATCAGGACGATGCCGGCACCCGCGGTGGCGGCTTTCGCGAGGATGCCGTGGACGAAGGCATAGGCGGCGACGTCGAGGCCGCGGGTCGGCGAATGCGCCACCAGCACGCGGACCCGGTCGTGCAGCTCGCGCGCGAGCACCAGCTTCTGCGCGTTGCCGCCGGACAGCAGGCGCGCCTCCCGCTCCGGTGTGGCGCCGGCGATCCCGAACGAGGCGATCGCGTCGCTGGCCGCCTCGCGGATGGCTCGTGCCGCCAGGAGGAAGCGGCCGAAGCGGCCGGCGCGGACCTCGGCCATGGCCAGATTGTCCGCGACCGGCAGCTCGCCCACCAGCGCCAGCCGGCTGCGGTCGGACGGAACATAGTGCAAGCCCCGCTCCCGGCGCGGCCAGACCGCCCAGCTGGTGACGTCCACACCGTCCAGCAGGACACGGCCGCGGGCGAGGGGCGCTAGGCCGATCAGCGCGTCCGCCAGCTCCTGCTGCCCGTTGCCCCCCACGCCGGCCACGCCCAGGATCTCGCCACCGCGCACCTCCAGGCTGATGCCGTCGACTGCCTTGGTCCCGTCGGAACGGGCGACCGCCAGCTCCTTCGCCTCCAGCCGCACCGGCCCCGGCTCGCGCCGGCGACGGGTCGGCGGCGGTGGCGCCTCGCCGGTCATCTCGCGGGCGAGGCGTGCGGCGTCGAGACCGGCCGTGGACAGCCCCGGGGTGACCATGCGCCCGGCGCGCATGACGCTGACGCGATCGGCCGCGGCTGCGACCTCGCGCAGCCGATGGGTGATCAGGACGATGGCGAGGCCGTCGGCGGCGAGGCCGCGGACCACGGCGAGGAGCCGCTCCGCCTCCTGGTCGGTGAGCACGGCGGTTGGCTCGTCCAGCACGAGGATCCTCGCCCCGACCGCGAGCACGCGCAGGATCTCGACCCGCTGCCGCTCCGCCACCGACAGGTCGCGCACCGCGATCTCGGGCCTGACCGCGAGGCCGGTCGACGCACCCAGCTGCTGCAGGCGATTCGCGGCCTCCCCGATCGTGGCAAGGCCGGGCCTGCCGTTGCCGGCGAGGCAGAGATTCTCGGCGGCCGTGAAGTCGGGCACCAGCCGGAAGTGCTGATGCACCATGCCGATGCCGAGCTGCGCCGCGTCGCGCGGCCGGCGGATGCGCGCGTCCTCGCCGTCGATCCGGATCCGCCCCGCATCGGGCGCGTAGATGCCGGCCAGGACGTTCATGAGCGTCGACTTGCCGGCGCCGTTCTCGCCCAGGAGCGCGTGGATCTCGCCGCGGGCCAGGGTGAACGAGACGTCCTGCAGGACCGGCCGGCCGCCGAAGCTCTTGCCGATCCCCTCCATCCGCAGGAGGGGCGGAGCCTCGCTCACTTGGCGGCCGGCAGCGTTCCGATGGTGCCTTCGACCAGGAAGTCCATCGTCCACAAGGCGCCGTCGTCGATCACTGCACCCGCGGCCACGGCCTCGCTGCCATCCTGCTTCTTGATCGGCCCCTGGAACGGCGAGAATGTCCCGGCCTTCATGGCGGCCTTGGCCTCGTCCATCTTGGCCACGACCTCGGCTGGCACCTGCTCGCTCAGCGGCGCCAGATCGACCACGCCCTCGGCCATGCCGGGAAACGCGCCGTACTCGCTGGGCTGCCAGGTGCCGGCCATGATCGCCTTGATCGTCGGCACGAGATACTGGTCCCAGCGGAACATGACGGAGGTCAGGTTGCCCTTGGGTGCGTGCTGCCGCATGTCGAGCTGGAAGCCGATCGACGGCACGCCGCGCTGCTCGGCGGCGATGAACGGTGCGGAGGACGACAGGTTGTTGGCGATCACGTCGATGCCCTGGTCGAGCATCGCCTCGGTGACCTGCCCTTCCTTGACCGGGTCCCACCAGGAGTTCGTGTAGACGACGGTGACCGTGGCATTCGGGTTGATCGCGCGGACGCCGAGGGTGAAGGCGTTGACGTCCCAGTTCACGACGCCGACCGGAAAGCCGCCCAGGATGCCGATCTTGCCGCTCTTGCTGGCGCCCGCCGCCGCCATGCCGGCGAGGTACCAGCCCTGGTAGGTGCGAGCGTAGAAGCCCTCGAGATTTGCGGCGTTCGTCGTGCCCGACGCGTTGACGAAGGCGACCTCGGGATACTGCTTGGCCGCCTCCAGGATGCCATCGCTGTAGCCGTAGGTCGTGCCGACGATGATGTTGAAGCCGCGCTTGACGTAGAGGTCGATCGCGTTCTTCAGCGCGGTCGCCTCCTCCGGCACGTTCTCGGTGACGGCGATGGTGACGCCGAGCTGCTCCTCGACCGCGGCGCGGGCCTTGTCGAGCGCCTCGTTCCAGCCGCCGTCCTGGGCCGTGGCGCCGTAGATGAAGGCGATCTTGGGCTCGCCCTCCAGCTTGAACGCATGCGCCGGTCCGCCGAGAGCGGTCAGCCCGGCAATCGCGAGCGCACCGAGGACAAGCCGCCGTGTCACCGCAGCGCGTGGTTCGAGCATGGCTGAGTCTTCTTTTCGTCGTTGGTGAGGGCGGGGTTGCCTAGACCACCGTCTCCGGCTGGCGGTGCGCGTAGGTCGCGTCGAATCGCGAGCGGATATAATCGCCGCAGGTGATCGGCGGATACTTGGCCGGCCGGTCGGGTGCGACGCAGGTCGGCAGCACCTGGACCACCTGCTGCGAATCGATGCCGTAGAAGAACGGGATCGAGTAGCGCTCGCGACCCGAGCGGTTGATCGCGCGATGCACGGTCGAGGCGAAATAGTCGTTGGTCCAGCGCGCCATCAGGTCGCCGACATTGACGATGAAGGCGCCGGGGATCGGCGGGGCGTGGACCCATTCGCCCGCACTGTTGAGCACCTGCAGCGCCGGCACGTCGTCGGTGCACAGGACCGTGAAGCACTCATAGTCCGAGTGTGCGCCGATGCCGATCTGCCGCTCGTCGATCGGGCCGTCCTGGCTCGGATAGTGCAGCACCCGCATGTGCGCCATCGGCTTGCCGATGAGCGCCTCGAAATGGTTCTCGTCCAGTTCCAGCGCCAGCGCGAACGCCGCGAAGATCTTGCGCCCGAACTCCCGCATGGCGGCGTGGTAGTCGAGCAGCGCCTGCTTGAAGCCGGGCAGATCCTGCGGCCACTGGTTCGGCCCGTAGCCGAACACGCCGGCCGCCACGTCGGGATCGGACAGCGGCAGCTCGAGCGCGAGGTCGAACCCCTCGTGCAGATCGCCGCGGGCGGTGGGATCGGTGTTCTCGCCTAGCAGCTTGGTATAGCCGCGCAGATTGGGAGAGTTGGCGACGTCGACCGCCAGCTTGTCCTCGAGCGGCAGATCGAAGAACCGGTGCGCGCCCGCGAAGGTGCGCTCGATCACGCCCGGATCGACGCGATGGTTCGCGGCATAGAAGAAGCCCACCCGCGTGCAGGCATCCCGTACCGCCTCGCCGACCGCCTCGCGTCCCGCTCGGTCCGGCTCGAACATCGGGCCGAAGTCGACCACCGGGATCTCGGTGAACGGGACCTGCCGGGCCGCGAGGCCGGTCTCGAAATAGGCCCGTGGCCCGTTCCCGGTCAGAACCGTCGACATCCTGTGCATCCCTCCTCGGCGCGCGAGCCGGCATCCTGAAGGACCGCCGCCGGCCCGACAAGGCTCGCAAGGCGGGCATCGCGCCACGGCATCGATCGCGAGACATCGCCATCGCCGGCGTAACCACGTAAGGTTGTGCGACCTGCGTGACCGAGACGGAGACCGAGCGCGTGCGCTGGCTGTTCACGGACAAGGCGAAGCGCGCCTTCTTCGCCTTGTGGTGCCTCGCCTGGCTGGTCGTGGCGATCAAGTCCCTCGAGTCCGGTATCGAGCCGCCGCTCGGCCTGTCCGACAAGGTGGTTCACTTCAGCGTCTATGCCGTCATGGCCGCGTCGGTGGCGACCTTCTGCCATACGCCGCGTGGCATCCTGTCATGGGCGGGGCTCAGCGTCGCGATCGGCGCGTCGCTCGAGGTGGGCCAGCACTTCGTGCCGTCACGGTCGATGGACATTCTCGATCTCGCCGCGAATGCATCCGGAGCGGCCTGCGGCGCGCTGCTCGCCTTGCTCTGGGTCGCCTTGGTCGTCCGACCGCTGCGGCCCGGTTTGGCCCAGTAGGGCCCGGCCTCAGCCGACGACGTTCAGCACCTCGTAGCACGCGCCCATGGTGTGGTAGTCGGTCTTGCCGGCCGGGCTCTTCTCGTCGCTGTACTTGTTGTTCCGGCGGTCCAGGATGCGGAACCAGGCGCCGTACCGGTGGTCGACCATGTGCCGCCAGCTATAGTCCCAGATTCGGTCGTACCAGTCCCAGTAGCGCTCCTCGTGGGTACGCGCCGCGAGCAGGGCGGCGGCGGCGAAGCTCTCGGCCTGGACCCAGAAATACTTGTCGCCGTCGCAGATCACGTGGTCCGGGGCGAAGCCGTAGCAGATGCCGGCGAACTCGACGTCCCAGGCCCGCTGCATCGCGGTGTCGAACAGGTGGCGGGCGGTCGGCAGGTGCCAGTCCTCCGGGCGGTGCCGGTCGAGGATCAGCAGGAGCTTCGCCCATTCGGTCTGGTGGCCGGGCTGGAAGCCCCAGGGCCGAAACAGGTGCCTGGGGTTGTCGCGATTGTACTCCCAGTCGACGTTCCAAGCCTGGTCGTAATGCTCCCACACCAGCCCGTCCGCCTTGCCGGCGAGGTCGATGGTCACCCGCCGCGCCAGCCGCGCCGCCCGATCCAGGTAGCGCGTCTCGCCGGTCGCCTCGAAGGCGGCGAGCATGGCCTCGCAGCTGTGCATGTTGGCGTTCTGGCCGCGATAGGGCGCGACGGTCGACCAGTCGGCGCTGATCTCGTCCCGGTACAGCCCGTCCGCCTCGGACCAGAAGTGCCGCTCCATCAGGTCCCAGGTCTCGGCAAGATGCTCACCTGCTTCCGTCACACCCGCCTCGATCGCCTTGGCGTAGGCGAGCACGACGAAGGCGAGGCCGTAGCAATGGTTGATCCCGTCCAGGACCTCGTTGCCGGCGCCCAGGAGCCACGCATAGCCCCCGGTTCTCGGATTTCGATGGGCGTCCCGCAGGAACGCCACCCCATGTCTGACCGCGTCCCGATAAGCGGCATCGCCGTAGCGGCGATAGGCCATGGCGTAGTTGAAGACGAACCGGGTGCTGCTGACGAGATGGCGTGTGTCGCGGTCGTAGATGCTCCCGTCGTCCTTGAAGAAGTGGAAGAACCCGCCGCGCTCGCGGTCGATGCAGCGTGGATGGTAGAACGCCATCGTGTCCTGGATGTGGCGGTCCAGGAAGGCGGGATCGCGGAAGGCGGGTTGCGTGTCGGTCATGGCCGCTTCCTCAGCCCATGGGCACCGGCGCCAGGGTCAGCTCGACCTGCGTCGGCCGGCCCTTGGTCAGCACCAAGGGCGCATTTGTCGTCGCCATGACGGGCTTGCCCTGATCGACGATCGCTGCCTTCAGCCCATAGTCGTGACCTTCGTCGACCTGGTCCAGCGGCACGACGAGCGAGAAGCGCGTCGGCGAGGGGATCATCCCCTCGACCGTGGTGGCCGCGAGCAGCTCGGCGCCGGGCTCGGGATTGTCGAGCTTCTGCAGCTCGACCTGCAGCGTGCTCTCGGGTCCGGACGTGTCGACGAGATAGACGTAGAGGGTGGCGTCGGGCCCGTAGGTCACCCGCTCGCTCCAGCTCACCGTGCCCGTGATGTCGGCGTTCTGGTACGGGGATGGGCCGGCGCAGCCGGCGAGCAGAAGGACGGTCAGAGCAGCGAGCCGGTTTCGCATCGGGGCCTCAGTGCCGGAAGTGGCGTACGCCGGTGAACAGCATCGCGATGCCCGCCTTGTCGGCGGCCTCGATCACCTCGCCGTCGCGCTGGCTGCCGCCGGGCTGGATCGCGGCCGTGGCGCCGGCCTCGATCGCGGCGAGGAGCCCGTCGGCGAACGGGAAGAAGGCTTCCGAGGCGACCACGCATGGCCTGCTGCCGGTATTCTCGGCGGCCCGCTTGACCGCGATCTGGACCGCGTCGACCCGGCTGGTCTGGCCCATGCCGATCCCGACCGTGGCGCCGGCCCGGGCCAGCACGATCGCGTTCGACTTGACGTGCCGCACCACCTGCCAGGCGAACAGGAGATCGGCCAGCTCCCCCGGCGTCGGCTGCCGTTGCGTCGCGACCCGCAGCTCGCTCGAAAGCAGCCGTGCCGTGTCGCGGTCCTGGACGAGGAATCCGCCCATCAGCCACTTCACCTCGGGGCCGGCGGCGACAGGGTCGGGCAGCGCGTCGAGCGTCAGCAGCCGCAGCGCCGGCTTCAAACGGAAGATGTCGCGTGCCGCCGCCTCCACGCCCGGTGCGATCACCACCTCGGTGAAGATCCGCGTGATCTCGCTCGCCGCCTCGCCGTCGAGGGGCCGGTTGCAGGCGACGATGCCGCCGAAGGCGCTGAGCGGGTCGCAGGCCAAGGCCTTGTGGTAGGCCTCGAGGACGGTGGCGCCGATCGCCACGCCGCAAGGATTGGCGTGCTTGATGATCGCGACCGCCGGCTCCGCGATCTCGGACACCAGGGCCAGCGCGGCATCGGTGTCGTTGAGATTGTTGAACGACAGCGCCTTGCCCTGGAGCTGCTGCGCGGCGGCGAGCCCGGTGCGGGAGTGCCCGGTGGCATAGAATGCCGCCCGCTGATGGGGGTTCTCGCCATAGCGCAGGACGCTCTGCCGGGTGCCGGCCAGGACCAGCCGTTCCGGGAACGTATCGCCGGTCGCGTGCGCGAGCCACGCGGCGATGGCCGCATCGTAGGCCGCGGTCCGGGCGAATGCCTTCGCCGCCAGGGTCCGCCGCAGGCCGCTCTCGGTCCCGCCCGTGGCGGTCACCGCCTCGGCGACGGCGGCGTAGTCCGCGGGGTCGACGACCACCGCGACGCCGTCGTGGTTCTTCGCTGCGGCGCGGATCATCGCCGGGCCGCCGACATCGATCTGCTCGATGCAGGCCGCGAACTCGGCTCCGGACGCTACCGCCGCCTCGAACGGGTAGAGATTGACCACGACGAGGTCGATCGGCGGCAGGCCCTGGCGGTCCAGCGTCTCGAGATGGGCCGGATCGTCGCGTCGGGCCAGGATCCCGGCATGGACCGCGGGGTGCAGCGTCTTGACCCTGCCGTCCAGGATCTCGGGCGCGCCGCTGACGGTGCTCACCTCGACCACCGGCAGGCCGGCGTCGCGCATCGCGGCCGCGGTGCCGCCGGTCGAGACCAGCTCGACGCCTTTCTCGGCGAGGCCGCGCGCGAAATCGACCAGACCGGCCTTGTCATGGACCGACAGGAGCGCGCGGCGGATCGGGCGAAACGTCATGGGCTTCCGATGTCAGGTGCGGCGGCGCAGTCGTGCGATGAAGAATCCGTCGAGCCCGCCCGAGGCCGCCAGATCGCTGGGCAGGGTGCGCACCTCACCGGCTTCGGTCAGCCCGACCGGCAGGCCGTGCAGCTCGTCTGCGCGGATCGGATCGCGCTCGACCCGCGCATCCGTGGCGAGCAGCGCCTCGATCCGCTGCGGCCCCTCCTCGGGCTGGAGCGAGCAGACGGCGTAGACCAGCCGACCCTCGGGCGCGATGAAGCCGACGGCAGACTCCAGGAGCTTGCCCTGCGCGTCGGCCAGCCGTGCGACGTCGGCGGGCGACTTGGCCCAAGGCACGTCGGGGTGGCGCCGAATCGTGCCGGTAGCGGTACAAGGCGCGTCCAGAAGCACCGCATCGAACTGTGTCGGCGGGCGCCACTCGGCGGCATCCGCGACGATGATCTCGGCGTCCAGCGACAGCCGGCCGAGATTGCGCACCAGGAACTCGGCCCGCCTGGGCGAGCGCTCGACCGCGGTCACCTTGCCGCCCATGGCCGCGAGCTGCGCCGTCTTGCCGCCCGGCGCTGCGCCGATGTCGAGCACGCGTTGCCCCTGGACTTTGCCGAGCAGCAGCGCCGGCAAGGCCGCCGCCGCGTCCTGCACCCACCAGGCACCCTCGTCGTAGCCGGGCAGGGCGTCGACCAGACCGCCGCTGCGGCGGCGCAGGCTGCCGGTCGGCAGGATCTCCGCGCCCAGCGCCTCGGCCCAGTGCTCCGGGTTGCGGCGCACCGAGAGGTCGAGCGGCGGCTCGATCTGATGCGCCGCGGCGATCGCCCGCGCCTGTTCCTCGCCATAGGCTGCGGCCCAGCTTTCCCACAGCCATTTGGGCGTGTTGAGGCGCGCTGCGTCCTGGCCCGCGATCCGCTCCCGCCCCTCGGCGGCGAGGCGGCGCAGCACCGCGTTGAGCATCGGCATCTCGCGCCGGAAGCCGCCGGCGGCGAGCCGCACCGTCTCGGCCACGGCCGCGTGCGGTGGCGTCGAGAGGAACAGGAGCTGCGCCGCACCCAGGCGCAAGAGATTGGTGACCGTCAGCTCCTTCGGCCGGAAGCGGAGCATCGGCAGGGCGGTGTGGTCGATCTGCCCGAGGCGGCGCAGCACCGTCGTGACCAGGAGACGCGCGAAGGCGCGGTCCCGCACCGCCAGCCGCCCGAGCAGGGGATGACCCTGGAAGGTCTCGTCGAACGGGCGATGGTCGGGTCCCAGCACACGGTCGAGCACGTCGAGTGCTATGCGGCGCGCGTTCGGTGCTGCCGGCCGTGTGGGATGCGGCACGGGCTCGGCCGCCTTCTCGGTTCCGGGCCTGCGGCGTGCGAGCCCGTCCCGCTCGCTGCGTCCCGAGGCGCGCCGCTCCGGCGGGCGCATGCTCATGCCGCCTCGGCCTCGCGCGCCAGGGCCGTCTCGATCAGGGCTCGGGTCTCGGCCGTACCGTAGATGGCGACGAAGGTGCCGAAGCGCGGCCCCTCGCTCTGGCCGAGCAGGACCTCGTAGAGGCCGCGGAACCAGTCGCGCAGATTGGCGAACTGGTGGCGCTTGCCGATCTCGTAGAGCTCGTACTGGATCGCCTCGGCTTGACCCAGCTCGGGCGCGCCGGCCAGCCAGGCGTGCAGCTCCTCGAGCGCCGCCCGCTCCTGCGCGGTGGGGGCACGATGGCGGCGGCTCGGCGCCACGAAGTCGCGATAATAGGCGATCGCGTGCGCCACATGCGCCGCGAGCCGCGGCGAGCGCTCCGGCGAGGAGCCCGGCGCGTAGCGGCCGATGAAGCCCCACAGCACCGCCGGGTCGGTGGCGTTCACCACGCTGGCGAGGTTGAGCAGCATCCCGAAGGTCAGGCCGGTGGGCATCGGATCGTCGACCGGCGGCGTGCCGGCATGGATGTGCCAGAGCGGGTTGCCGACCTGCTCGGCCGGGAGCTGGCGCGGAAAGGCGTCGAGGAAGGTCTCGTAATCGTCGACATGCTTGGGGATCACGTCGAAGAACAGGCGCTTGGCCTTCTTGGGCTCGCGATAGAGGAAGAGCTGCAGACTCTCGCGCGTGCCGTAGCGCAGCCACTCCTCGATGGTCAGCCCGTTACCCTTGGACTTGCTGATCTTCTGGCCCAGCTCGTCCAGGAACAGCTCGTAGGTCAGGTTCTCGGGCGGCGTGCCGTCGAGGATGCGGCAGATCTGGGTCGAGAGCTTGACCGAATCGATCAGGTCCTTGCCCGACATCTCGTAGTCGACGTCGAGTGCGGTCCAACGCAGCGCCCAGTCGCACTTCCACTGCATCTTGCAGTGGCCGTCGGTCACCGGCACCTCGGTCAAGGCACCGTCCTCGTCGCGGAACACGACGGTACCCTGCTCGGGGCGGCACTCCTCGATCGGCACCTGCAGCACCCGCCCGGTCCTGGGCGAGATCGGCAGGATCGGCGAGTAGGTCTCGCGCCGCTCCGGCCCGAGCGTCGGCAGCACGACCGCACGGATCGCCTCGTGCCGCTCCAGCACCTTGCGCAGCGTCGCGTTGAAGGTGCCCTTCCTGTACTCCTCGCTGCCGCTCTTGAAGCTGTAGGCGAAGCCGAACTGGTCGAGGAACGCCTGGAGCCGCGCGTTCATGTGCGCGCCGTAGCTCTCGTGCGTGCCGAACGGGTCGGGGATCGCGGTCAGCGGCTGCCCCAGATGCTCGGCCACCATCGCCTGATTGGGGATGTTGTCCGGGACCTTCCGCAGCCCGTCCATGTCGTCCGAGAAGGCGTAGAGCTCGGTCGGCAGGTCGGACAGGTAGCTGAATGCCCGCCGCACCAGGGTGGTCCGGAACACCTCGGCGAAGGTGCCGATATGCGGCAGCCCCGACGGCCCGTAGCCGGTCTCGAACAGCACGAAGCCCTTGGCCGGCGGCCGCTTCTGCACCCGTGCCAGCAGCCTCTGGGCCTCGAGAATCGGCCAAGCCTTGCTGGCGGCGATGACATCGCGATCGACGGGCATGGGGAACCGGGCAGGTTTGAGGCGCGTGGTCACGGTGTTTAGGCGGAATTCACGTCGGCGCAAGGGGAGCGAGGCGTGGTTGTCGCTGCCATGAAGGATTGTCCGCTAGCCGTTGCGGTGGCTGGCTGCCAGGGCTTCGCCTGTGAGCACTGCTTGTCTCAGCACGTCTTCCAGCCACTCGATGATCACGTGCAGCCGGCGCGAGAGATGCCGCCGATGCGGGTAGAGCAGGGTCATCGGCAGTGGAGGCACACGGTGCTCCGACAGCACGGCCGCCAGCGCGCCGGACGCCAGATAGGGGGCGGCGTCGTAGGCCGGAAGCTGGATCAGGCCGAGGCCGGCGAGGCAGCAGGCGATGTAGGCCTCGGCATTGTTGACGACGACGCGGCTGCGCAGCCGCAGCGTCCGCGTCTCGGCGCCCTCGACCCACTCCCACTCCTCGATCCGCCCGGTCGAGGGCGAAGCGTAGCCGACGGCGAGATGGCGCTCGAGGTCCGCCGGTGTCTGCGGCGTGCCGTGGCGGGCGAGATAGGCTGGGCTTGCGAGGTTGAGCAGGCTCAGCTCTCCGATCGGCCGCGCCACCAGGCTCGAATCGCCGAGCACGCCGACCCGGACCACGCAGTCGACGCTCTCCTCGACCAGGTCGACCGCACGGTCGGTGACGCCGAGCTCGACCTCGATGCCGGGATGGCGATCCAGGAACTCGGGCAGAGCAGGTGCGAGGAGCAAACGGCCGATGCGACCGGGGACGTCGATCTTGATCCGGCCGGTGGGCCCCGCGGCCGAGCGCCGGAACAGGCTCTCCGTCTCCTCGACGTCGGCGATCAGCCGCAGGCAGCGCTCGTAGAGCTCGGCTCCGTCTTGGGTCGGCGACACCTTGCGCGTCGTCCGATGCAGGAGCCGCGCCCCGACCCGCGCCTCCAGCTCCTGGATCGCGGCCGACACCGAGGAGCGCGGCAGGTCGAGCGTGGTGGCGGCGCGGGTGAAGCTCGCGCACTCGACGACGCGTGTGAACACGCGGAACAGGTCGATCCGATCCATGCCGCCCGCTTTTGTCGATTGTTCGTTGATCCTGACGGAACTTGTCCGAGAACGCGACTTTATCCCGCCTTGGTGGACGATATCGTGACCCGGACAGGAAGTCACCCGAAGGAGCTGGGCGCGATGTCCGATCACAGTCTCACCGGCAAGACCGTCCTCATCGCGGGCGGGGCCAAGAACCTCGGCGGTCTGATCGCCCGCGATTTCGCGGCGCACGGGGCGAAAGCGGTGGCGATCCACTACAACAGCGCCGCCTCGCGCGCGGACGCCGACGCCACGCTCGCCGCTGTCAAGGCTGCGGGCGCCGAGGCTGCCGCCTTCCAGGCCGATCTCACCACCGCGGGTGCCGTGGAGGCGCTGTTTGCCCAGGCCATCGCGGCCTTCGGCCGGCCCGACATCGCCATCAACACGGTCGGCAAGGTGCTCAAGAAGCCGATCGTGGAGGTCAGCGAGGCCGAATATGACGAGATGACGGCGGTCAATGCCAAGTCCGCCTTCTTCTTCCTCAAGGAGGCGGGCAAGCATCTCAACGACAATGGCAAGATCGTGACCCTGGTGACCTCGCTGCTCGGCGCCTACACGCCGTTCTATGCCGCCTATGCCGGCACCAAGGCGCCGGTCGAGCACTTTACCCGGTCGGCGTCCAAGGAGTTCGGCGAGCGCGGCATCTCGGTCACCGCCATCGGCCCCGGCCCGATGGACACGCCGTTCTTCTATCCGGCCGAGGGCGAGGATGCGGTCGCCTATCACCGGACCGCCGCCGCTCTGTCCAAATTCTCGCCGACCGGCCTCACCCACATCGAGGACATCATCCCCTATATCCGCCTGCTCGTGTCGGAGGGCTGGTGGATGACCGGACAGACCATCCTGGTGAACGGCGGCTACACGACGAAGTAGGGCGGCTGGCGGGATCTCTCGTGGCGTGCCAGAATCTCGGCTCGGAGAAGGCACGGCAGGAGGCGTCATGGCCGTTCCCCACTGGGTGCGTGAGCGACAGCTCACCGAGTGCCAGGCGAGCTGCGTCCGCGCGACGGCGCTCGGGTTGCTGCTGGCGGCACCCGTCTGGGGCGGCGTGCTGTTGCTCGCCCTGGCCCTGCGCTGAGCGCACCGGCTCCCGCCGGTCCCGACGAGCGGCTGCCCCAGCCGTTCACCTCCTGGTTCGCCGCGCGTGGCTGGACGCTGCGGCGGCACCAAGCCGAGATGCTGGAGCTCGCGCGCCGGGGCTGCGACACGCTGCTGATCGCCCCCACCGGCGGCGGCAAGACGCTGGGCGGGTTCCTGCCGAGCCTGGTCGAGCTGCACGAGCAAGGCTCCTCCGGCCGCCTGCACACGCTCTATGTCTCGCCGCTGAAGGCGCTGACCACCGACATCGCCCGCAACCTGACCCGGCCGGTCGCGGAGATGGGCCTGCCGGTGCGCATCGAGACCCGCACCGGCGACACGCCGCAGAACCGGCGCGTGCGCCAGCGCACCCATCCGCCGGACATGCTCCTGACCACGCCCGAATCGCTGGCGCTGCTGCTGTCCTACGACAACGCCGCCGGGTACTTTGCTGGCCTGCGCTGCGTTGTGCTGGACGAGCTGCACGCATTGGCCGAGAGCAAGCGCGGTGCCTTGTTCAGCCTCGCCGTCGCCCGCCTGCGCCGGCTCGCCCCGCAGGCCCGCTTCGTCGGCCTCTCGGCGACCGTGGCCGTGCCGGCCCGCCTCCAGTGCTATCTCTCGCCGCGGCCGGACGAGGTCGTGATCGTCCAGGGCGATCCCGGCGCCGAGCCCGAGGTGGCCCTGATGCTGCCCGAGGGCGAGATGCCCTGGGCCGGCCACATGGCGGTCTATGCCGCCAGGGACGTCTACCGGCTGATCGAGGAGCGGCGGGTCACGCTGGTGTTCGTCAACACCCGCGCCCAGGCCGAGCTGATGTTCGGGGCGCTGTGGCGGCTGAACAAGGCCAACCTGCCGATCGGGCTGCACCATGGCAGCCTCGCCGTCGAGCAGCGGCGCAAGGTCGAGGCCGCCATGGCCGCCGGAACCCTCCGGGCCGTCGTCTGCACCTCCTCGCTCGACCTTGGCATCGACTGGGGCGACATCAATCTCGTGGTCCAGGTGGGTGCTCCCAAGGGCGCCGCCCGCCTCTTGCAGCGCATCGGCCGCGCCAATCACCGGCTCGACGAGCCGAGCCGCGCCGCCCTGGTTCCCGCCAACCGCTTCGAGGTGCTGGAGTGCATCGCCGCCCAGGATGCCCTGCACGAGCACACGCTGGACGGCGGCCAGCTCTTCCCGGGCGGCTTCGACGTGCTGGCGCAGCACCTGACCGGCGTCGCCTGCTCCGGCCCGTTCGACGCCGATGCGCTCTACGAGGAGGTGCGCGACGCTGCCCCCTTCGCCGACCTCGCCCGCGCCGACTTCGACGCCGTGCTCGCCTTCGTCGCCACCGGCGGCTACGCGCTCGCCACCTACGACCGCTATCGCCGCCTCGAGCAGGGCGAGGACGGGCTCTGGCACCTGCGCGACCCGAAGCTGCGCCAGCAGTACCGCATGAACGTCGGCACCATCGTCGAGGCGCCGGTGATGCGGGTACGGCTCGGCCGCGGCAGCTCGCTGGGCGAGGTCGAGGAGTATTTCGTCTCGCTGCTGGTGCCCGGCGACACCTTCCTGTTCGCCGGCCGCCTGCTCGAGTTCCAGGGCATTCGCAACAACGAGGTGATCGTCGGCCTCGCCAAATCTGGCGGCGATCCCAAGATCCCCGCCTATGCCGGCGGCAAGCTGCCGCTCACCACCCATCTCGCCGATCGCGTCCGCCACATGCTGGCCGACCCCTCCACCTGGCACCGCCTGCCGCAGCAGGTCGGCGAGTGGCTGGCGGCCCAGGCGCGCCGCTCGCAGCTCACCGCCCCGGACGAGCTGCTGGTCGAGACCTTCGCCCGCGGTGCGCGCCACTATCTGGTCGCCTACTGCTTCGCTGGCCGCAATGCGCACCAGACGCTCGGCATGCTGCTGACCCGCCGCATGGAGCGCCGCGGGCTGCGGCCCTTGGGCTTCGTCGCCTCGGACTATTGCATCGCCACCTGGGGGGCCGAGCCGGTCGACGCCGTCGAGGAGCTGTTCGCGGTCGACATCCTGGGCGACGATCTCGAGGAGTGGATGGCCGAGAGCTCGCTGATCAAGCGCACCTTCCGCAACTGCGCGGTGGTCGCCGGCCTGATCGAGCGCCGCCATCCCGGCCAGGAGAAGACCGGCCGCCAGGTCACCTTCAGCGCCGACCTGATCTACGACGTCCTGCGCAAGTACGACCCCGACCACGTCCTGTTGCGCGCCGCCCGTGCCGAGGCCGCCGCCGGCCTCACCGACATCCGCCGCCTCGCCGACCTCCTGGTCGCGGTCGAGGGCCGCATCCGCCACGTCAAGCTCGACCGCATCTCGCCCTTCGCGGTCTCGATCATCGCCGGCATCGGCAAGGAGTTCGTCTCCGGCGAGGCGCTCGACGACTCGCTCGACGAGGCCGTGGCGGAGCTGGTCGCCGAGGCCATGGCGGACTAAGTACGCGCGCCTGATGCGTGTGCAGCTCCAAGGCGAGACCCTCGACCTCGACCCGTCCGGCGCGCTGTTCCTGCCGCGCTGGGCGATGCTGGTCGTCGCCGACCTGCATCTGGAGAAGGGCAGCACCTTCGCCCGTCGTGGCAGCCTCCTGCCGCCCTACGACAGCCACGCCACCCTGGAGCGCCTGGAGACGCTGATCGAGCGGCTGCGTCCCGACACCGTCATCAGCCTCGGCGACGGCTTCCACGACCGCCATGGCGGCAGCGCCCTGTCGCCCGATCTCTACGACCGCCTGTGCGCCCTGACCCGACCGCGGCGGTGGGTCTGGATCACCGGCAACCACGACCCGGTCGTCCCGCTGGCCCTCGGCGGTGCTGCCGTGCCCGAGCTCGCGGTCGGCAGCCTCGTCCTGCGCCACGCCCCGACCGGCGAGGTAGGCGAGATCGCCGGCCACCTCCACCCCAAGGCCCGCCTGTCCACCCGCCGTCGCCACCTGTCCCGCCGCTGCTTCGCCGCCGACGCCGACCGCCTGCTGCTCCCCGCCTTGGGCAGCTTCACCGGCGGCCTCAATGTGCTTGATCCCGCGATCAACCGCCTGTTTCCCACAGGCTTTCATGCCTACCTGCTCGGCGAAAAGCGGGTGCACCGCTTCCCGCACCACGTCCTGTCCGCCCGCTTCCCGCACCACGTCCTGTCCGCCGAGCCGGACGTGCTACGACGCGAAGTGCGATAGAGTTGTCGGTAGCCCCTTCTGCGGGATCATGCGGTCGGGCCTCCACCCTCGCGCTCGAACCACTCCAACAGGTTCATCACGTTGGCCGCGCCGTCAGGGTCGAGATGCTCCCGCAACACCTCCGCGAACCGCTCCGGCCCCAAAACGCCCCGCCCCCGCCCGAGCGCACGCAGGTCGATCACCACCTGGGGCACCCGCAGCCCCAGCCGGATCGCCAGGCTCTGCAGCGTGTGCGGCACGGCCTCCTCGGTCCGGCCCTGCTCGAGGTGCAGAAGCCCGAGCCGCGACAGACTCCTGGCCATGCCGGCGCGCTCGCCCAGCTGCTCGAAGACGGCGCGGGCCTTGCGGAACCAATCGAGCGCCTGTTCGCGGTCGCCGCGGACCTGCGCCACGGTGCCGAGCTGGCCATAGCTGTTGGCCATGCCGGCGCGGTCACCCAGCTGCTCGAAGAGGGCGAGGGCCTTGAGATACCAGTCGAGCGCCTGGTCGTGGTCGCCGCAGTCCTGCGCGACGATGCCGAGCTCGTGATAGGTTGAGGCCATGCCGGCGCGGTCGCCCAGCTGCTCGAAGAGGGCGAGGGCCTTGCGGTACCAGTCGAGCGCCTGGTCGTAGTCGCCGCGGTCCTGCGCGACGATACCGAGCTGGTGGCAGCTCGTGGCCACGCCAGCGAGGTCGCCTAGCTGCTCGATGATGGCGACGGCCTTGCGGTACCAGTCGAACGCCTGGACGTGGTCGCCGCGGTCTTGCGCGACCATACCGAGCTGGTGGTAGCGTTTGGCCATGCCGGCTCGGTTGCCCAACTGCTCGGAGATGGCGAGGGCCTTGCGGTACCAGTCGAGCGCTTGGTCGTAGTCGCCGCGGCGATAGGAAATATTACCGAGTGTATGCATACATTCTGAAGTCTCGGGCGAGGTGCCACAGAACCAGCCCACCGTCTCCTCGAGCAAGCGTTCGGCCTCGCGCCAGGCGCCCCATGTTTCCAGCAGGGCAACCGCGTGGCCAGTCGTCGCGTATGCACCGTCGAGTTCGTCAGCTGCATGATAGTGGTAGCGAGCTTCTAGACAGTCGAGCAGATCCTGGTGCTCGGTTTGCGGCCGGGTCTCCACCCGCCATCGCCAGAAGCGCGCGGCTCGCCGGTGCGCGCCTTCCAACGACTCGCCCGGTAATCGTTGCGCCAGCGCATGGGCCGTCCAGCGGTGGACCAGCCACCGTGGCGCCTCGTCGTCCGGCTGTTGCACCGGCGCCAATAGCGACGTTCGCGCGAGCAGATCGCGCGCTGGCGCCAGAGCGTCAGGCGCGGGCGGCGGCTTGCCCTCGGCTGCCTCGATGCTCTCGGCGACCTGCCACTGCAGCCCGACCTCGTCCACCGGCACGCGATACACGGAAGCACCGATGAGCAGGTTGCGGGCTAGGGGCTCGGCGGCAAGCCGTGCAAGCAGATCGTCGAGCAGCACGTCGTCGGCGGCGAGCGTCACGGTCTCGGCGAGCGCCCGGTCGAGGTCGCCCTGCGTAGTGGCCCGCCAGCGCGCCGGATCGGCGATGCCGCGCTTGCGCAACGCCTTGGTCAGTCGCTGCTCGACGTCGGTGAAGCGCGCCTTGCCGCCGCGCAGGAGCGCATCGAGATATTCGAGCGTGCGCGGATGGCCGCCGACAGTCTCGTAGGCGCGCCGCAGCTCCGCGGCCGGCAGGGCGTCGAGCCCGGGCAGGCGCCAGACCAGCTTGCGTGTCTCGGCGAGGGAGAGCGGGCCGAGGTGCAGCTCGGTGAGGGCGGTCTCGGCGTCGCGCCGCAACGTGAACGGATAGCGCGAGGTGAACAGGAGCCGGCTGCGGTCCGGGCGCTCGGCCCAGCGGGCCAGCATCTCGCCGAGCGGCTCGGCGACGAGCCGCCCCGGGTCGAGATTGTCCTCGAAATTG
>JBGAKU010000419.1:0-2451 GCA_044224255.1 Geminicoccaceae bacterium
TGGGTCGTTGTCCAAAAAATAAACAAGAGCTTCGGGGATTCGTGTGGCCGCCCTCGGGGCGGTCGAGCCGGGCGGCGTGGCCGTCGCGGGAGGATTTTGGGGGAGCGCCTGATGCCCAAGGTGGCCTTGATCACCGGTGTGACCGGTCAGGATGGGTCGTATCTTGCCGAGCTCCTGCTGGCCAAGGGCTACGCGGTGCATGGGCTCAAGCGCCGCGCCTCGTCCTTCAACACCGCCCGGATCGACCATCTCTACCAGGACCCGCACGAGCGCAATGCGCGCTTCCACCTGCATTACGGCGACCTGACCGACGCCACCAACCTGATCCGGGTGGTGCAGGAGGTGCAACCCGACGAGATCTACAACCTCGCCGCCCAGAGCCACGTCAAGGTCAGCTTCGACACGCCGGAATACACCGCCAACGCCGACGGCATCGGCACGCTGCGGCTGCTCGAGGCGATCCGGATTCTGGGCCTGGGCGAGCGGACCCGCTTCTACCAGGCGAGCACCTCCGAGCTCTACGGCGCTGCCCCGGCCCCGCAGGACGAGGCCACACCCTTCCTGCCGCGGAGCCCCTACGCCAGCGCCAAGCTCTACGCCTACTGGATCACCCGCAACTACCGCGAGGGCTACGGCCTGTTCGCGGCCAACGGCATCCTGTTCAACCACGAGAGCCCCCTGCGCGGCGAGACCTTCGTCACCCGCAAGATCACCCGTGCGGTCGCCGCGATCGAGCTCGGCCTGCAGGACCGGCTGTGGATCGGCAATCTCGATTCCCTGCGCGACTGGGGCCATGCCCGCGACTATGTCGAGGGCATGTGGCGCATCCTGCAGCACGGGGCCGCCGAGGACTGGGTGCTGGCCACCGGCGAATCCCACAGCGTGCGCGAGTTCGTCGAGCTGGCCTTTGCCGAGACCGGCCGCGAGCTGGTCTGGAAGGGCGAGGGCGTCGCCGAGAAGGGCGTGGACCGCCGCACCGGCAAGCTCCTGGTCGAGGTCGACCCGCGCTATTTCCGCCCGCTCGAGGTCGACCACCTCGAGGGCGACGCCGGCAAGGCGTGGCGGCTGCTGGGCTGGCGGCCGGCGACCCTCTTCACCGAGCTGGTCAAGGAGATGGTCGCGGCCGATCTCGCCCAGGTCGCGCGCGAGCACACCGCCCACGGCCGCCTCGGCGTGGAGGCGGCATAGTGAGCGGCGGCCTCGATCTCGCCGGTGCCCGCGTCTTCGTCGCCGGCCACCGCGGCATGGTCGGCTCGGCCCTGGTCCGGCGGCTCGCTAAGGAGCCCGTCGAGCCGCGACCGCCGACCGTGCTTCACTCGACCTGACCAGCGAGCCGCGGTGCTGGCCTGGGTGCAGGCCAGCGCCGGCCGACCTCGTGGTCGCCGCCGCCAGGGTCGGCGGCATCCTCGCCAACGCCACCTTCCCCGTCGACTTCCTCGCCGACAATCTGCGCCTCGAGCTGAGCCTGATCCGTGCTTCCCATGCCGCGGGCGTCAAGAAGCTCCTGTTCCTCGGCAGCTCCTGCATCTACCCGCGGGACTGCCCGCAGCCGATCCGCGAGGACTATCTGCTGACCGGCCCGCTCGAGCCGACCAACGAATGGTACGCGCTGGCCAAGATCGCCGGCATCAAGCTCTGCCAGGCCTATCGCCGGCAGCATGGCTGCGACTTCGTCAGCGCCATGCCGACCAACCTCTACGGCCCCGGCGACCAGTTCGACCTCGCCGCCAGCCACGTCGTCCCGGCCCTGATGCGCAAGCTGCACGAGGCCAAGCTCGCCGGCGCAGCTTCCGTCCCGGTCTGGGGCACCGGCACGCCGCGGCGCGAGTTCCTGCACGTCGACGATCTCGCCGACGCCTGCGTCTTCCTCCTGCGCCACTATTCCGACGAGGCCCCGATCAATGTCGGCTGCGGCAAGGATCTGACCATCGCCGAGCTGGCGCGGCTGATCGCCGAGGTGGTCGGCTACCGGGGCGAGCTCGCCTTCGACCCCGGCACGCCCGACGGCACGCCCAGGAAGCTCCTCGACGTCTCCCGGCTCGAGGCCCTTGGCTGGCAGGCACGGATCCCGCTGCGCGACGGCCTCTCCGCCACCTACGACTGGTTCCGCCGCAACGCCGCCCACGCCCGCGGCACCGCCATGGGAGCCGCCGCGTGATGCGCGCCGAGCTGCCCGTCCTCGCGACCGGCGGAACCCGCCTCTCGCCCGCCAGCGCCCGCGCTCTGGTCGAGATCCTGGTCCGGGTCGGCGATCTCCTCGCCGTCGCCGCTGCCGGGATCGCCACCGCCTGGTGGCGCTTCCCCGACGGTGCGGAGCCCGACTCGGCGCTCATCGCCTTCCTGACCGTCTGCCTCGTCACCCCCCAGGTCCTTTCCTGGTTCTGCGACTATGCCGGCTCGCGCCTGCTGCTGCTCGGCTGGCAGCTCCCGCGCCTCCTCGCCGGTTGGCTC
>JBGAKU010000087.1:0-20028 GCA_044224255.1 Geminicoccaceae bacterium
GGTCAGGCCGAGACGCTATTTCACAATTATCTCGACCATGCAGAGGCCTATGTCACCAAGACCAAGGTCAAGGATCCGGTGACACGGGACGAGATGCAGCCCGACGAGGCGTTCCTCAAGTCGATCGAGGAGCAGATCGCGATCATCGGCCCCGCCGCCGACGGCTTCCGCCAGGAGGTGATCGCCTATCTGTGGGCGGCGACCCGGCGTGGCGAGAAGATCGACTACGCCTCCTACGAGCCCTTGAAGGAGGCGATCGAGAAGAAGCTGATGAACTCGGTGCGGGACATCAGCCGGATCATCACCAAGGCGCGTACCCGGGACGACGAGCAGCGCCAGAAGTACGACTCCATGGTCGAGAACCTGATGGAGCAGGGCTACAACGAGGACAGCATCGACACGATCCTGAAATACGCGTCCAACCACCTGTGGAAGGACTGACGCGCACCGCCCATGAGCACCGTCTTTCGGCCCTACTCCGAGTCCGAGGCGCTGCGGTCGGATCGCAGCGCCGGCGACCGTAAACGTCACCGGGAGAAGCTGCGCCGCTCGATCCGTGAGAACATCGCCGACGTCATCGCCGAGGAGAGCATCATCGGCCGTGACCGGGATCGGGTGATCAAGGTCCCGATCCGTGGCGTGAAGGAGTACCGGTTCGTCTATGGCGACAATGCCGGCGGCGTCGGTACCGGCGACGGCGAGACCGAGCCTGGCCAGGTCGTCGGCTCCGCCCGCGGCAAGGGCGACAAGGGCCAGGGCCCCGCAGGCAGCGACCCTGGCGTCGACTATTACGAGACCGAGATCACGCTCGACGAGCTGATCGACATCATGTTCGAGGACCTCGAGCTCCCCGACCTGGAGCGGAAGATCCTGAAGCAGGCCACTGCGGAGCGCGTCGCCAAGCGCCAGGGCTTCCGCAAGGCCGGCATCCGGGTGCATCTCGACCGGCGTCGGACCGTCAAGGCCAAGCTCCGCCGTAAGATCGCCTCGGGTGTGCCGATCGGTGAGGAGGCGGAGGAGAGCACGGCCGAATCCGAGGATTTGGCGGCCTTCCCGTTCCGCAGAGAGGATCTGACCTACAAGCGGCTCGTGCTCGACGAGCGCGAGGAAAGCAATGCCGTCGTCGTCTGCATCATGGACACGTCGGGCTCGATGGACCGGCTGAAGAAATATCTCGCCCGCAGCTTCTTCTTCCTGCTCTACCAGTTCCTCTGCACGAAGTACAAGGCGGTGGAGATCGTGTTCATCGCCCATCATACGCAGGCCAAGGAAGTCACCGAGGAGGAATTCTTCCACAAGGGCGAGTCCGGTGGCACCCTGATCTCGTCCGGCTACAAGAAGGCCCTGGAGGTGATCCAGGCGCGCTACCATCCGGAGCATTGGAACGTCTATGCTTTCCATTGTTCGGACGGCGACAATTTCGAATCGGACAACGAGGAGGCGCTCAAGACCGCGCGCGAGCTGTGCTCGATCTGCAACCTTTTCGGCTATGGCGAGATCAAGCCGATGGGCTCGCACTATTACGAGAGCTCGATGCTCGAGCGCTTCCGGCGGCTGGATGACGACAATTTCCAGTCGGTCCTGATCGAGCGGCGCGAGGACATCTGGCCGTCCTTCAAGGCGTTCCTGTCGCGCGATCGGCTAGCGGCCGAATAGCGGCCGTCGCCCAGATCGAGGCCGCGAGCGAGAGCAGGACCGCGGCCACGAACACCGGCAGGCCCCAGGTCACCTCGACCGTGCCGATGCCGACGCCCTTGATCCCGACCAGGATCACGGCGAGCAGGAACACCTCGGCCATCGCGAGCTTGCCGAGCAGGGCGAGGCGGTCGAGTGCTGGTCTCACCCGGTGGTGGGGCGTGCGGTACCAGACCCAGACCAGTGCCGCCCCCTTGACCAGCGGGACCAGCACCGAGAACAGCAGCACGGCCGCGAACAGGAGCACATCGAGGCGCCACAGCTCCACGAGCCCGGACGCGATCGAGACCTCGTGCCGCCACAGGAACGGCACCCGGGCCGTGAACAGCGGCAGCCACCAGGTCACCGGCACGAGGGCGAGGCTGGCCACGAGTAGCGGCCCGATCAGGTAAGACGGCCCCTGCGCCCGGTCGGCGGCGCTGTTCGGCTGCATGAAGCGCGTCACGGCTGGATGGTCTGCTCCTGATTGCCGGTCGAGGTAAGACTGGCCGGCCACGGTGGACGGTCCAGCCCTCCCAGGCGGCGCCTGCAGTCGCTATATACCGAACGTCAGATCGTCACGCTGGATCAGGCATGCAGTTCGATCGCTTCACGCTGGTGGAGGCCGAGGGCGCCGTGCTGGCGCATTCGCTGAGATCCGGGGCGACCGTGCTCCGCAAGGGGCACCGGCTGACGGTTACAGATCTGGAGCGGCTGCGTGAGGCCGGGGTCGCGACCGTGATCGCGGCACGGTTCGGCGCCGACGATGTCGGCGAGGACGAGGCAGCGCGGACGCTGGCTGCGGCGGTCGCGGGTGAGGCCATCGAGGCGCACGCGCCGTTCACCGGCCGCGCCAATCTGCGTGCCTCCGCCCGTGGTGTGCTGGTGATTGATCGTGTGCGGGTGGACCGCTTCAACCGGATCGACGAGGCGGTGACGCTCGCCACGCTGCCCGAGCATGCCGTGGTCGACCCCAGGCAGATGGTGGCCACGGTCAAGATCATTCCCCTCGCCATACCTGCGGGCCTGCTCGACCGATGCCTCGCCGAGCTCCGTGCCAGGCCCGTGTTGCGGGTGGCGCCGTTCCGGCCCTGGCAGGCTCGCCTGATCCAGACCGAGCTGCCGAGCGTGCCGGCGAAGGTGCTCGACAAGACCGTGCGCATCACCCGCGAGCGTCTGGCCGCCGTCAGCGGCGAGCTGCTCGGCGAGACGCGCTGCGCCCACGAGCCCATGGCTCTGGCGGCGGCGGTCCGCGCCGCCATGGCAGCCGGCTGCGATGTGCTGCTGATCGCCGGCGCCTCCGCGATCATCGACCGCGCCGACGTTCTACCCGCCGCGATCGAGGCGGCCGGCGGAACCGTCGAGCATTTCGGCATGCCGGTCGACCCGGGCAATCTCCTCCTCCTGGCGCGGCTGGACGGCAGGCCCCTGCTCGGCCTGCCCGGCTGCTGTCGCTCGCCCAAGCTCAACGGTCTCGACTGGGTGCTCGAGCGGCTTGCGGCCGGCATCGAGGTGACCGGCCACGCCATCATGGGCATGGGCGTCGGCGGTCTCCTGAGCGAGATCCCCTCCCGTCCGCAACCGCGCGAGGGCACGCCTGCCCCTGCCCCGGCCAAGGCTGCGGCGATCGTGCTGGCGGCCGGCCAGTCGCGCCGCATGGGCGGGCCGAACAAGCTGCTCCTGCCGGTCGACGGCAAGCCGATGGTGCGGCGCGTGGTGGAGGCCGCCCTCGCCTCGCGCGCCTCGCCGGTCGTCGTCGTGGTCGGCCACCAGCAGCACGAGGTCCGCCAGGCCCTGCGGGGTCTCAAGGTCGTCTTCGCCGCCAACCCCGACTATGACGCCGGCCTGAGCACCTCCCTGCGTGCCGGCCTCGCCGCCCTGCCCGAGACAGCGGCGGGTGTACTCGTGTGCCTCGGCGACATGCCGCGGATCGGTCCCGCCCTGCTCGACCGACTGATCGCCGCGTTCGACCCGGTCGAGGGGCGCGGCATCGTCGTGCCGACCTGGCGCGGCAAGCGCGGCAACCCGGTGCTCTTGGCGCGCGCCTACTTCGCCGCGATGCAGACCGTGGCGGGCGATGTCGGCGCCCGGCATCTGATCGGCGAGCATGCCGACGCGGTGGTCGAGGTCGAGATGGACAGCGACGCGGCGCTGATCGACATCGACACGCCCGATGCGTTCGCGGCGATCGCCGAGGCCACATCATGACGGCGATCCGCGACGAGTTCCCCATCTTCGCCGCCCAGCCGGCACCGTTCCACTATCTGGACAACGCCGCCACGGGCCAGATCTGCCGTGCCGCCGCCGAAGCGCAGTGGCGCTACGAGACCACCGCCCGCGCCAACGTCAAGCGCGGGGTGTACCGGCTCGCCGACGAGGCCACGGTCGCCTTCCAGCGGGCCAGGGCCGAGGTCGCGGCCTATCTGGGTACCGCCGACGCCGACGAGGTCACCTTCACCTCGGGCTGCACGCTGGCGCTCAACATCGCCGCCAATGGCCTCGCGGAGCGGCTGCGCGAAGACGACGAGATCCTGATCTCCTGGCTCGAGCATCACAGCAACATCGTGCCCTGGCAGATGGCCGCCGCGCGGAGGGGTGCGCGGGTACGGGCGATCCCGGTGACCGAGGACGGCCGCCTCGACCTGGACCGGCTCGACGAGGTCCTCACCCCTCGCACCCGGATCATCGCCGTCACCCACGCCTCCAACGTCACCGGAGCCATCACCGACGTGGCGCGCCTGCGCGAGGCCGCCGACGCGGTCGGGGCGCTCCTTGTGCTGGACGGTGCCCAGCGCGCCCCGCACGGGCCCTTGGACGTGCAGGCGCTGGGCTGCGATCTCTATGCCTGCTCGGGTCATAAGATGTTCGGCCCGACCGGTGCCGGCGTGCTGTGGGGCCGGCGCGAGCTGCTGGCCGAGATGCCGCCATTGCTCGGCGGCGGCGAGATGATCCGCCGGGTCGAGATCGAGCGGTCGACCTACGCGCCGCCGCCGCACCGGTTCGAGGCTGGCACGCCGGCGATCGGCCCGGCGATCGGGATGGGCGCGGCCGCCGCCTGGCTGGCGACGCTGGACTGGGACGGGCTGGGGCAGCGCGAGGCGGAGCTGACGGAGCGCATGCTCGACGGCCTGAACTCGCTGCCCGGCGTGCGGGTGGTAGGGCCCTCGGGTACCCAGTCCCGCCTCGGGGTGGTCTCGTTCGCGGTCGCCGGTGCCCACCCTCACGATCTCTGCCAGATGCTCGACGAGGATGGCGTCTGCCTGCGCGGCGGTCATCACTGCGCCCAGCCGCTGATGGACCGGTTCGACCTGCCGGCCACCGCCCGTGCGAGCCTCGCCCCCTACAACGACACCCGTGACGTCGACGCGCTGCTCGGCTCCCTGGACCGGGCGATCCGGCGGCTGCGGACGGAGGAGCCATGAGCAGCCAACTCTACAGCGACGGCATCCTCGCCACCGCCAGGGCGAGCCATGGACATGGCCGGCTGGAGCGGCCGGACGGCACCGCGACCTGCGACAACCCGCTCTGCGGCGACCGGGTCACGGTCGATCTCCGCCTCGCCGGGCCGACCATCGCGGAGCTCGCCCAGCTCACGCGCGGCTGCGTGCTGACCCAGGCGGCGGCAGCGGTGCTGGCGCGGCATCTGCCGGGTGCTACGGCCGAAGACCTCGCCGCCGCAGCCGACGAGACCAGGCGGTTGCTGGCCGGCGAGCCGCTGGCGCCGACCTGGCCCGAGCTTGCCATGTTCGCGCCGGTGCACAGCGTGCGCAGCCGGCACGAGTGCGTGCTGCTGCCGTTCGAGACGGTCGCGGCGGCGCTGGCCGACGCCGGCCGCTAGGCGGCATCCGGCTGCCGCTCCGGTTTCGCCTCGGCGAAGGCCGGCAGCTTCTGGCAGGCGGCGTCGACGCGGACGATGGTCGGGAACGGGTCGAGATCGCAGCTGTAGCGGCGCGCATTGTAGACCTGGGGCACGAGGCACAGGTCGGCGAGGGTGACCTGGTCACCGACGCAGTAGGTGCCGGCCGACACCGCGAGCCGCTGCTCGAGCGACGCGAAGCCCTCGGCGATCCAGTGCCGGTACCAGGCGTTGACGTCTCGCTCGTCCAACCCCAGCCGCTTCTGCAGATATTGCAGGACCCGCAGATTGTTCACGGGCTGGATCTCGCAGGCGACCTGCAGCGCCAGCGAGCGGGCCAGGGCGCGAGCCTCGGCACCGGGCGGAAGCAGCGGCGGCTCGGGATGGGTCTCGTCCAGCCACTCGATGATCGCGAGCGACTGGGTCAGCACCGTCCCACCCACCTCCAGGGCCGGCACGAGGCCCTGACGGTTGTGGGCGAGATAGTCGAGCGTGCGCTGCACGCCCTGCCGCAGGTTGACGGGCAGCTGCCCGTGCTCGATGCCTTTCAGCCGCAGCGCGATGCGGACCCGGTAGGCCGAGGAGCTGCGCCAATAGTCGTAAAGCCGCATGGTTTCTCCGTGAACAGCCCGAGGCGCGGGCCGCCGCCCCTATCCCATTCTCCTGGCGGTTGACGCAAGCGCCGATTGGCCGTCGCTCTGGCGCGCCCCGCCCCGGCTGCCTACCTTATGGCCCGTCACGATATCGGACCCGACTAGACTTGACCCCGCTCGACCGCCGCCTGTCCGTGGCGCCCATGATGGCATGGACCGACCGGCACTGCCGGTACTTCCACCGTCTCCTGGCGCCGCGCACCCTGCTCTACACCGAGATGGTGCACTGCGGCGCGGTCCTGCACGGTGACCTTGACCGGCACCTCGGCTTCGATCCCGCCGAGCATCCGCTGGCGCTGCAGCTCGGCGGCAGCGATCCGGGCGAGTTGGCCCGGGCGGCGGCCGTCGGTGCGGCCCGTGGCTATGACGAGATCAATTTGAACTGTGGCTGCCCGTCCGAGCGGGTGCAGCGCGGTCGCTTCGGCGCCTGCCTGATGCGCGAGCCGGAGCTGGTCGCGGCCTGCGTGGGCGCGATGCGCGTGGCAGTCGGCGATGCGGTCCCGGTGACGGTGAAGTGCCGGATCGGGGTCGACGACAGCGAGGAGTATGGGTTCCTCGTCCACTTCGTTGCCACCGTCGCGGCGGCCGGCTGCCGGACTTTCATCGTCCATGCGCGTAAGGCTTGGCTGCGCGGGCTGAGCCCAAAGGAGAACCGCGAGGTGCCGCCCCTGCGCTACGAGGTCGTGCAGCGGCTGCGTCGCGACTTCCCGACGCTCGCGATCGTCCTCAACGGCGGTCTCCGCTCCGCGGCCGCCGCCGGGCGGATGGAGGCGATCGACGGCGTCATGATCGGCCGCGAGGCGTACGAGAACCCCTGGTCACTGACAGGTTTCGAGGCCGTCCTGCTCGGCCCCGGTCCGGCGCCGACCTCGCGCCATGACGTCGTCGCCGCCATGGCCGACTACGCCGCCGAGCAGGCTCGGCGCGGCGTGCCGGTACGAGCCGTGGCACGTCACATGCTCGGGCTGTTCAACGGGCTGCCCGGGGCGCGGGCCTGGCGTCGCCGGCTGGCCACGGCCGATCCCGGCGAAGGCCCGGATCTGCTGCGCACCGCCGCCGCCCTGGTCGCCATGGGCGAACGCGAGGTTCTCGGCGCGGCTTAACCGATCGTTGAGGCTGCGGCGCTAGGATGCCGCGCATGAGCCCGACCCTAGCTCGAGCCGGCCGCAGCCGGACCTGCCTCGCCGGCCTGCTCAGGGACGAGCGCGGCGCCACCGCGATCGAGTATGGCCTCCTCGCGGCCCTGATGGCCGTCGTCATCATGGGTGGCCTCGCCGTGCTGGGCGGTGAGACGGGCGCGCTCTACGGTGTGCTCGAGACCATCCGCGCCACCATCGAGGCCGCCCTCGAGGGCTGAGCCGCCGACGCGCCGGCCATCCGCTCGTCCCGGCCCCTCGGCCGAGCGCAAGGATCGGCAGGGACGACACCCCTGGTGTGCAGAAGCCGACTCTTTGCGAGAAACTCCTACCCCGCTGCCCCCTATCCGCCGTACGGCCGATGGAGCGGACCTTATCGTCTCCGTGGCTCGTCGCGGTCGGCCCTGTCCGGATCGCTCTGATCATGCCGGCGGCGGACACAACTCGAAGGATCGTGGCTCAGCCAGCCGGTTGCCGGTCAGCCGTACCCTCTCACGCCACATGGCAGGTCGGTGAACTCACCGCCTCTTGGATCGACCTCAGCTCCAGCGCGACGGGCCCGCAGGATGCTCCCGCGCACGCTGGCCCGCCGATCTCGCCCGGTCACCGGCAGCAGCCAGCAAGCGAGAACCATATCTTGATAAATTTGCTTTAATTACTGTCAGTTACGAGATATTATTAATGCTCTAACTCAGCTCAGATCGATTGCGGCGACGCCTTCGCGTATCTGCCGCCGACAGGGTCCCGACGTTGTCCCGTGGCGCTGTCCGGCACGAGGCGCCACAGGCTTCGATTGGCAGGTGAAGGCGGCCTCCGCTTCGACGCCCGCCGACTTGTGCCGGTCATGGTGGTCGGCACGGGATGGTGGAGCCAACCAGGCCCCGGGGTTGCGGTCCGCAGGCTCGAACTCGTCATGAGCAAGAGGCCGATGGCCATGGATCGGAGTGGCGTTCGGCGATCGGCCCAACGATCACGGGCCGACGGTCCCGCCGGGCGCTGCCTACAGCCGCATGGGCTGGCAGGCGGTCGCCGCGGCGCCGAGCTTGCCGCAAAGCTCGCTCGCCGACCGCTCGCTGGCGAGAGGACCGACGAGCATCGGCTCCGAACCGGCGCCGGCCCCGGCGAGGCGCTCGAGCCCGGCCAGGGCCGGTCCGTGCGTGGCGCGCAGGCGCCGCCAGGCCTCCGCAGCAGCCTCAGGCTCGAACCTGCCGAGATCCACGAACCACTCTCCCGCGGGTCCGGTATCGGACCCAGCCTGCCCCAGCACCGGCACCAGGGGACGGGGAGCGCCCGGGGACGCGGGCGCCTCGACCGGAGCGGGCGCCGGCGAGACCGGCGCGATCACCGGGGCGGCGCGGCGGGCGGTCTTGCTCTTGCGGGTCAGGCGCGGCTCGATCGACACCGTCTCGTTCTCGGGTGCCAGGGCCAGCGCCCGCACGGAGGGCGCCTCCATGCCGCGCAACGCAGCGAAATAGGCGAGATTGCTCGCGAGATCCTCGCCGCCGAGGTCGATGCGGCTGATGCGCTCGGCGGCTGCCATGTCGCCCTGCAGACCGAACACCAGAGCGAGGTTCTGGCGCGCCCGACGCGTCGAGTCGGGGCCCTCGGCCAAGGGCCGCAGCAGGTCCAGGGCCTCACCGAAGCGATCCTGCAGGGCAAGAGACAGCGCAAGATTGTTGCGGACCGACTCCGCACCGGGCATCACGCCGAGCGCCTGGCGGTAGGTGACCTCGGCCGCAGCGTGGTCGCCCAGAAGATCCTGGGCCACCCCGAGCGCGTTGAGTGCGGCGATGTTGGTCGGTGCCTCGGCGACGAGGCTGCGCAGCTGGTCGGCCGCAACCTCGGGCCGATTGATCGCGATCATCGCGCGCGCATAGCCGTAACGGGCCTCGGGTGAGCCCGGCATGATCGCCAAGGCGCGCTCGAAGGCACGGGTCGCCTCGAGATCGCGGCCGACCACGAGCATCGCCTCGCCGAGGCCCAGGGCCGCGGGCAAGCTGCCCTGGTCGGTCAGGGTCGCCTCCTGGAACAGGCCCACCGCACTCTCCGCGTCGCCGCTGCGCAGCGCCGTGTCGGCGATTCGGGTCAGGCTGACGGCACGGGCGCGGGCATCCGCGCTGGCAGGCGCGGTCGCCGGCCCCTCGGGCAGCATCGGCCCCTTCGGCACGCCGCCACATCCGGCCAGGGCCAGGGCCGCGGCCAATGCCAACGCACGGGCGGGCGAGGTCGGCAGGGCCATTCCAGACTCCAGGACCAGTCGAGGATCGGGCCTAGTCTCGACCGCAACCCTTAGGTTCTGGTTAACGGCCCAGTCCGCTTAGCACTCGGTAACCTTGCCGAGCAGGACGGGGCGCGCTGCACCCGTCACCTCGGGCACATTGCCTGCAATACCGTCGATGCGTGCGGAGGCGAGCAGCGCGAAGGCGATCGCCTCCTTGTAGTCGGAGGACAGGCCGCGGGCGTCGCTGGCCACCACCGGCACGGGCGCCAGCGCCGCCGCGAGCCGACCCATCAGGTCCGGGTTCCGCACCCCGCCGCCGCTCGCGACCAGCTCGGCCACCGGCATCCGCGGCGCCACATGCTCGCGGCAGGCCTGCGCCACGGCCTGTGCGGTCAGCTCGCTCATGGTGGCGAAGAGGTCGCACCAGCCCTGCCGGTCGGTCGGCGGCCGCTCCGCAAGCAGCGCGTCGCAGAACTCGGCTCCGTATTGCTCGCGGCCGAGCGAGCGCGGCGGCGGCGCGCGCAACTCGGGCGCCGCGAGCAGCTCGGCCAGCAGCCGCCGGTCCACCCGCCCCGCGGCGGCTAGCCCGCCGTCCCGGTCGCAGCTTTCCGCACCGCCGCTCATCCGGCGCGCCAGCTCGTCGAGGACCATGTTGCCCGGGCCGCAGTCGAAGCCGACCAGCGCCTGCCCGGCCGCCTCGCGCGGCGGCACCGCGGTCAGGTTGGTGATGCCGCCGATGTTCAGCGCGATCACCGCCGCGCCCGGCCGCGCCAGCAGCCAGCGGTCGACGATCGGTACCAAGGGCGCGCCGCAGCCGCCGGCGGCGATGTCGTTCTGCCGGAAATCCGCGACCACCGGGCAGCCGAGGCGTTCGGCGAGAATCGCCGCCTCGCCGATCTGCAGCGTGGTCAGCCCGTGCTCGTGCGCGATCGTCTGGCCGTGGCTGCCGACCAGCTCGAGCGCGACCCCGGCCTTGCGCGCGACCTCGCCGGCCGCGGCCGCGAACGCCTCGCCGACCAGCCGGTTGAGCCGCGCCAGCTCCAGCGCGTCGCCGGCATGGGCCGCGCGCAGCCGCGCCTGCAACTCCGACACCCAGGGTACCGTACGGGCGGCCAGGAGCTCCAGCAGCCGCGGCTCGCCCGCGCCGATCCGACAGACGGCGACGTCGATGCCGTCCATCGAGGTGCCGCTGATCAGGCCGGCGACGACGCGCGTCGGCGCCGCACGCACCGCATCCAGGCTCACGCGTGGCACGGCCGATACTGCGCTCATAGCGTGCCCGGAAAGGCACCGCCGTCGATCAGCAGGTTCTGGCCGGTGATGTAGCCGGCCTGGCGCGAGCACAGAAAAGCGCAGTACTGACCGAACTCGTCCGGATCGCCCAGCCGCCCGGCGGGCACGGCGGCGATCGCCGCACGCTCGACCTCGGCCTCGCTCACCCCGCGCCGCTTGGCGTTGGCGGCGAAGTTCGAGCGCAGCCGGTCGGTGGCGAAGCGGCCCGGAAGCAGATTGTTGATGGTTACGCCCGTCCCGGCGACCTGCCGTGCCGCCCCGCCGACGAAGCCGGTGAGCCCGGCGCGGGCGCCGTTGGATAGGCCGAGCTCCGCGATCGGCGCCTTCACCGCTGCCGAGGTGATGTTGACGATCCGGCCGAAGCCGCGTGCACCCATCCCGTCCACGGTCGCCCGGATCAGCGCGATCGGCGCCAGCATGTTGGCGCGCAGGGCCGCGAGCCAAGCCTCCTCGCCCCAGTCGCGGAAATCGCCCGGCGGCGGGCCGCCGGCATTGTTGATCAGGATGTCGGGCTCGGGACAGGCCCGCAGCAGGGCCGCGCGACCCTCCTCGGTCGCGACGTCGGCCGTGATCGCCGTGACCCGGACGCCGTGCGCCGCTCGGATCTCGGCGGCGGTGGCCTCCAGCGCCTCCTGGCCGCGCGCGTTGACGACCAGATCGACGCCGTTCTCGGCCAGCGCCATGGCACAGGCGCGGCCCAGTCCCTTGCTCGCGGCGCAGACGATCGCGCGCCGCCCCTGAATGCCCAGATCCATGCTCACTCCTCCCCTTCCCGTGTAGTCGCGAGCTCTTCCAGCACGGCGCGAGCGAGCGGCATGGTGACCGGGCGCCTGGCGCGCAGCGAGGCCCGATCGAGCTCCCGGACCAGCAGCCGGGCCGCCGCGAACGAGCGCTCCATGCGTCGCACCAGAAACTCCACCACCTCCAGATCGATGCGGATCTGCCGGTCGGCGAGCTGCTTCACCAGCAGCGCCTGGAGCAGCCCGTCGTCCGGCAGCTCGATTCGCACCGGCCAAGCCGTAAGCAGCCGCGAGCGCAGATCGGGCAACTGCACGCCCCAGGCCGCGACCGGCCGGGTGGCGGTCAGAAGCAGGCTGCCGCCCCCGCCGACCACGAGGTTCCACAGATGGAACAGCTCCTCCTCCTGCGCCCCCTCGTCGGCATCGTCGACGACGCACGCCGAACCCGAGCCGAGCCGTGCCAGCGGCTCGGCCGGCCGCCATAGGTCCTGCCCACGCAGGAAGACGGCCTGCGCGCGCTCGACCCAGACACGCGCCAGATGGGTCTTGCCGCAGGCGGGTGGCCCGATCAGCAGGCAGGCCCGCACGGGCCAGTCCGGCCAGCACAGGACGGCCTCGAGGGCAGCATGGTTCGGGGTCGCAGGCATGAAGTCGATGAGGCGGTCGCCGTCGGCGTGCGGCAGGTCCAGGGCGAGCTGGGTGGCACGGCAGGGCGGCCGATCGAGAATCTGCGTGGCTGCGGCGGTCACCGGGTCGCGCGGGCCGCCACCCAGATTCGCGCCGCCGCCCGCAGATAGGCGACGGCCGACGCCAGCACGGTGGCCGCGGTGACCAGCAGCAGCGGCTCGATCAGGATCTCCAGCTCGGGCAGAACGGACAGCTGCGCCAGGAGCGCGGCGCCGAGCAGGATCTGCATCAGCGTCGAGGCCTTGCCGACCAGCAGCGGCTCGACCTGAAACCGCCCGGCGACAAAACGCAGCGCCAGCGTCCCAAGCACGATCAGGATGTCGCGCGCGAGCACCAGGGCGACGATCCAGAGCGGCAGATGTCCCATCAGCGCGAGCGTCACAAACAGGCTCGCCATCAGGACCTTGTCGGCGATCGGATCGAGCACGGTGCCGAATGGCGTCACGCCGCTGAACCGCTTGGCGATGAACCCGTCCAGCCCGTCCGACAGCGCCGCGATCAGGAACAGCGCCGCCGCCGCAGGGAAATCGCCGGATCTGACCAGGAGCACGATCGGTACGGCCAGGCACAGCCGCACCACCGTCAGGACGTTGGCGACATTGGCGCCCAGCACGCTCAGGGCGTGACGGCCGTATCGGGCGTAAACACCGACGGCTCCCCCAGGGCGCCCGCCGGTCGCAACTGCCATCCGTCGGTCTCCTCGATCAGCTCCAGCCCGGCCCGGCCGACCGCCGCCTTCAGGCGCTCGAGATCGCCGAGATGGCCGATCGTGACGCGGGCCCGGGTTTGCGTGAATGACCCCACCGCAACCCACCGTACCTCTGGCAATGCGGTCAGCTCGCGCTTTATCTGCACCCAGCCGGCCAGACCGGCAAGCGGAACGGTCGCGGCAATGGTCGAGACCGCCGCCGCCTGCTCTGCGGTACGCTGTTTCCAGTCGTCCTCGACCGCGACGATCGCCTCCGCCACCACCGGCTTCAGCGCGGCGACGGGATCGCTGCCGGCTGGAATCTCGACCTCGCGGCGGAAGATCGGCACGGCCCAGTCGTCCGAGCGGCGCAGCTCGATCGCCACCGCGCCGGCCAGGGAGGCATCGGAAGCGCTCGCGATCGCGACGATCGACGTCAAGGCGCCGTAGCGGGTCGCCAGCGTCTCGAGCATGGTCGCATCGCCGGCGGCGAGCCCGGCCGGTGACGCAGCGGCCATGTCGGCCAGATCGCCCAGCGGCAGCGCCAGGTTGATCACCGTGGCGGTGTCGACATTCTCCAGCCAGGCTGCCCGCCACGGGCTGGTCTCGTCCCAGGCGGCTGGCTGGCCCGCAACCATCGACAGCGGGACCACCAGGATCGGGTCGGAGCGACGGGTGACGAAGGGAATTCCCGCGGAAGACAGCAGCCCGCGGGTCGCATCGGCGACGTAGCTGACGTTGATCACACCGAGATACTGGTTCGGGCCGACCCGCTCCTCGGCGATCTCGAAGCTGTTGACGTAGCGTTCGATCGGCAGCGCCGAGACGTCAGGCAGGCGGCCATGGTCGGTCGGGGAGGTCAGCCGACGCATCAGCCGAACCAGGCCCTCGCGCTGGCCCGCGGCGATCGCCGCGCTGCGCGCGGCCACACCGCTGTCTCCGGTCGCATCGACCGGGATGCCGTCGATCCGGTAGATGTCGGCTGCGTGCGCGGCCGGCAAGGTCCAGAGCAGAATGAGCAGGGCGCAGGCCAGTGCGCCCCTCCCCACGCCGAGCCAAGCCACATTGCGCATCGCGGTACCACTCGGTAAGCGTTGCCGGCGCCAACCCACGCGGCGCCATCCGTCACCTAGCGACCCGGGCATGAGGACTCAAGCGACACCCCACAGCGGACGCTACGCGGAGGCCGGAGTCGACATCGACCGCGGCGCCGAGCTGGTCGACCGGATCGGGCCGATTGCCCGCGCAACCGCCCGGCTGGGCGCGGTGCCGAGCCTGGGCGGCTTCGGCGGCCTGTTCGACCTCGCGGCGTGCGGCTTTTCGGATCCGCTGCTGGTCGCGGCCACGGACGGCGTCGGCACCAAGGTGGTCCTGGCGGCCGAGGCCGGGCTCTTGCGCGGCGTCGGGGTCGATCTGGTCGCGATGTGCGTCAACGATCTGGTCGTACAGGGTGCGCAGCCTCTGTTCTTCCTGGACTATTTCGCCACGGGCGCGCTCGAGCCCGGTGCTGCCGCGGAGGTGATCGCCGGCATCGGTGACGGCTGTCGCGATGCCGGCTGTGCCCTGATCGGCGGCGAGACGGCCGAGATGCCGGGCCTGTATCGGCCAGGCGAATTCGATCTCGCCGGCTTCTCGGTCGGTGCCGTCGAGCGCGACGGGCTGCTGCCGCAGTCCGGGCGGATCGCCCCAGGCGACGTGGTGCTCGGGCTCGCCTCCTCCGGCGTGCACGCCAACGGCTTCTCGCTGGTCCGCCTCGTCCTGCGCGAGCAGGGCCTCGCGCCGGCGGACCCCTGCCCCTGGAACCCGGAGCGCAGCGTCGGCGAGGCGCTGCTGACGCCGACCCGGATCTATGTCCGCAGCAGCCTAGCGGCGATCGCGGCCGGTGGGGTCAAGGCGCTGGCCCACATCACCGGCGGTGGCCTGATCGAGACCTTCGCCCCGTGTGCTCGGCGACGGCCGGGTGCTCCGCCTGCGGCTCGACTCCTGGGAGCTGCCGGCGGAGTTCGCCTGGCTGGCCCGCGCCGGCCGGCTCGACCGGCAGGATCTCCTGCGCACCTTCAACTGCGGGATAGGCATGATTCTCGTCGTGGACCCGACCCATGCCGGTGCCTGCCGCGCCGCGCTTGAGGCCGCCGGCGAGACGGTCCACACGATCGGCGAGATCGCCACCGGCGCGGGCGCGCCGCGCGTCGAGCTGGTCGGGCAGGGAAGCGGATGGCCCGCCGGCGCGTCGCCGTCCTGATCTCCGGCGGCGGCTCGAACCTCCAGGCGCTGCTCGACCGCGCCGCGGCGCCGGCGTCTCCCTACGAGATCGTGCTCGTGATCAGCAACGAGCCCGACGCGTTCGGGCTGGAGCGCGCCCGCAGCGCCGGCATCGCGACCCGGACCGTGTGCCATCGCGACTTCGCCGATCGAACGGCGTTCGAGGCCGGGCTGGACCAGTGCCTCGATGCGGCCGCACCGGACCTCGTCTGCCTCGCCGGCTTCATGCGCATCCTGACGCCGGCCTTCGTCGTGCGCTGGCAGGACCGGCTGCTCAACATCCACCCTGCCCTCCTGCCTTCCTTCCGCGGGCTGCGCACGCATGAGCGGGCGCTGGCAGCAGGCGTCCGGGTCCATGGCTGCACCGTGCATCTGGTCCGCCCCGAGCTCGACGACGGCCCGATCCTGGTCCAAGGCGTCGTGCCCGTCCTCGCGGGCGATGATCCGGGCACGCTCGCCGGCCGGGTGCTCGAGGTCGAGCATCGCTGCTATCCCCTGGCGCTCGAAGGCATGGCCTCGGGCACGCTCAGGGTCGAGGGCGACCGCGTGGTCGGCTCCGGTCAGCGGCTGGTGCTGCATCCGCTCCTGGAGGGGTGCTGAGCGATGCGCCGGATCGCCGCCGCCGACTGGTTCCGGATCCGCCCGCTGGCCGACGGCGTGACCTGGATCGACGAGCCCTGGATCAAAGAGTTCTACCGCTGCAACATGTGGCACCTACGCGGGCGTGAGCGCGATCTGCTGGTCGATTCCGGCTGGGGCCTGGTCCGCCTGCGCGAGCACATCCCGCTGGTCACCGAGCGGCCGCTGGTGGCCGTCGCGAGCCACACCCACTTCGACCACATCGCCGGGCACCACGAGTTTCCCGAGCGCTGGGTGCACCGGGCCGAGGCGGACATTCTCGCCCATCCGACCCGCCTCGGCACGCTGGCCGAGCCCTACGCCACCGAGGACGCCTTCGACGCGTTGCCGCCCCTGCCCGGCCTGGCGGCGACCTACTGCCCGAAGGCCGCGCCGGCGACGCGGCTGCTCGAGGACGGCGACGTGGTCGATCTCGGCGACCGCGCGCTCGAGGTGATCCGCGGCGTTCCCGGCGGCATCGCCAATTCAAGGCGCGCCACGGGCGCTCTCGTTCTCGGGCGACATCGTCTATGACGGCCCCCTGGTCGAGGACTGCCCGGGTGCCGACCTCGCCGACTATGTCCGCAGCATGCGCCGGCTCATGACCCTACGGTACGGGTCATGCATGGCGGCCACTTCCCGAGCTGCTCGGGCGAGCGGCTGCAGGCGCTGATCACGGACTGGCTGCGCAAGCGCGACGCCTGACGCCGGCTCAGCCGGCGCCCATGCCGCACGATCAGCCGACGATCTCGACCCCGGCGAAGAAGAACGCGATCTCGATCGCCGCGTTCTCGGCACTGTCCGAGCCATGGACCGAGTTCGCCTCGATGCTCTCGGCGAAATCCTTGCGGATCGTGCCGGCGGCAGCGTTGGCGGGGTTGGTGGCGCCCATGACGTCCCGGTTCCGCGTCACCGCGTCCTCGCCTTCCAGCACCTGCACGACCACCGGGCCGCTGGTCATGAACTCGACTAGGGAG
Organism: Geminicoccaceae bacterium; assembly: GCA_044224255.1. Taxonomy (GTDB): domain Bacteria; phylum Pseudomonadota; class Alphaproteobacteria; order Geminicoccales; family Geminicoccaceae; genus Benzoatithermus. Next base: position 16,806 of record JBGAKU010000087.1, read on the forward strand.
GCGAAGAATGGCCGCTCGCGATGCACGCCGTAGAACGCCTCGGCCTGGCCGCGCGAGAGGTGAAGCCGCTTCTGTGCGACGATCCGCAGACCCGACCTCTCGAATCGGTCGTTGATCGCGCCGGTCAGGTTGCGCCTGGTCGCGTCGGGCTTGATGATCGACAGGGTACGCTCGAGAGCCATGGTCCATCCGCTGAGGTTCGTTGCAGGGCGTGCGCCTTATAGCGGCCGCTGCCGTGGCGCAATAGCTGGCGGTCGCAGGGCCGTGCAGGCCCCCGCCGCATGGCCATCGGCAACGCGCAGCGGCTCGGATGCGATCAGACGCGAAGGCAATCGCAAGGTGCCCTGCCGACCGCCTATGCGCGATGTTCGGAAGGTGTGCGCTGACCTATCGTGGCCTAAGCTGAGCGCTTCTTGGTCTCGCAGGAGCTATCGCCATGTATACTGCTGTCGCCACCCTGCGTGGCGTCGCGCTTCTGATCGCGGGGGCGGCTGGGCTGGTGTTCGTCGCGCCTCCGGTCGCGGCTGAGGAACAGGCGCTTCAGTTCAAGCTCGTGACCCAGCGGGTGGGAGCACCGAACGAGCTGCCGGAGATCGGCGGCCACAAAGTGACCGTGGGCGAGTACATGGGCGTTGCCACGTTTGCGGACGGGCGCATTGCTCATAAGCGCTTTGTGGATGTGAGCGACGACACCGCATCGTCCGGATCGTTCAAGGGCTACAGCACCTATACGTTCGAGAACTCCGACTCACTCACTCTCAGCTACAGCGGAGGCTGGGACGGCAACGGGGCACGCGGCGAGTACAAGGTGATCTCGGGCACGGGCAAGTTCGCCGGGGCCACGGGTTCCGGCTCGTTCACAGGTCTCGACGAGCCGTGGGACGATGCTCATCTGTGGGACGTCTCGCTGACCCTCACGCTTGCGACTCAATGAACGTCTGACGGCATCGGCCACGGTTGGACCGCCCGGTGCGGTCGCCGCTTTTTCCACAGGACCGTGGGCCGTTCGGTGGGTGACATGGGGATGACGGTGGGGTGACAGCGAGGCCACCGGCACTTACGGCCGGCTTGGGTTCGTCGCTGGCCGAGCATGTGACCAACGGCAGGAGAATGTCATCCGTCTTGCTCGCCCTGGCAGCGACGGTGCGGTAAAGAGGATGGAGCGCGCCGGGCTTGCGCCCGGACATGTCACCGGTGGACGGAGTGCTGCTGATGGCCGAAGTGACGATCGAGGCGACGCCGAACGGTCCTTACCTGGTCACCGGCTCGATCGAGCTGCACGACACCGACGGCACGACACTACCCACCAAGGCCAAGGTCTGGCTGTGCCGCTGCGGCGCCTCGACCAAAAAGCCGTTCTGCGACGGCACCCACTCCAAGATCGGCTTTCAGGCTGCAGCGCGGGCAGTGCCCGGTTCGGCTGAAGGAGGCTGAACGGGTCGAAGCGCGCCAGGCCCGACAGCACCAGCGAGAGGACGCCGAGCCCCGATCGGCCCGTGCGGTCACCCGCCGGCCTTGACCCAACCACCACGCTCGCCCTGCTGCCAGTAGACGCAGTCATGGCCCGCCTCCCGCGCCTCCCGCCAGCGCGTGCGTGCGCGCACCACGGCGTCCGGGTCGCTCCCGTCGAACAGGTCGAGGCAGCGGGCGAACGTGTCGAGGTCGGGTGCATCGGCGTCGTCGACCCGGACCAGGATGGTTGCTCCGTTCGGGTTCTCGACCTGGGCCGTCAGGTAGATCGGCTGGTCCTCGGCGAAGCCGTCCGAGCGGGCGCCGTGCGGCAGGAAGCTGTCCTTGCCGTAGGTCCACAAGGTGCGGTTCAGGAGCTCGATGCGCTCGGCATCGCCGCCACGCACCACCATCCGGTGCCCAGCCGCATAGGCCTTCTCCAACAGACGCGGCAGCGCCTCGTCGAGCGAGCTGCGGGTCAGATGGTAGAAGCCGACCTCGGTCAAGCCGGCGCTTCGTAGCGGTCGGCCACCAGGCGGTCGAGCAGACGCACGCCGAACCCGGTCGCACCCTTGCCCGCCAGCGGCAGGTCGCGGCTGCTCCAGGCGGTGCCGGCGATGTCCAGATGCGCCCACGGCGTGTCGCCGACGAACTGCTGCAGGAACACCGCACCCGCCGTGCTGCCGGCCTCGCGGCCGCGCCCGACATTCTTGATGTCGGCGATGTCGGAGCGGATGTGCTTCTCGTAGTCCTTGCCCAAGGGCAGGCGCCATAAGAGCTCGCCCGTGGCGTCCCCGGCACTGCCCAGCGCGGCAGCCAGCGCCTCGTCGTTGCTGAACAGGCCGGCGCGCTCGTGCCCAAGCGCCACGATCACCGCACCGGTCAGGGTAGCGAGATCGATCATCGCCTTCGGCTTGAAACGCTCGCGCGTGTAGTACAGCGCGTCGCACAGGATCAGGCGGCCCTCGGCGTCGGTGTTGATCACCTCGATGGTCTTGCCGGCCATGCTGCGCACCACGTCGCCCGGCCGCTGCGCAGCGTCGGAAGGCATGTTCTCGACCAGCGCCACGATGCCCACGACGTTGGCGCGCGCCTTGCGCCCCGCGAGCGCCGCCATGGTGCCGAACACGGCCGCGGCCCCGCCCATGTCGGCCTTCATCTCCTCCATGCCCTGCGCCGGCTTGATCGAGATGCCGCCGGTATCGAAGCAGACGCCTTTGCCGACCAGCGCCAAGGGTTGCTGCGTACCGCCACCGCTCCAACGCATGACGACGACGAAGGGCGGCTGGGCACTGCCCTGGGCGACGCCGAGGAGCGCGTTCATGCCCAAGGCGGCCAGCGCCTCACGGTCGAGCACCTCGACCTCGATGCCGATCTCGCGAAGCTCGACGCATCGGTCGGCGAAGGCCCTGGGCGTGAGCACGTTGGCGGGCTCGGTGACCAGATCGCGCGCACGACAGACAGCGTTGGCGAGGGATGCCGCGGCATGGAAGGCGCTTGACGAGCCGTCTGCCAGCACCCTCAGCCACTCGGCTCCCGGCTCGTCCTCGTCCGAGCCCACGGTGCGGTAGCGCGTGAAGCGATAGGCCCGCAGCTGCGCGCCGACGGCCAGGGCCGCCAGGACCTCCGCCGTGGGCAGCCCGAGCTGCAGCCCCTCCGTCGAGGCCAGCGTGGCGTCACGCACCTTGAGCTGGCGCAGCTTCGCCGCGGCCGAGCCACCCGCCTCGAGCAGGTCCCGCTGGCTCATGCCCTCCGCCTTCCCGAGCGGCAGCAG
>JBGAKU010000088.1:0-19685 GCA_044224255.1 Geminicoccaceae bacterium
TCCTGCAGGGCGGCCGCCGTGTCCCAGGGCAGGCCGGTGGCGACGCCGTAGCGGACCAGGAAGCCGGCCAGATCCGGCGGCGGATTGTCCAGACGGAAGCTGATGCCATCGCCGTCGAAGACGATGGCCGTGACGTCCGGCGGCGGAAGGTAGACGCCCACGATGTCGTGGCGGGTCTCGGCCGTCCACGGGCCGGTGGTGCCGTCCCGCATGCGGTAGCGGGCGCTGACGAAATACGAGCGATCGGCCTCGACGCCCGGCACGATGACGATCGTTGCTTCGGGCGGGGCCTGGACGAAGATGTCGACCCCGCCCTCGACGTCGGGTCGGCAGCGCACGTCGATGCCGGCGATCCTGGTCAGCCAGCGCGCGCCGTCGCCATAGACCGCCACGATGAGCTGCAGATGGATCGAGCCGTCGGCGTCGCGCTGGGCCACTGTCTGGTCCGAACGGACCGACCAGAGCACGGGTGTGAGCACGCCGGCCGGCTCGCCGATGCGGTCGTCGAAGTCCGGCAACTGCAGGCCGTCCTGCACCCAGAACGCCGGCACGGCCGTGATGCGCGCGTCGAGGTCTTCGCTGATGGGCTCGATCTTGCTGACGATCGCCGGCAGCGTGGCCTTGCCGCGCTCGCCGATCGCGCAGTGGTCGCCCACGGCAATGCCCGAGCTGTCGCTGACCGGCGTCTCGAGCTCGAACGTGTCGGCCAGGACGCCGCCGTTGACGAGGGGCAGCTCGTGGCGCAGGCCCGCGCTGTCGAACACGATGGCCAAGTAGCGCTTGCCCGGATCCAGCGTCAGGTCGTTGTCGATGGTAAGCGCCGTGATCTGGCCGCCGCTCGTCGTGAGCGCCGTGATCCAGCCCTGCCCGGTGCCGACCAGCATGGCGTAGTGCTGGATCTCGATGAGGTCGCCCTCGCCGAACAGCAGATGCCGCCAATGGAGCTCGAACGTGTAGGTCTCGGGCCGCAGCTTGGCCTGGGCGTACATCCAGCGCCCGTGCCACCAGGCGTTGCTCTGGTCGGTGACGCCGACCGGCTGCAGCTCCTCGAAGCGCCGGGCGTTGCTCTCGTCGTAGCCGTCGAAGTAGGCGATCACCTCGTCGTCGGCATAGCCCTTGTCCTTGTTCTTGAAGCGCACCCTGTAGCCATGCGTCTCGGGCATGAAGCTGTGGGTCCACTGAAAGTTGCGGCAGAGCGCCGGGCTGATGCAGTCGACCGGGATCGTCTGCTCCTGGTCCCAGACCACCGAGCGCTTGCCGTCCCGCCAGCAGGGCCGTGCGCGGCCGCACTGCGCGATCAGCTCCAGCACCTCGTCCTGGGTGGCCGGCCAATCCACGACGATCCCGCAAGTGAAAAGCTGGTCGGCGCAGTATTCGTGCCAGTCCTGGATGCGGGCGAGGTCGATCTCGTCGTCATCGTAGGGCTCGGGCTGGGTCGGCAGCTGCAACACGTAGCGGTAGAGCGCCGCCGGGTTGTTGGTCTCGCGCTCGATCCAGGTGCCGGTCTCTGCGTTCCAGTCGGCACAGACCGTGCAGCCGACGGCGTTGTAGGTCCGCACCGCGCCGCTGAGCTGATTCGTGGCCTTGACCGTCTGGACCGAGGCCGTCACGAACTTGGCCTTGATCGGCTGCTCGTAGCGGATCGAGCGCAGCAGCGCCCAGGTCGAGGCGTTGCGCTTGTAGGTGTCGGTCGTGTCGTCGCTGGTGCGCCGGACACGCACGTCGTACTGGCCTTCCGGCACCTCGTACTCGAAGACCTCGCGCACCGGGTTGCTGTTCTTCTTGTTGACTGTCGGCGTGCCGAGCACGAAGTCGTCACCGCCAGTCGCGAGCGCGGCCTTGATCTCGAAGCTGACCGACTGCCCGAACTGGTCGCCGGTCTTCTCGCCGTAGCCTATGAGCCCCTGCTCGAAGACGACCTCGACGCTGATCTTGCTGGTGCCGCCCTGGGTGCGGCGGGTGACGGCACCGGCGGCCTTGGTGAGCGCTGCCGACACAACTTCTACGTGCACATCGTAGGGATAGCTGTCGAAGACCGGGCTCTCGTCCGGGTCGGCGTCGATCCACTCGGTGGCGACGCCGACATAGTTGCTGATCGGCGTCTCGCCAATGTGCAGTTCCTCGAACCGCGCCTTGCCCTGCGTCCAGAGCAAGGGCGTGGTCAAATAGACCGTATCGCCCGCCGGGCGGGTGACTTCCTCGGCCGCCAGCGACGGGTAGACCCGCATGCGGCCCAGCAGCACCGGCACCACGCCCCAGGGGCTGAGGCGGTTCTCGGAGTTGGTCAGGCTGTAGGTCGGGCTCGACCGGTCACTGTCGCCGCCCAGCTCGGGCTTCTGGGGCGGGACCAGGGCGTTGATGGCAAGCGTGCCGGTAATGGTGATGGCGGCGCCGATAAGCGGGCCATACGCGGCCAGCGCCGTGCCGCCTGTAGCCACCACCGCGGCAGCCGCGGCCACTATCACGGCTGCCGTCAGCACCATGCGCAGCGTGTCAGGCCCGCCCGCCGGCAGCATCACGCCCTCGACGATCGCCCCCGGCCGCGGGCGCAGGCGCGGCCACCACGCCCTGGGCATGGGCTCGCCGGCGATGGTGATCTCGAGCAGCTCGCGGGCCGCCTCGTCGGGCACCAGGATGGCGGCAATCTGCTCGAGCGTCAGGCCCTCGGGCACCGGCACCAGCTCGCGGGCCGAGCGCACGATGCTCGGCCGGAAGCGGATCAGGTTGCAGGCGGCGGCCGGCTCGGGTGGCGGAAGTAGCCCAGGACCTGACTGCGCCAGCGCAACCCGTCGCAGGGCTGGATCGTCACGCCGCCAGGATCGTCCGCGTGCAAGAAGCGCCGCCGAGGTAGCGCGATCCCCAGATGCAGCGGCGAGCCGAAGCGGCGCAGCAGAATCACGTCGCCGGGACGCTCCTCGCCTTGGGGAAGCTCGATCCATCCGCCGCGTTCGCCCTCGACCATGGCCGCTGCGATCGCGCGGTGCGCGCGCGACCCGTCGGCGGCATAGTCGGGGAGCGAGATGGCGAAGGTCTGCCGATAGACCTCCATGACCAGGCCCCAGCAGTCATAGGCCTCGGGCCCGCGGCCGCGATGCTGGAACGGCAGGCCGATCAGGCCGCGCGCGACGCGCTCGAGGTCAGGCGTTTCGATCCACGCCCCTCTCGGGGCGACATTAAGCAAAGGCACCCGGATAGTCGGCGGGCGTGAACTGCGCGTAGGGGAACTGCAGGCGGCCGCGGTTGACCAAGCTGAGCGTGCCCGAGATGACGCCGCTCGGATCGCCGCTCGGGCCCTCCAGCACCATCTCGGGCGTCGCGATCTCGACCGTGTCGGGCGCCGATACACGCACCACCTCCAGCAGCACCTTCGGCGAGGGCGTGGCGACCTTGCGAATCCAGTAGGTCATCTCCTGGTTGATGTCATGGAGCGTGAACTTGGCCTGCAGGCCGCGGCCCGGATCGTGCGGCAGCTGCACCTTGAAGGGATAGGCCGCGTACGTGTTGCCCCGGCTGGTGATGTCCGTCCGGTAGTCGGTGAGCCGCACCAGGCCGGCGCTGATCTGCGGATGGGTGATGGTCGCGAGCCAGACGACGACGACACCGCTCTCGCGGGCGCGCAGGGCCGTGCGCAGGGTCGAGGTGGTCACGGCAGGATCTCCAGCGGCAGGCTGACCACCAGCAGGTCAGGCGCCTCAGCGCGCATGCTGGGACTGTCCCGAAAGCGCAGGGCCTTGGTTGTTTGGCTGATAGGGTCGGTCCACTGGAATGGCAAAGCTCCTCCAGACAGGTCCGTAAGCACAAACGCTTTGAAGGCCGCATATTGTGCCCGCGACATGACCATTTGGCTGTCGATCGGCAGAGGCAGGGCGTCAGTGATCGCGCGCTGGAGCGGCGGGCCGCGATCAACTGGGGCTCGCAGGAGAGCCAGATTCAGTGTCTCAGTATATCCAGATACCAACGGCTGCGGCAGCGTGCCCGGCCAAGCGGAATAGGTCATTGCGTAGCCTCTACGGGAGGATTAGCGTCCATCGTGGCGTGGCAAGGCGGCGCAGGGCGCGGCCCGGCCCGGTGTGGCAGGGTGTGGCGTGGCACGGCAAGGCAAGCGAAAAGGGCTGGTCCTCGGATCGGCCCTTTTCATTAGCGAAGCGGTTTTGGTCTAGAGCCATAGTTCTGCTGGTAGAGCCGATCCTGCTCGCCGCCGTTCACCGACTTGCGGTGACTGTCCCTGATCAGCACATCGATCGTCGTCTGATCGTCGGATTGGCGCACCGAAGTCTGGATGTCGGCGCCGCTCTGCCGCTGGTCGATGATGTTGATGACCGGCGCTGCGCTGCGCGGCGCAGGCATGGAACTCGCCACCTGCACGCCCAAGTCGCCGCTGCCGGTGCGCTTGAGCGGCAAGATCGCCTCGGGGCCGGCCTCGCCCATCAACCCCAGGTTGCCGCCCTTGGCGAAGCGGAAGATGGTCGGCGAACGCACGATGCTGTTGGCGTACTCGTGGATGCTGGGCCCGCTCCTGACGCCGCCATGGGCGTGCGCCGTGACGATCGCCGGGTTGGCTGACTGGCCATTGCCGGCGGGTGCAGCGCCGCTGCCGAGCCAGCTTGCGAAGGCCTGGCCGCCGACGCCGATTAGGCTGTTCACCAGCTGCTTGATGGCACCCTGGATCAGCGATCGCTCGATCTCCTGCGCCAGGCTCTGCATGTTGACCTTGCCGGTCATCGCGAACTCGGTGAACGCCTCAGTGCCCAAATCGGCGGCGCCCTTGAGCGCATCGCCCGCGAGCTTGCCGAACTCGGTCGCCTGATCGGCCATCTCGCGCAGGGCCTCCTTGGCGCCGGCGGCGGGATCGTAGGTCGCGTCATACTTCCGCCTGTTCTCGGCGTCGTACTTCTCGGCCGCGAGCGCGCGCACGCGCTGAATCTCCGCGTCGGTGGCGCCGATCCCAAGCTCGCGCACCGCGCGCTCGACCTCGATCGCCTTGGCCGTCTCGTAGTAGGACTTGGCCGACTGGTCCTGCGCCTCCTGCAGACGGTACTGCTGGTCGATCTGCAGCGACATGTCGTCGAGCTTCTGCGACCGCGCCATCGCCTCCTTGAGCTTCTCCTGCTCGATGGTGAGCGCCGCGATGGCGTCGCGCTCCTTCTGAGTGGCGTCGATCCCAAGCTGTCTCGCGGCGCGCTCGCCGGCGATCTCCAGCGTCACCTCGTGGTATTTCGCTGCGCTGACGCCCTGCGCTGCCTGCAACTGGCGCAGTTGCTCGATCTCGGCCTGGGCTTCGGCAATGCGGCGCTGGGAGGCGGTTTCGCGCTCGCCCTGCGCGTTTGCCTTGTCCAATTCAGCCTGGGCCGCGGCGACCGCACGGCCATAGGTGTCGGTCGTGATCGCATGCCGCTTCAGCAGCTGATCCGCCTCGGCCACCTTGGCGTTGTAGCTCTCTTGCGCCGTCCGAAGACTGTCGGTCAGCGCCTTGCCCTGGGCGGCGATCCTGTTGGCCTCGGCCTGGCGCTTGGCGGCGCGCTGCGCATAGTCCGCATCGGCCGCCGCCTCGTCGCGCGCAACCGGCACCGGGCTGGGCTTGCCGATCGCCTCGAGGCCAGCGCCTTCATAGGAGAGGCCCGATCCCTCGGCGTTCAGGCGATCCGGCGCGCCCGGAGGTCCGCGAGGTTCTTCTCCGCCTTCTCCCCCTCCTGGCCCATCGCGATCAACTGCTGGACGATGAAGCCTGCGCCTTCCGCGATGTCCCGATCGCCAAGCGTCTGCTGAAGGGCCACGAAGTCCTTGTCCAAGGACGCGATCGAGCCGCCCTGCTTGAACCGCTCGAACGCCGCGATGATCTTCTCGGCGTCGGCTGCCTGCTCGGCCGAGATCAGGCCCGGACCCTCGAGCTGCGCGCGCTGGCGCCGCTCCAGCAGCGGATCGACGAAGGGCGCGATGGTCTCGGTGGCCTTGCTGCGGGCGGCGTCCACGGCCGATTGGGCGGCCGCAATTTTCGCCTCGGTGGACTGCCGCTCGAACAGGCGCGTGGCGTCGGTGGCGTCCGCGTAGGACTGCGTGATCTTGGAGATTTCGTCCTGCGCGGCGCGGGTCGACGCCTTCAGCTCATCGAACACCGAGGCCAGGTTAGCGGTCTCGCGGGCGGTCTTGGCGGCTTCGTCATCCGCCTTCGTCAGCGAGATGGCGACGGCGCCGACCACGGCGCCCACGGCGCCGATGACTGCGCCCACCGTCCCGAAGGAGCTGACGAACTGCACGCCCTGCTGGGTGAAGGCGACCAGAGCGTTCTGGCCGGACGCGATCTGCGTCGCAAAATCGGCGATCTGGTAGCTGGAGTTCTTGAGCTGCTCGGCAAACGCGGCGGCGCCCTTGCCGGAGCTTTTGAGCTGCTCGGCGAAGGCGCCAGCGCCCTTGCTGGCGTTGTCCTGCATCGACCGCGCGATCGCCTGCGCCTCACGGTCGATCGTCGACCGGGCCTGCCGGACAGCACGGGCTGCGCGGTCGACGCCGCTCTCGAAGTTGGCGCTGTCGGCGGTGAGGCTGACGCCAAGCGATGCCGCGACGGCGGTCCCGGCCATTAGCGCAATCCTCCTGCCCGCACGAGCAGCAGCGCTTCATTCTCGATTCCGGCGCCAAGCTCCTGGGCCAGCGTGGCGATCACCTCGCTCGCCTTGGCGTCGGCAGCCGGGCGCACGAACGGCCTGGCCGGCGTTCCAGGGTGCTTGACCACCTTGCCGAAGAACTTGCCCGAGGCGCGGTCGTGGAGAACGCGCTTGTTCTTGGTCGCGATCGTGTGGGCGGCCGAGCCGAACTCGATCAAGTGCGCGAGCGGACCTTGCCGGCCCGAGATGCCGACGAACACCGCGGTCTTGGTCCTGGTCCGCGTCTTGCCCGCCATCACCCGAACTGACCGGCGCAATTCGCCGGTCTCGACCGGCGCCAGGACCTTCATCTCGTCGCGGACGATGGCCCCGGCCTTGCGCAGGGCCTGGCGCGTCACCTTGCGGGCCACCGATTTGGGCAGCTGCTTGAGCAGGGCGTCGAGCTCGGCGAAGCCCGAGAGCTGGTAGGCGACCTTCATGCGCGGAAGCTAGGCGCGCGCAGGTCCGCCTGCTGCCGAGATCAGGCGCGCGAGCGCCCCGTCACCTGAACTGATCGCACCTGCCGAAGTGCCTGCCCTGAAGCTGGGCCGTTACCTTGTCGATGGCGTAGTCCGCCTCGCAGGCGGCCAAATCCGCAGCCCTCTTCTGCCCGGCCTGGTACTTGTCGTAGGCCAGATACCCCACCCCGAGCGCGATGACGCCGAGCAGAACGAGTGCGATGACGCGCATCAATCCGTCCCCTTGAGCACAATGCGCCCCACGCTACGCCCTGTGCGGAATCTCACAAGCCCGCCCCCGAGCCAATGCTAGCCTGTTCCCAAATAATGGAGGGCGTGTCATGCGCAGGATACTACCGGCGGTTGCTCTGGTGTTGATGGCTTCGCCTGCCGTGGCGGGCCGGTTGGCAAGTTCGCCGATCGACGTCAATCCGTGGCCGGTCGCGGACGAGCGCTACAACGCCTATAGCTGCGTCCTACAGTATATCGCCGCGTCCGGACCCAACGGCCTTGTGCCGGTGACGATCATCGCTCGGGCCGGCTCGCGAGCGCTGCAGCGGGCGCCGAACAACATCGGGCGCGGGGTCGTCAGCCTCACGCTCACCGGCACCTGCGACGGCGCGTGCCATGCGTTCGTGTGCCTTTTCGACGTGCCGAACACGATCCCGGCTTCGTCATGGCGCGCGGCGGCCTGCGTTTTCAATGCCGAGGCGCAGACTGCTGCGGAGGTCGTGAACACCTGCATGCCGGCGAATTGAGGGCCGAGGACATCACCGCCGCCGCCTTCGCGCCACCTCCAGCCCCCTCTCCGCCTCTCGCTGGACCTCGGCCTGCACGCGCTCCTCGTGCTCGAGCTCGAAGTGCGCCATCCAGTGCGCAACCTCGCTGGAGTCCAAACCCTCCAGCAGGTGCTTGACCGTCATGTGCAGGTGCGCCGCCAGCCGGTAGTAGAAGCGCAGCTCCGGCCGGCGCGTCAGTTTCCCTTTGCCGCCTCGATGCCCTCGGCACCCAGCCAGCTGAGCTTGCGGCCGCGCGTCACGATCACGTCGAGAGCCGATGTGCCTATGCTGGCCACCAGCTCGAGGTCGCTCTCGACCGAGAGTCGCTGGCCATCCTCATCGCACATGACGGCTAGCGCGGAGCGAGCGCGATAGTCGTCCTGGTTGACCGACCCATCGGGCTTGATCAGCCATGCCTCGTAGGCGTCGCGCTCGCGGCCCGTCATCTCGCGGATGAAGATCGGCCCGGGCCAGCCGGGCTCCTCCAGACGGACGATCTTGCGCTCGGACAGGGCGGCCAGGGTCTCGCGCAGGGTCATCAGGAGACCGCCCGCACCAAAGTACCCGTGCCCTGCAGGGTGATGCTGCCACCCGAGACCTCGCCGACATTGGCGTTGAACAGCGGCACCGAGGTGAAGATCACCGTGCCCTGAAACTCAGGGTTGTCGGCCGCGATGGTGCTGCCGGTGAGCCGGGCCTTGAACGTCTGCGAGGTGCCCCACCATCCGAACAGCAGCTCGTTCAGAGCATTGTCCGTGAAATCGTGGTGGAAGTTGAGCGTCGCGGTCCAGTTCTTGAAGCCGACGGCATAGGTCCGGTTGGTGTCGGAGAAGCCGGTCGTCTCCTTGGTCTCGGCCTCGCCCTGGATGTCGCAGCTGGTGATGGCGTTGCCGAGCGCCGTGCCGGCGATCTCGACACGGGTGGCCGTCGCAATGATCTTCGTCGCCATGGCAGGCTTGCACCGCGCGCAGTGATGGACACTGCCATGGCGCTACCTGTTGGCGAATTTGCGGTATGCCGATACCTCTATCTGAGCGGACAAAGCTCGCGCTGTGCGTTCAGACCGGCTGCTCGAAGCCGAGCGCGCACACGAAGGCGAACGAGGGCGTGGTGCCGCTGACGGTCCACTTGAAGCGCCAGTAGTCGTCGGTGATCGGCCCATCGACCGACGTGTGCTGGCCGCCGACCAAGGTGGCGGCCGTGAACGTCGCCCGCGTGGCCGGGCTGGTGAAGCCGCTGTTGTCGTCGCTCTCGAGGATGACGGTCAGGCTCGGCGTGGTGCCGCTGACCGAGAGGACGTGCAGGGTGGCGAACGCCTTGAAGCCGCTCGAGATCGCCCGGAGCTGGCGGCCGGTGCCAGTGCCCGTGGCGGTGACGGCCGCCTGGTTCTCCATCACCCGGCCCCGCCCGAAGCCGCGGTCGCACATCTCGCCGTTGAGCGAGAACGTCCAGGGCGCGTTGACCGAGCGCGACTGCTGGAGCTGGCCGAGCAGCACCTTGCCGACGAAGGCCACCGAGTTGATCGTGGTCGCCTTGGCGATCGTGAGCGCCAGGTTGGAGAGGCCCCAATCGGTCTGCAGCTCGGCCTCGGCCGGCGCGTCGAGCAGGCCGGCGCCGCTGTAGAGCGCGCGCTTCACGCCGACGGCGTAGGTCCGGTTGGGATCGCCGAAGGTGGTGACGTCCTCGGCCTGTGCCTCGGCTGAGATCGCGATGGCGTTCAGGTTGCTCTGCAGGTCGTAGCCGGCGATCCAGAGCCCGGCGTTCGTCAGGATCTCAGGCGAGGCCACGGCTCAGGTCTCCCGGTGGTGCAGGATGATGTCGACGATCCCGCGGTGCAGGACCGCGTCGGCCAGGTCCTCGGTCTGCTCGAGCTCGGTCTCGATCGTGCAGTCGATGACCTCGGGCGAGGCGTCAGGGTCGCGCCAGCGCTGGAGAGCGGCGCGCAGCTGCTCGACCACGGCGCGCATGCTGCTGTAGGTGCCGGCGATGATGTCGAGCTGGATGCGGGCCGATGCGACGCCGCTGTCGCTGCCCATGGCCGGGTAGCGGACGACGCTGACGCGGCGCCAGACGACGAACGGCAAGTTGACCTGCGCCGGCGCCACGCCGGGGAAGAGGCGGTCGCCGGTCAGGGCCGTGAGGCCGCTGAATGTGCTCAGCCGCTGGTACAGGGTCGCGTCGATCGTCATGCGACGGTGATGCCGCGCAGACTGTCCGGGGGCTGCCGATTTGCGCTAGGATTCGACGGACGTTCAGGCCGAGGCGACCATGAGCTACGATGATTTTATTAGCGAGGCAGGCGAGGCAATCGCCGCGACCATCGGGCCCGACGAGAGGTGGACGTCGATGAGCCCTTCAGAGCGGGAAGGCTTCAGAATGGCTGCGCATTTTGTTCTCGACGATTTCTGGCAATGGTGCCTGACGGAGTGCGGCGACAATCCGATCGTTGCGTCAGGCTTCGCTTTGGGAGTGCTGAATAAGCGCGAATCGGAGGCTATGCCCGCGTCCGGCGACAGGTAAGCTCCAGCCCGTCGCGGCGTCCGAGCTCGGCGATCCCTTCCACGTCCCAAGCGACCGTGCCCTCGACCAGCCGCCACGTCGCATCGATCCCGGCCCGCCACCTGATCCGGAACGTCGCCTCGTGCGTCGCCACCTCGGCGCCGGCCTCGAGCCGCTCGCTGCCGCGCACATCCCGGCGCTCGGCCCAGCACGAGAACGCCGACGTCCAGGTCTCGATCGCCCCGCCCGCCGCGTCGCGGGTGATGACCCGCCGCTGCAGGGTGACGCGCCTATCCAGGCGACCAGCCCTCATGGGGCGCCGAACCAGCCCACCCGGTAGGGGGCGAGCATGTGCTCGAGGTTGGGTGCCATCGTCACCTGCTGGCCGGTGAGCACAAGGTCCTCGCGCTGCGCGTAGAGGCCGCCGACGCGCGCCATGATCCACGTCCGGATCGGCGCCGGCACCAGGCTGGGCGCGGTCCAGCCGGCGACGAAGCGCACCGTCACGGCGGCCGAGACCGCGCGCGTGGCCGGCCAGGTCTGGCCGTAGGCAAGCTCGATGCTGCTGGGCCGGTCGCCGCCGCTGACGACGCGGTAGACCGAGGGCGACAGCGTCTGCTCGGCGCCGTCCTGGTCAAGGTACTTGATGCTGGTCACGCTCTGCAGGGGCGGCAGCGGCACCGCGATCGCCGCGCAGGGGAAGGCGTCGAGCTGCAGGTCCCAGGTCTGCGTCAGGAGCGCCCGGCCGAGCCAGCCCATCGCACCGTCGATCTCCTGCCGCGCCGACTGGATCATGGCCGCGACATCCGCCTCCTCGGCGGCGTCGGCCTCGATGCGCAGGCGGTAGCAGCACTCGATGGCGTCGACCGGCTCGACCGCGGGCGGCGTGACCAGGACCAGCGTCACGGGCGGCGCGCCCTGCCCCGCACGGCTGCTGGGGCCGCCATGACGGCGGCGGCCGGCGGCGCTGCGACCACGGCGGCAGCCACGGCCGGCTGGGCCCGCTGCACCGGCTCGGCCAGGCCGCGGGCGAGCAGGCGCTCGGCCAGCTCGTCGGGATAGCCCACGACGTCGCCCGGCATGCAGTTGCCGTGCTGGACCCGCAGGCGCACGCTCCTCATGCGGCCTCCGGCATCGGCGTCTCGGACAGCCACGAGGTCAGCACGCCGCCGAAGGCGTGCATGCCATGGTGGCGCAGCTCGACGTCCGGCAGCGCCCAGATCTGGCCGCCCAGGGCCCGCCAGCGCTGGCAGAAGGCGAAGTCCTCGCTCAGGTAGGCGTCACCACGCCGCTCGCAGTCGAAGAAGCTGTGGCACATGGCCTGCTGCGGCTCGTCGAGATGGTCCGGGCCGCGGTACTTCCATTGCGGGTGCGCGGCCATCATGGCCTCGAACACGCGGCGGCTGATCATCATGAAGCCGGTCGGGCCCTCCATGATCTCGATCGCACCCGAGCGCGGGCACCGGTTCAGCCGCTCGCTGCTGCCGGGCAGAAAATTGAGCGGGAACTCGAGCGCGATGCTCTTCTTCGGGTAGATGCCGCAGATCAGGTCCTTGTCCGCAACCAGCAGGCGCAGCGCGTCGCGCGCATGGAACTCGATGTCCGCGTCGATGAACAGCAGGTGCGAATGCCGGCTCGCGAGGAATACCGCGGCCAGCGTGTTGCGGGCGCGCTGGACCAGACTGTCGCCGGGCGAGGTCACGATCTCGCACGTCACCTGCTTGTCCCGGCAGGCGATGGCCAGGCGCAGCGCCGACTGCATGTAGGCATTGGTGACGACGCCGCCGTAGCAGGGCGTCGCCACCATCAGCCCGGTGAAGCCCTCGGGCAGGACCATGGCCGGATCAGGCGACCGAGAGCCCGCCGAAGACCAGGGTGCCCGTGACCACGCCGGTCGTGTTGGTCGTGTCCGACAGAGTCACGCGCGCCGTCAGTCGAATCCAGGTATGCGCCTCGGGCAACTGGGTGAGGTCATAGTCGAGATCGACATCGCCCCAGTAGTCGGTGTCCGTCGCGGTGCCGGTCAGCGTCTGGTCGGCGGCGGTCACGCGCGTCACCGGGCTCGAGAAGCTCGAGCTGGTGTCGGACACCAACTTCACGTTGTCGATCACCAACGTGTCGGTCGAGTCCAGGTTCGCCTTCAGGTGCATGTGCGCGCGCACGGACTGCGGCCGGGCCGGCAGCGCCGCGATGTTGACGGCCTTGCCGTTCACGGTGGCGACGGCGGCGGCGGTCACAGCGATGTTGCCGTAGACCAGCGTCTCGCTGCCGATGTCCTTGCCCATGGATGCCATGATGGGATGTCCCGAGAGAGAGGCGGGCGCCGCGCGCCGGCGGCGCCCAGGTCAGGCTCAGTAGGCGACGCCGGTGCGCACCGCGACGGAGTAGTCGTGCCGCACGACCAGATCGTGACGGGCGATCGCGCGGATCACCGTCTGATCCTGGCTGAACGCCGCGACCACATTCGAGCCGTCGTGGTAGGCAGCGGTGTCCGAGACGTCGATCATGATCTGCTCGTTCTCGGCGATCACCACGTCGGACATGTCCGCGAAGTAGAGCTCGCTGTCCGAGCCGCTGCCGAGGTTGGTCGGCACCTGGTTGGTGACGAAGACCGGGTAGCCCCAGAGCTTGCCGTCGCGCACCTCGGGGAAGACCAGGTTGCCGTTGGCGTCGCGGGCGACCCAGAGCGCGTTCTTGGTCCGCGGGCTCATGATCCAGACCGGCTTGAGCATGCGCACGTTGTTGCCCTCAAGAGCCTGGATCAGGTTCTTGAAGTCGGTCTCCATGTTGGCGCTGGTGGTGCCGGCCGAGCCCGCGACGTTGGCCGAGTTGGCCCAGTAGCGGATGCCCTTGGGAGCGTTGCCGCCGCCCGAGCCGCGCAGGAAGTAGAGGTCCTCCGTCACGGCCATGCTGGCGATCAGGTCGTCGCGGACCAGCGCGTCGGCCTTCGGGTTGCTCAGGCGGATGAGGTCGTTGCTGATCGGCACGATGGCCGCCAGCTTGCGCTCGGTGGCCTTCAGGTTGCCGAACTGCGGCTCGGTCTTCGAGATGTTCGAGTTCTCGCCGATGTAGGTCGCGGTTGTCCCGGCGGTCAGCTTCGGGATGTCGACCGAGCCGGACATCGGCATGACCAGCGCGCCTGCCTGCCGCATGACGGTGCGGCTGCGCAGCAGCTCGATGATCTCGTTCGAGTAGCTGGTCGGCACGATGAAGCCGCCGGCCGAGGCGTCGCCCGCGGCCAGGGCCTTGGCCACCTCGCCGTCACCGAACTGGCGCTCCGCGATCTGGGCCGCCACGAAGGGCGAGCCCTTCGCGGCCACCAGGCAGCGCACGATGCGTGCGAAGCCGATGCCCTTGTCCTGCGGGTCCTTGGGCTGCGGCTCGACCGTCCGGCGCTGGGCGTTGCTGTTGGCGTGCTGGCTGTTGGCCGGCGCGTCGAGCGTCACCGGTGCGGTCAGCAGCTCGGCCTTGAGCTTCGTGACCTCCTCGGCGCGCGTGACCTGGCGGCCCAGCTCCTCGGCCTCGGCCTTGAGCTCGTCGTAGGCCGTGGCCTCGACCTCGCTCATCTCGCGATTGTCGTTCTGCGCCTTGAGAAGGATCGCCTCCATGGAGTCGATCTTGGCCGCCCGCTTCTGCCGGAGGCCTGCGACGTCAACGGCCATTGGTTACTCCTTGGCCCAGATCGAGCCCTCGCGGGCCCATTACCGCCGGCCTGCCGGACGGGATTCGGTCAGCACGCACCGCGCAGCCTCGCCAGATCGAGGGCGCGGGCGGTGAGACGGGGGCGTGCAGGTGCGGGCGGCTTGGCCTTCTGCGCCTTGAACGCGGCGTCGTTGGCGCGCAGCTCGGCCAGCTCGGCCGAGGAGATCATCTCGAAGTCGGACGGGAGCTGGAGCGTCTTGCGCCAGAACTCGACGATCGGCTCGACGTCGATGCCCTTGGCGCGCGCCTCGATCAGGGCCTGAGGATTTGCCGGCACCGGACAAACGCTGAACTCGAGCAATTCCTGCTCCTGGAAGTCGATGCCGAACGTGCGGCCCGCGTCCTCGGCCCAGGCCCACTTGCGCGGCTGGAAGCCCACCGAGACGGCGCTGAGGAAGCCGCCCTTGAGCATGTCGAAGATGATGTCGTTGAACTTGGCCATGCCGGGCGGCGTGAAGACCGCCCGGGCCTTGAGCTTGCCGTCCTCGACCCGCACGTTCTGGGCCTTGGCCACCGGCAGGCTCGAGTAGTCGTGGCTCCACAAAATCACTGGGTTTCTGCGGTAGTTGCCGAGCTGCCAGCCCTCGACGGACACGCGGTCGCCCTGCCGGTCGACGTCGTCGGTCGAGATCACGAAGTCGAGCGCGCGATCCTCGCCAGTCGCGGCCTTGATCTCGGTCTCGACCGGCATGGCGACGACGACGTCGGCCGTGTCGACCTCGGCCTTGGCTTCGCCCTTGAACTGCTCCGCGCTCAGATATCGCCGCGCCATCACGTACCCTCAGTTGAGCCGATCGAGCAGGGCGCGAGCGGCGGGCTGATTGGCTTGGTCTTGCGGCGGAGCGTCGGCCGGGGCTGCCGAAACCTTGCTCGGGTCGGGTTGCGTGCCGGCCGGGACCGTGTTGAGCGGCTCGAGATACTCGTCGCCACCCTCGCGCGGCGGCAGGTTCAGCCAGCGCCTGCCCTCGTTGGCGCTGACGATGCCCCAGTTCCGGCCCGTCCCGATCGCCTCCATCGTGGTCTTCATGTCGCCGCGCAGAATCCGGGTGAAATCGAACTCGATCTCGAACTGCTCGGCCTCGTCGGTGGTGAGCAGGTCGCGCGTCATCGCGGCCTCGAAGCGCTCGAGGCGCGGCATCAGGCCGTCGAGGTAGTATTCGAGGCCCTGGTGCTCGATGTTGGTGAAGGTCGCCCGCGACAGGTCGCCAATCTTGTGCGGCGGAATGCGGAAGATGCGGGCGATGTCACTCACCTGGAACTGGCGCAGCTCCAGAAATTGCGAGTCCCGGTTCGTGATGCCGACAGTCTGGACGCTCATCTCGAACGGCAGCACCGCCGGCCGGTGCGAGCGCGCCGCGCCGCGGTGGTTCTTCTCCCACTCGTCGCGGATGGCCCGCGCCTGGTCGCCGCTGATCGGGGCCTTGCTCGCCAGCACCAGGTCCGGGCGCGCGCCGTTGCCGAAATAGGCCGCACCATGCTGCTCGGCTGCCAGCGTCAGGCCGATGGTCTCGCGCGCCCAGGCGATCGGCGACAGGCCGTGGTAGCCGTCGAGGGTCATGCCGCGCAGGTGCAGGATGCCCGCCCGCGGCACGATGGTCGGAACCTCGGGGTCATTGGCGCCGCGGCTCAACTGGTAGTAGACGTCGCCGTCGGCTGAGAGGACGAGCGTCACCCGGTCGGGGTGCAGCGGCAGCAACTGCTCGACCTGGCCGCGGCCGTCGCGCACGACGTAGCTGTAGGCATTGCCGCGCAGCTCGAGGTGCGCCTGCATCATCTCGCGCCACTCGAACGACGACTGCCATTCGTTCGGCCGGGACCGCAGGACGCGATAGAGCGGGTGGTTGGTCGCCGGCTCCTTGGCGCCGTCCTTGCGGCGGCGGTAGATCACCAGCGGCAGCTTGGCGACGTCCTCGGACACGACGCGCACGGCCGCATAGACCGCGGCGCAGCGCATGGCCGAGACCGGGCTGACGCCGATGCCAGAGACGGTCGCGCCACCGCCGCCCGCCTGGACGAGCCAGAGCGCGGGCTGACCCGTGCCCGAGGGCTGCTCCTTCCGCTGCTTGCGCTTGCTCAACCGTCTCTACCGCAGGTGGTGCGATAGAGCGGGCCTTATCGGCGGCGGGCCATCGGGGCTGCCGAAACATGGTCAGGAGCTTGCCTACCGAAACGCGCCAGAGGGCTGCCGCCTTCAGGTGGCAGGTGAATGGCGCTTTCCCGGCGGGAAGGGTTGAATGTTACAGATAAAGGCATTATCTGTAGTACATGCTCACGGCAACCCGTGTCCGCCTCTATCCGAACGCGACGCAGCGCCAGAACTTGGCACGGCAGTTCGGCTGCGCGCGGTGGGCGTGGAACGAAGCCCTCGCCGAGACGCAACGGTTGTACCGAGAAACCGGCAAGGGGCTCGGGTACGAGAGCATGTGTCTGCGCCTGCCCAAACTGAAGCAGGAGCACCCCTGGCTGGTCGAGGCCAACGCCCAGGTGCTCCAGCAGGCGCTGCGCAACCTATCGCGGGCGTTCCTGAACTTCTTCGAGCGCCGCGCCCGCTACCCGCGCTTCAAGCGCAGGCAGGACGCCCAGGCGGTGCAGTTCCCGCAGGCGGTCAAGTTGATCGGGTCGCGCGTGTCGCTGCCCAAGGTCGGCAAGATCAAAGCCGTCCTGCACCGCGAGATCGTCGGGGCGATCAAGACCGTCACGGTGACGCTGGAGCCGTGCGGGCACTACTACGCCTCGATCCTGACCGACGACGGGCGGGAGATGCCCCCGGCATCGGCGGAAGGCCCGGTGCTCGGGATCGACGTGGGCCTGATCGACTTCGCCGTCACGAGCGCCGGGCAGCACTTCGCCAACCCGAAACACTTGGCGAAGGCCGAGCGGAACCTGAAGCGCAAGCAGCGCAAGTTGTCGCGCAAGCCCAAGGGGAGAAATTCAAGGAACAAGGCGCGGCGGCTGGTAGCCCGCGCGCACGAGCGGGTCAAGAACGCCCGCAAGGACTTCCTGCACAAAGTCTCGCGCCGGCTGGTCAACGAGAACCAAGTGATCGCCGTCGAGGACTTGTGCGTGAAGGCGATGGTGAGATCGCCCACGCTGGCGAAGGCGATCAGCGACGCCGGCTGGGCAACCTTCACCCGGTTCTGTCAGTACAAGGCGGAACGGGCCGGGAAGTTGCTGGTTCGGACGAACCGCTGGTTCCCATCCTCCAAGGCGTGCTCCTGCTGCGGGATGGTTCGCGATGCCTTGGACCTGTCGGTGCGGCGCTGGGCCTGTGAGGGCTGCGGCGCAACGCACGACCGGGACGAGAACGCCGCCGCGAACATCCGCGACGAGGCTCGCCGCATGATCCTGGCGGGCATTGTGCCCGCTCCGGCCCCTGGAGCGGGGGTTGCTGCCGTGGGAGGCGCTGTCAGTCAACGCCGTGGGCGCAGGCCCGCGACGGTGCGCGCGCCGTAGAGCACGGAAGCCGTCGCCTTCAGGCGACGGTAGTTCACCCGAAGAAGGCCGCGATCGCCTCGCTGTCCAGGGGCGGCTGCTGCGGCTGGGCCGCAAGTGCCCGCGCCAGCGCCATGATCAATGCCACCACGCCGTCGATCTTGTTCTCGGGCCGCTCGCGCCGCGGATAGACGTTGTCCTTGGCGTCCTCAAGCGCCACCACGTTGCCGATCATCCATTGCAGCACCGGGCAACCATCGTGCGCGATGCGTTGGGAGCGGATCAGGCCGTCCAGGTGCTTCATCGGCTGGCTGAAGTTCAGCACCGTCGGCCGTACCTCGACGCAGGGCACGCCCTCCTTGGCGAGCTGCGTCACCAGCATGGTCGCCTGAAAGGGATCGTAGCCAAGCTCAGCCACCGTGAACCGCGACACCAGGTCGAGGATGTCGTCGCGGATGCGCTCCATATCGACGATCTCGCCCGGCGTCGTCACCAGCCGGCCATCGCGCGTCCAGGCCTGGTAGTGCTGGTTGGTGCCGAGCTCGACCGTGGCCTCGGGCAGGTAGAAGCGGCTGAACACCGAGTAGGGCTCGGCGTCGCCCGCCAGGATCACCAGCGCATTGACGTCGACCGTCGACGCCAGGTCGAGGCCGAGACGCACCCGCTGGCCGGCGAAGTCCTCGAGCCGGATGTCGCGGCGGCACGCCTGCCACTTCGGCAGGTCGAAATAGGCGCTGCGGGCGCCCACCCAGCGGTTCAGGTGCTCGGTCTGGTAAGCGCCTTGCTCGCGGGCGCTGTTCATCGCATCGCGGTGACGGGCCAGCAGGAAGTCGGCGCCGACGCTCACGCCATAGTTGGGATTGGCCTTCCGCAGCAGGTCGGGATCGGTCCAGTCGTCGTCCTGGTCGATGCCGTAGATCAGCGCCAGCAGCTCGTCGTCCTCGACCGTGCCGTCCAGCATCCGCTGCGCCTCGAGCTGCAGGGCGTAGCACGGGCCCGCGGTGTTGGCGCCCGCAGTGCTGATGGACAGGATCAGCGGCTGCTCGCGCGCACCCATGCCGGTGATCATGGTATGCGCCAGATCATCCGTGTCGTGCTCGTGGTACTCGTCCACGATGGCGCAGTGCGGGCTGGCGCCGTCGCCGGGCTTGCCGATCAGCGGCTCGAAGCGCGAGGCCGTGCCGGCGATCGCCAGGCTCTGCTTGTAGGGCTGGACGCCGAAGTGCTCGAGAAAGGTCGGCATGGCCTTGGCCATCAGGAGGGCCGGCCGGAATACCTCCCAGGCCTGGCGCTCGCTGGTGGCGCCGGAATAGACCTCGGCGCCATGCTCGCCGTCGGCGGCCAGCATGTAGAGCCCGATGCGCGCAGCAAGGTCGCTCTTGCCGTTCTTGCGTGGCACCAGCAGGAACGCCTTGCGGAACCGCCGCGTGCCGGTCGCCTTGCGCTGCCATCCGAACAGCTCGCAGACCAGGAACGCCTGCCAGGGCTCGAGACGGAACGGCGTGCGCTGGCCGGCCCATTTGCCCTTGGTGTGCGGGAACAGCTCGAGGAACTTGCAGGCACGCTCGGCCTTCACGGCGGCGAAGGCATAGGGGCATGCCTCGTCGTCGCTGGCGGCGAGATCGTCGCGGCTGCGCCGGCAGGCGAGCCTGATCCAGCGGCAGACGTCGATCCGGCCGGCCAGGACGTCGTCGACATAGCCGCGGGCGAGCGTGACGTGTGGGTGGGGGTCGGTCACAGGTTCTCGAAGGGGTTGGCCGGCGCCGGCGGGGCGACCGACAGCCGCGTGCGGGCGGACGGCGAGAGCCCAAGCTCGCCGAGGCATTGCCGCAGCTGCGTTGCAAGTGGAGCCGAGATCTCGGGCGTAGATCTCGCCTGCACCAGGAGCCGCGCCGCCAGCTCTAGCAGAAAGCGGTCGGCCTGCTGCAGGACGTGCTCCGGTGCGGCCCGCACCAGCTCGCGCCAAGCCGAGCGCTGTTCGTCGGTCAGGTGACGAGGCGGGCCCTTGAGGGCAGGCGAACGCGGCTCAGCCTTGTTGACCGGACGATGGCCGGGGTTCCCCTCGACCAGGCGTAGGCGGGCGGGCTTAGGGCGCTGGCCAGCGATCACGTCAGCAGGTCCCGGAAGTTCGATGCGCGGCGGAGGAAAAAACATGACGAGAGAAGGAAGAGCTGTTT
>JBGAKU010000089.1:0-19563 GCA_044224255.1 Geminicoccaceae bacterium
GCCTCGGCGAGCACCGTCCGCAGATGCGCAATGTCCGTCGAGCCGTCGACCACCATCACGGTGCGCGGCAGGAGCCCCTTACCCGCCAGCTGGCCCAGCTCAAGACGGCAGCCGCTGTTGGCGGGCGTGAAGCCTCGAAGGTCGAAGAGCACGACGTCGCTGCGATCGAGCAGGGACCGGAGCAGCGGTTGCCACGTATCATCGCGGCAGAAGAACTTGTCGATGCGATAGCGGCCATCGGGATCGGGCGTATCGTCGATCCGGGCGAGGTGTCGACCGAGGTCCGACGGGCCGGCAACGAACCGGTCCCGCATCCGACCGCCCATGAACGCGACGACGTCGGCGGGATCGACAATGCGGGTGGCGAGATCGGCGGGCGCGATCAGCTTGACGCCGCCCGACAGCCGCCACCGCTGGGCGATGGCGTCGAACAGCCTTTCGATCCGCCGCTGGTATCCGAACACGCGCAGCAGCAGGAGGCGCCTGCCGACCGCCGCGTCGGTCGAGGCGGGCCAGAGCCGGAATCCAACAGCCATGATCGCCCAGCAGAAAATAAAAGTAAGTATCGCGGCCAAAGTGTTTCAGCCAAAGTCGCTGGCCAGGGAACTCATGACAACGAAGATGCGCTAGAAAAAAAGACTATTTATTCGATCTCGTAAGATCGTTCGTCCGAACATATGCTAATGATCCGTCGTGTAATACCGCCGACCACTCTCCACCATCGTGTTTTTGACATAATACGCCACTACATACTTCCAATCGAGAGCCCCATTCCAGGGGACTGCCATACAACTGGATGGATTTCACGTTAAATTCTACTGTATCTCTTGGGCACGCGGAATTGACTATCGCTTCGAGCTGAGCGACATTATCCTCTGCAATCGCTTTCGCCCTGACCAGGTTCGAGAACTCTTGTGCTTGCCTAAGTGCGCTATCTCGCTCAGATTTGATGCTTGTAATTTGATTAGAGAGAACAGTTAACTGGGATTGTAAATCGGCTATCAAATACTTGGCATCAGATGAAGTTCGATACCAAATATACGTCAGAACAAGACCAGCTACTACTAGCGCACCGATTGTAGCGAAGCTAAATCTTCCCGAAAATAACACTTGGGTCTTTCTGCTGTTGTCGTGAAGTGACTCGGGTTGTCTCGGAGAAGATTCATGTCGTGCAAACAGCTGCTCCAGCTGATGCAGCTTTAATTCGCTCTGCGATAGTGCCAATTTGATATTATCTCTCTCAGTTGTCAGTTGTTCATAGTCTAGGCGTTTATTCTCTAAAATCTTTGTGAGATCCGCTTTGGCCTGGTTGGCTTCTTCTCTAGCTTGATCTAAAGCAAGCCGCGTTTCGCCTAGTTCGCCACGCAGTGTTGCCAGAGCCTCTGGCGCCGTTATGACCTCCACGCGGCTGGAGTTAGCACGCGCGATGGTGGAAGTGCGGACTAAAGCGGTCCTTATGTCTGCCGCAAGCCGTTCTATAGCATTTATAACTTCTGGGTCATCACGACGTCTCCGGCGAAGACTCCGTCAATCAAATATGTGTCGCTCTCTAAGTAATACAATATGCGGATTATTCTGATCATCCCAATAATCGGGGATATCTCGAAAGAAAATAGGAATTATCAGGTCCTTGCGGCCGGAGCTAGTCTCAAAACCATGGAATTTTGCTAGCTCAAATAAGCATGGTTGACTTGCAAAATAACTTGGCGATAGCACAGTAATAAGAAAGCGTGCGCCCGCCAGCGCTTCTTCTAGAGCCGACGTCCAGTTTGCACCTGCCGGAATTTCGTCTGTATCCTGAAAAATCCGAAAGCTACCTTTTCCAATTTCAGCATTTACTTGGCCCTCCAGCTTCTCTCGCAGCCACGAGATGTAACCGTCCGAAACCTCGTCATCGAGACGGGCATACGATAGGAAGGCGTCAGGATATTTGTCTCTCCCCAATTCTGCCATTCCTGACTGTTCTCTGTGATCGGCACGACAGGCTGCGGGATCGCCGTACGATAGGCAAGAGTTAGTGCGGCATTCTCTCGCGATCCATGGAGTCTCGAACGAAGGCGGGAGTGCGATGCCCAGCCACCGAAGAGTGTGTCAGACAATTCACCGCTGCCTATCGCAACCCTGCCGGGATGGCCAAAAATGGCTGATAAGCTATCAGAGTCCCTCGATGAACCTGCAGTTACGCCGCCTCGGCCCGACCCAGGGCCATGAGCTGCATCAGCCGCTCTTCGGTCGCATCGTCGCGGCCGATCTCGCCAGTGACTCGGCCCTCGCGCATGGTGACGATGCGGTCGCTGATGGTCAGGATCTCGGGCAGCTCGGAGGAGATCGCGAGGATGGCGATGCCGGCGGCCGCCAGCTCGTAGAGCAGGGTGTGGACCTCGGCCTTGGCGGCGACGTCGATACCGCGCGTGGGCTCGTCGACGATCAGCACCTTGGGCTGCAGCGCCAGCCAGCGGGCCAGCACCACCTTCTGCTGGTTGCCACCCGAGAGATTGCCCACCGCCTGATCGGCGCTGGCCATCCGGATGCCGAGCTTGCGGCGGAAGCTCTCGACCAGCTCCTCCTCGACGCTGCGACGCACGATGCCGAGCACGCCGCAGAGCCGGTCCATGCAGGCAGCCGACAGGTTGTTGCGGATCGCGAGCGCCAGGAACAGGGCCTGCTGCTTGCGGTCCTCGGGCACGAGCCCGATGCCGGCGCGGATGGCGTCGATCGGCGAACGGATCGCCACCTCGCGCCCGTCGACCAGCACGCGCCCGGCCTGCACCGGATCGGCGCCGAAGATGGCCCGCGCGAGCTCGGTGCGGCCGGCGCCGACCAGGCCGGCCAGGCCCAGGATCTCGCCTTTGCGCACCTCGAGGTCGATGCCGTGCAGCATCACGGCATGCGGGTCGCGCACGTCCCGCCCGCGGGTGATGCCCTCGACCGCGAGCGCTACCGACCCGGCGCCGTCCCCGACCCGGTGGGCGAACAGGCGGTCCACCTCCCGCCCGACCATCATGCGGATGATGCGCTCGATATCGAGCCCGGCGACAGCCGCTTCGCCCACCAGGCTCCCGTCGCGCAGGACGGTGGCGCGATCGCAGATCCGCATCACCTCCTCGAGGCGGTGGGTGACGAACACGACCGAGATGCCCCTAGCCTTGAGCCCGGCCACGATCGCGAACAGCCGCTGCACCTCCTTGTCGGAGAGGGCTGAGGTCGGCTCGTCCATCACGACGAGCTTCGCGTCCATCGACAGCGCCCGAGCGATCTCGACCATCTGCTGCTCGGCGACCGAGAGGTCCGAGACCAGGCGGCGCGGATCGACGGCGAGCCCGACCGCCTCGGTCAGCGTCCGCGTGCGGCGGTGCAGCTCGGCCCAGTCGATCCGGCCGTGCCGGACCGGCAGCCGGCCGATAAACACGTTCTCGGCGACCGAGAGGGTTGGGATGAGGTTGAATTCCTGGTAGATCGTGACGATGCCGAGCCGCTGCGCGGAGTGCGGGTCGGCGAGGCGCACCTCCGCACCGTCGAACAGGATGGTACCCGCATCCGGCTGCTGCGCGCCGGCCAGGATCTTGAGCAGGGTGCTCTTGCCGGCACCGTTCTCGCCGAGCAGCGCGTGCACCTCGCCGCGGCCGACCGTGAAGTCGACGCCGCGCAGGGCCTGCACGCCGGGAAAGCCCTTGGCGATTCCGGCCATGCGCAACAGGGGCTCGCCATCGGCCATCGCGAGCCCCTCCTCGCCTACTTCAGCTCGCCGAGCCGCTCGGCCTTGTCGAGATTGTCCTTGGTGATCATGATCGGGGTCAGCAGCACCAGATCGCTCTCGGGCTTCTTCTGGTCCTTGAGCAGGTCGACCATGATCTGCATCGCCTTACGGCTCTGGCCACCAGGGAACTGCTCGACCGTCCCGGCCAGGGCACCGTCGCGGACCGCCGCCAGCGCCTCCGGCAGAGCGTCGAAGCCGATCACCTGGATATTCAGGTTGCGTGCTTTGACCGCCTCGATCGCACCCAGCGCCATGTCGTCGTTGGCGGCGACGATCACGTCGGGCGGCGTGGTCATGCCGGCCAGCAGGCTCTCGGTCACGGCGAGGCCCTGATCGCGGGCGAAGTTCGCGGTCTGCTCGGCGACGAACACGTACTTGTCCTTGTGCGCGTCGAGGACGTTGTGCAGGCCCTTGTTGCGGTCGATCGCGGGCGACGCGCCCGGCTGACCCTGCAGGTTGATGATCTTGGCGCCGTCGGGGAACGCCGCCATGACCCATTCGCCCTGGGCCTCGCCGCCCTTGACGTTGTCGGCGCCGACATGGGCGGTGATGCCGTTCACGCCGGCGACGCGCCGGTCGATCGTGACCACCGGCACGTCGTTGTCGACCGCGGTCTGCAGTGCTGGCGCCATCGCGTTGACGTCGATCGGGCTGATGACGATGCCGTTCACGCCCTGCACCACGGCCGCCTCGACGTCGGCGGTCTGTTTGGGGGCGGAGTTCTGGCCGTCGGACTCGATCGTCTTGACGCTCAGCGCCTTGCCCTCGTCCTGCATCGCCTTGAGCATGTGCACGAAGAACGGGAAGTTCAGGCCGGGCACGGACGTCATCACGGTGATGTCCTGTGCCCCGGCCGTGCCCGCGCCGAGCGCCACGAGCCCCGCCACCGCGACGCCGGCCAGCGCCGCCCTCCTCGATCTTGCCATGGTCAACCTCCCTGACGTGGCCGACCGGTACTCAGCCGTGTCGACGGCGGCGACGGTCGTTCTGCGCGCCTGGGCTGTCAATCGCTTTCGGCGTCGGGAGGGACGCCCTGCCGATGGGCGCGCTGCTCCGCGGGCTTCGACGCCCGGGCGAGGTTCATGGCGGTCTCGGCCAGGGCCAGATGCGAGAACGCCTGGGGGAAGTTGCCGACCTGGCGGCGCCGCCCGGGATCATACTCCTCGGCCAACAGACCGACATCGTTGCGGAGCGCCACCACCCGCTCGAACACCGCCCGTGCCTCGTCCAGGCGGCCGAGCATGACATAGGCGTCCGCCAGCCAGCAGGTGCAGGCGAGGAACGCGCCCTCGCCCGCCGGAAGGCCGTCCTTCACCCGCCAGGTGTCGTAGCGTTGGACCAGCCCGTCGACGACGAGCCCACGCTCGATCGCCGCGATCGTCCCGCGGACGCGCTCATCCTCGGGTGGAAGGAAGCCGGTCACCGGCAGCATGAGCAGGCTGGCGTCGAGGTGCGGCGAGCCATAGGCCTGGACGAAGCTGCCGAGCCTCGAATCGAAGCCCCGCGCGCAGACCTCCTCGTGGATCAGGTCGCGCAGCATCCGCCAATGATCCACCGGCCCATCGAGCCCCAGCTCCTCGACGTCGCGCACGGCGCGATCGAACGCCACCCAGGCCATGATCTTGGAGTGCGTGAAATGCTGGGGCGGCCCGCGCACCTCCCACATGCCCCGGTCGGGCTCGCGCCAGACGGTCTCGAGATGGCTCAGCAGCGCCTTCTGCAGCGCCCAGCCGGCCTCGTCGGGACCGAGCCCACCGCGCCGGGCCTGGTGCAGAGCGTCCATCAGCTCGCCATAGACGTCGAGCTGCACCTGGGCGTGGGCGCCGTTGCCGATCCGCACGGGGGACGAGCTCTCATATCCCGGCAGCCAAGGCACCTCCCACTCGGTCAGGCGGCGCTCTCCGGCGAGGCCGTACATGATCTGCATCTGGGATGGGCTGCCGGCCACGGCCCGCAGCAGCCAATCGCGCCAGCCAGCCGCCTCCGCCGAGTAGCCGGCGTTGAGCAGCGCCAGCAAGGTCAGGGTGGCGTCGCGCAGCCAGCAATAGCGATAGTCCCAGTTGCGCGTGCCGCCGATCTGCTCCGGCAGCGAGGTGGTGGGTGCGGCGACGATGCCGCCGGTGGGGGCATAGGTGAGCGCCTTCAAGGTGATCAGCGAGCGCCGGACCAGCTCGGACCATGCCCCGACCTCGCGGCACTGATCGGACCAGGCGCGCCAGCGCGCCGTGGTGGCGGCCAGGGCGTGGAACGGGTCCGGCGGCATCGGCATTTGCCGATGCGACGGGGCGTAGGTCAGGGTGAAGAAGCGGTTCTCGTTCGCCCCGATCTCGAACTCGCCGACCGTGCGCAATCCCTCCCCACGCAGCTGCACGGCGGTCGAGAGCTCGACCATGTCCGGGCCGGCGATGGCGCGCAGCGCGCCGGTATCGGTCCGCGTGACCCAGGGCACCGCGGAGCCGTAGTCGAACCGCAGGCAGAGCTCGGTTCGCATCGGCACGCGGCCTTCCTTGCCGACGACCATGCGCACGAGATTGGAGGCCCGGTCCCTGACCGGCATGAAGTCGACCAGGGTGACCGCGCCGCTGGCGCACTGGAACTCGGTCTCGAGCACGAGCGTTCCCGGCCGATAGCGGCGCGCCACCCGGCGCGGCTCCTCCGCGGGGGCCACGAGCCATCGTCCATGCTCGGGACCGCCCAGCAGCGCCGCGAAGCAGGCAGCGGAATCGAACCGCGGCCAGCACAGCCAGTCGATCGACCCGTCCCGCCCGATCAGTGCCGCCGTCTCGCAGTCGCCGATGAGGGCGTAGTCCTCGATCGCGAGCGCCATTGCGCCCGACCGGCTCACTTCTTCCCGATGTCGCTGACCGAAGTGTAGAATCCCTGATCGTGATCCACTTCGTGGGTCCCCGTCTCCGTGTCGAGCATGGCGAGCGCGCGCCCGATCCGGGTCGCCAGATCGGGCGCAGCAGGGGCCGGCGCCGTCTGCTCGCCGCCGAGCCGCTCGCGCCAGCACTGCAGGATCGACCGCTTACCCGCCGGAGCCAGCGTCGGCTCGGCGATCACCGCTTCCGGCGAGTCGAATACACGCGCCGGATCCTCCATCGCCCGCTCCGCCAATCCCTTCTCCGCCATGATCCCGCCTCCTTCGCACGATGATGCTAGGAACGTCCGGCCGGTAGAAACGTCACAATGACGGGTGCGCGATCGGCTGTGCCGGGGCTAGCATCGTCATACCGACGAGGGAGGCGCGTTGATGGAACGGCGAGAGCTGGGTCGCTCGGGGCTGCGGGTGCCCCCCTTGTGCCTGGGCGGCAACGTGTTCGGGTGGACCGTCGGCCGCGACGCCTCCTTCCGCCTGCTCGACCGGGCGCTGGAGGCCGGGCTCGACTTCATCGACACGGCCGAGATGTACTCGGTCTGGGTGCCGGGCCACCGCGGCGGCGAATCCGAGGCGATCATTGGCGAATGGATGGCGAGCCGCGGCTGCCGTGACCGCGTGACGATCGCAACCAAGGTCGGTGCCGACATGGGCGACGGGCGCAAGGGGCTGGCGCCGGCGCGCATCCGCGCGGCCGTCGAGGACTCGCTGCGCCGCCTGCGCACCGACCGGATCGACCTCTACCAGGCGCACTACGACGATCCGGACACACCCTTGGCCGAGGTGCTCGGCACGTTCGCCGAGCTGATCGCGGCGGGCAAGGTCCGCGCCATCGGCGCCTCGAACCACACCCCCGAGCGCCTGCGCGAGGCCCTGCGGACCAGCGCGGAGCTGGGCCTGCCGCGCTACGAGAGCCTACAGCCGCACTACAATCTCTACGACCGGGCCGAGTACGAGGCCACGCTCGAGCCGCTCTGTGTCGCGGAACGGCTCGGGGTCATCTCCTATTTCGGCCTCGCCAGGGGATTCCTGACCGGCAAGTATCGCAGCACGGCCGATCTGGGGCAAAGTCAGCGCGGTGGCGGGGTCGCGGACTATCTGAACGAGCGCGGAATGCGGATCCTCGCGACCCTCGACGAGGTGGCGGGAGAAATCCGCTCGACGCCCGCACAGGTGGCGCTGGCATGGCTGATCGCCCGGCCGAGCATCACCGCCCCGATCGCCAGCGCGACCTCGCTGGATCAGCTCGAGGATCTGATCGCGGCGGCCAATCTGCGCCTCGACAAAGCGGCGATCGATCGCCTCACTGCCGCCAGCGCCTGAGTGACTCGGCGGTCGGAGGTGATGGGATGCGGGGGACACTGGCAGCGCTCGGACTGGCGCTCACCGCCGGCAGCGCGGCGGCGACCGATCTCGGCTGCACCAACGCGACGATCAAGGGCGCCTATGCCCTGTCGGCCACGGGCTTTCAGGGCACCGCGCCGAACTTCCTGCCCGTCGCGGTGGCGCGAATCGCCTACTTCGACGGTACCGGCAGGTTTCGCGGCCATGGCTGGGCCTCGGTCGGCGGCGATCCGCAACAGTTCTCGTCGAATGGGACCTACAAGGTCGCTCGGGATTGCACGGTGACGATGGACGGCGCCATCACGATCGGCAACGTCAACCGTCAGTTCGGCGTGATCGCCGATCGTGGCCGCAAGATCGTGACCACGCGCACCGACCCCGGCCAGTCGGTCGTCCTGACCTACGAGCGCGTGAACTAGCCGCCGCGGGAACGCTGCGGCCTCATCGCCGTTCACGGCCTTGACCCGGACCACGCGGGCGGCGCAACAAGCGGGACCGAATTGACCCCCACGCTGGTTCATTGATGCCGAACACTCCGCAAGCCAAAGCCCGCCGGGTGGTGGAGCGCCGTCTGGATCGCGCCGAGCGCCATCTGCCCGGGTTGTTCGGCGAGTGGCTCGGCCATCTGCGCCACCCGTCCGCGAGCTGGGTGCGGGTACCGCTCGGCGTTCTGCTGATCTTGGGGGGACTTCTCGGCTTCCTCCCCGTTCTCGGCTTCTGGATGCTGCCTTTGGGCGTGGCGCTCCTGTCCCTCGACGTCGCCATGCTAAGGCGGCCGACGGCGCGGGCGATCGTCGCCGGCGAGCGGCGCTGGCGGCGCTTCCGCCGCAACCGCCGCCGCGACTAGGCGGCACGCAAACGGGGCGAGGAGCACGATGAGACTGTTCACCTGCCAGCATTGCGGCCAGCTGCTCTACTTCGAGAACGTCACCTGCGAGAGCTGCGGGCATGCGCTCGGCTATCTGCCGGAGCAAGGCACGGTCAGCGCGCTGAAGCTCGCGGGCGACGGGACCTGGCAGGCCCTCGCCGCACCCGGCCGGTCGTTCGTGCCCTGCGCCAACCTCGCGCACGGTGTCTGCAACTGGCAGCTCGACGCCGCCGATTCCGACGACTACTGCCTCGCCTGCCGGCACAACCGGACCGTGCCGGACCCGGCCATTCCAGAGAATCTCCTGCGCTGGCGCAAGCTCGAGGTCGCCAAGCACCGGCTGATGTACACGATCCTCAAGCTCGGCCTGCCCCACCCGACCGAGACCGAGGACGAAGGGCGCGGGCTCGCCTTCGATTTCCTCGCCGACCCGCCGAGCGGCGACGCGCCCAAGGTGATGACCGGCCATGACGACGGCCTGATCACCATCGCCCTGGTCGAGGCCGACGATGTCGAGCGCGAGCGGCGGCGGACCGCGCTCGGCGAGCCCTACCGCACCCTGCTCGGCCATCTGCGCCATGAGGTCGGGCACTACTACTGGGATCGCCTGGTGGCGGAGGGCGGCGACCTGGAAGGGTTCCGCGCGCTGTTCGGCGACGAGCGTGAGGACTATGGCGAGGCGCTGCAGCGCCATTACGCGAACGCCCAGCCGGACAGCTGGTCGGATAGCTATGTCAGCGCCTATGCCCGCGCCCATCCCTGGGAGGACTGGGCAGAGACCTGGACGCACTACCTGCACATCGTCGACACCCTGGAGACGGCGCGGGCCTTCCGGCTGCGGGTCGACCCGAAGGCAGCCAGGAACGACAACCTGTCCGCCGAGGTGGATTTCGACGTCTATGCCGACGTCCCGATCGCGACGCTGATCGATGCCTGGCTGCCCCTGTCGTTCGCGATCAACAGCCTCAATCGCAGCATGGGCCAGAACGACGCCTACCCGTTCGTCCTGTCGTCCGGGGTGATCGAGAAGCTCGCCTTCGTCCACCGCGTCGTGCACGGCGTCCGCCCCGCCTGAGCCGGCCGCTCTTTGCGGGCGTGACCCGTTCGGCCATGATCGGCCTCGACAACAAGCGGAGGTCGTGATGGCGAATTTCAATTCCCGGGCGTCTGGCCCGGCGCAGGCGGCGCGCCCGAATGCGGCCGAGGCCAAGATCGCCGAAGAGCGCTACCGGACGTTCCAGAGCCGAATGGAGCGGCTGGCCGAGGCGGCCCGCAAGGCAGGGCGCACCGCCTTGGGCAATGCGCTGGTCGATCTCGGCCAGCGGGTCGAGGACCGCGAGATCACCCTCGAGGAGGGCCTCACCGAGCTGCGCCACTATGAAGGGGAGATCCGCTCCATCCTGAAGCGCTAGGTGTCCGCAGCCCTGCTTGCGCCATCCGGCGTTCTGCTCGACGTCAAGTCCATGCTCGACCCGGCGGCGCTGCCGGGCGGCCTTGCCTATTGGAGCCTGTAGCGCGATGCCCCTTGCCCATGACGGCACGATCCTGCTCACCGGGGCCGCCGGCTTCATCGGCTTCCATCTCGCGGCCCGGCTCTTGGACGAGGGCTGCACCGTCCTCGGCGTCGACAGCCTGAACGAGTATTACGACCCCAGGCTGAAGCGGGCCCGGCTCGCGCGGCTCGAGGGCCGGCCGGGCTTCGCCTTCCAGCGGCTCGATCTTTCCGACCGCGAGGCCACCGCCGCGCTGTTCGCCGAGGTGCGGCCCAAAGTGGTGGTCCATCTCGCCGCCCAGGCCGGCGTGCGCTACTCGCTCACCAACCCGCACGCCTATGCCGACGCCAATCTCGTGGGCTTCCTCAACGTGCTGGAAGGCTGCCGGCACGGCCAGGTGGCGCATCTGGTCTATGCCTCGACCAGCTCGGTCTATGGCGCCAACACGCACATGCCGTTCTCGGTCCACGACAATGTCGACCACCCCTTGAGCCTCTATGCCGCGACCAAGAAGGCCAATGAGCTGATGGCCCACACCTACAGCCATCTCTACCGGCTGCCGGTCACCGGCCTGCGCTTCTTCACCGTCTACGGGCCCTGGGGCCGCCCCGACATGGCGCTGTTTTTGTTCACCGAGGCCATGCTCGCGGGCCGGCCGATCCAGGTGTTCAACCAGGGCCGGATGCGGCGCGACTTCACCTTCGTCGCCGACATCGTCGAGGGCGTGCGCCGGGTGATCGACCTCGCACCAGCGCCCAACCCCGCCTGGCGCGGCGACCGGCCCGACCCCGGCAGCAGCACCGCCCCCTACCGCCTCTACAATATCGGCAACCACCAGCCCGTGGAGCTGATGCACCTGATCGCCACCCTCGAGCAGGCTTTGGGTGTCAAGGCGATCAAGCAGCTCCTGCCGATGCAGCCCGGCGACGTCCCCGCCACCTACGCCGACATCGAGGACCTCACAGAAGCCACCGGCTTCACCCCCAGCACAACGATTGAGGAAGGCGTCGAGAGGTTCGTCCGCTGGTACCGAAACGAATGGCTGCCCAGCATCCAGTGAGCGCGCGGGGTCAGCCGCGCTTCAGGTGGGCGTAGGCGACGATCTCGATCAGCGCGCCGGGCACCATCAGGCCGGCCACGACCACCGTGGCCCGGTTGGGATAGGGTGCGTTGAAGAACCGCCGGTAGATGTCGTTCATGCCCTCGAAGGCGGCCGGATCGGTCAGGTAGATCAGGACCTGCGTGACATCGTCCATCGTGCCGCCGGCCGCCTCCAGCACCCGCCTGAGATTGTCGAAGGTCACCTCGGCCTGCCGCTCGATCGGCCCGATCTCGATCGAGCCGTCGACCCGTATCGGGATGAGGGCGGTATAGAGCACGTTGTCGCCGGTCACCGCCCATTCCAGCGGTACCTCGTCGGCGGGCAGGTGCGTCTTCACGGGTATGCGCAAGGCGATCTCCTCGAGCGGGGCGGGAGCTGGCCGTGGCGGCCTTCCCCGGCATAGGCGGCGGGCCTGGCCTCGTCGACCCCGGCTCGCCCCCAGCGCCTACAGGCTGCTCGAGAGCACCACCTGCTGTCCCAGATCGCGGAGGATCGCGTTCGCGAAGCCTTCGGTGTCGGGTTTGGCTGCCGCGAGCCTGAGCAGCTGCACCGCCTGAGCCTGTTGCGGCCCATCCCTGCCGTCATCGAGGATGAGCTCGGCAAGGCGCAAGGCGGCAGACGGGTCGCCCGCCTTCGCGGCGAGGTCCAGCCATCGCCGGGCCTCGGTCCGGTCCTCCGGCGCGCCGCCCGATCCGGCCAGCATCAGTCCCAGCCGCGCCGCCGCCACCGGATCGCCGGCGGTCGCTGCCCGTCCGTACCAGAAGCGGGCGGATTTCTGCTGCTTGGGCAGGCCGCCCGGCTCGAAGCTGGGATCGTTGACCATGCCGAGCAGACGCTGCGCCTGCGCGTTGCCCTCGGCGGCCTCGAGAAGCAGCTGGTTCACGTCGTCGATCGTGGGCAGGGGCTCGCGCGGGCGCGACCGCGCGGCCCGACGATGCAACGCCACGACCTCGGCGGTGCTCATCTGGCCCGTCGCGTTTGCGAGCTGCGAGCCCTGCCAACGACTTACGGCCTGCACCAGAGCTTCCGACACCTCGCCATCGGCGTCGCCGGACCAAAAGCCGAGCCAGCCGAGCGACAGCTCGATCGCGCGCACCTCGCCACGCGTCATCTGAGCCAGCTCCAGCCCTGTCGGCTCCGGCGCGCCCGGTACGAGGTAGACCGCCTCGGCGTCCAGGGTGTTGTAGATGCTGGGCCTTTGCGCCTCCTCGGTCTCCTTGGCGACATCTCCGGTCACGGCCGCGAACATGTCTTGGACCTTCACGCCCGGTGTCTTGATGTGACGCAGCAATGCGGCGACGTAGGGGCTGTTGCGCCCGTTGCCGTCGTACGCCACCATGCCGGGAGAGGTCGCATACGAGATTACCGTCCGCGGCGGTATGAACCCGGGTTGCGCAAGACCCTTCGAAACCGCCAAGGACCGCGTCCCGCCCATCGCCGTCTGCCGGCCGGCGAGCGGATCGTCGCGGCAGGCGTCGACGATGATCACGGCGAGCTTGCGCGCCCCGCCGGTGTC
The DNA here is from genome assembly GCA_044224255.1 of Geminicoccaceae bacterium. Taxonomy (GTDB): domain Bacteria; phylum Pseudomonadota; class Alphaproteobacteria; order Geminicoccales; family Geminicoccaceae; genus Benzoatithermus. The sequence continues at coordinate 12,959 of JBGAKU010000089.1, forward strand.
CTGAACCAGCTGGTCGAGCTCGATCAGGCTGCGAAGACTGTATCGGTCCTCGAGCCGCCCATCGACGGGTACCAGCAGGTTCTTGCCGGCATATTGGAGGGCATGGCCCGAATAGTAGGTGAGCGCGAGATCGGCTCCATCCGCCTCGCGCGCGAATCGCGCAGTCAGGTCATCCAATGCGTCGCCGTCGAGGTCGTAGCCCGCCAGCACCTCGAACCCGATCTCCTGAAGCGCCGCCGTCATGTCCTCCGCGTCCTGGCGCGGGTTGCGAAGCGGGGTCACATATCGATAGTTCGAATTGCCGATCACCAGCGCGATACGCCGTTCGCCGCTTGCAGGCACGATCCGGGCGTGACGCGGGAGCTCCGGCTCGAGCGCGCTGACGACAGCCTCGGCACCGGTCCCCGGCACCACAGCCGTCGGGGGCTTCGGCGCTTGCGTCTCGACGGACTGAGGCGCGATCGAGGGACTCTGTGTCGGGGGCGACGCCAGATCCGGGCCGGTGCTTCTAGGCTCGTTCACCGGCTCCGGCGCAGGTGGCTCGGTAAGCGCTGCCGTCACTCGCGTGGCGGCCGCCTCGTTGAGTGCGACCACCATCGCTTCGTCGATCTCGCCGGCGAAAGGCGATCGCCGCTGCTTGCGCAGCCAGTCGTTGAGAGCCTCGCGCGAGCGCGGGCCGATGACGCCGTCGATGTCGCCGACCTGATAGCCGAGCTCCAGAAGCGCCGTCTGCGCGCGCCGATTGCGCTCCTGCTGCTCATGGCTCGCCTGCTCACGCCTTTGCCGTGCGGCCAGCTCCGCCGCCGCGAGGATGGCCTCGGACGGCTCGGCTCCGACCACGAGACCGGTGCTTCTCGCGTAGGCATCGAGCGCCGCCCGCGTCTGGGGTCCCAAGGTTCCGTTGATCGGGCCGTCATAGAGGCCCAGATCGCGCATCGCGCCCTGCAGCCTGCGCACGAGCTCGGCAGGATCCGGAGCCGTCGGCGTCGTCGCCGCCAGCGCCTGGGGTGACCCAGCAGGCAGAGAGGCCGAGCCCGTCGCCTCCCGCGTCAGCGGCCGAGGACCAGTGGTGGGAGCGGCGGCCGGCGGCGGCAGCTCGACCTGCTGCACGGTGTCCGTAGGCGCCGTGCCGGCGGGCGGCTTGGCGTAGCTCTGCCCCGACGGCGGTGGTGGTACCGAGACGCCCAGCTCCGCCAGCTCGCCACGAAAGCTGGGATCGAACGCGAGCAGCTGCTCATAGTCGCGCCGCGCGTCCGGCAAATTGCCCACCGCCCGATTGGCCAGGGCGCGCCCTTGGAGGCTCCACCGGTCGTTGCCCAGGATCGCGAGCGCGCGATCGAAGTCGGGAATGGCCTGCTGCGCCATGCCCGAACGCACGCGCGCCCATCCCCGATATCGCAGCAGGCGTCCCAGATTGGCACCTTCGGCCAGCGGCACGACCTTGTCACAGCTCGCGAGCACCAGGGGCAGAGCATCCTGTCGCGCGTTCTGGGCCGTCGCGCAGATGGTGACCTCCTCGGTCATCACCACCAGCTCCGCGTGCACCGGAGCACTACCCGACAGAACGATGGCGGCCGTGATGCCCACCCAAGCGACGGCCGGCCGACTGCTGTTGCGCGGGCCGAACATGCTGCTACCCCCCAACCGTCGGCAAACCTCCAACACATAACCGTTACACGATCCTCGGATGGCCCGCTGTGAGAACCGTCACACCCGCAAGCAGCGATTGAGCGGGCCCCGCCGAGCTCGAGGCAATCGGCCGACACTGATACCAACCGCATCTTGGTGTCGAACCGGGCGCGATGTCCAGAGCGCCCATCGACCGCCGGAGCTACGGCTCCCGGTTGGAGCGGCGGTCGATGTGGCAATGATCACAGACGGCACGGCCCGTATCCGGCCTGACTAGCGCCTGGCGTTCCGGAGAGGCATACTCGCCCCGGATTTTGTGGCTCCAGCCGGGAGCGCGCGTGTCACAGCGGGAAACTGTCGCGGGAATTGGGTCGTCCGATTTCTCGGCCGCGTCCGGCAGCATCCGGCCCGGGACGCTCTTGTGCAACGGCACCTACCGCATCGACGGCAACCTCGGCGGCGGTGGCATGGGTGAGGTGTACCGGGGCACCAACACCGTCACCGGCGCACCTTGCGCCATCAAGACGATTCGCCCGGAGTTCCTCCAGGACCAGCTCCTGCGCGGATTGTTCGTGCGCGAGGCGGAGGCGCTGAAAAGCGTCCGCGATGGCGCGGTGGTCGGCTATGAGGGCGTGTTTCGCGACGAGACGGGCCGCGTCCTCATCGTGATGGACTATGTCGACGGCCCATCCTTGGCCGACCGCATGCGTGGGCAACCGCTCACCGTCGACGAGGTGACCCGGCTCGCGCGACGCCTCGCCCGCGGCCTGACGGCCGCCCACGCCGTCGGCGTGCATCACCGCGATCTTTCGCCCGACAACATCCTGTTGCCGGGCGGGAAGCTGGACGACGCGGTGATCATCGATTTCGGCATTGCCCGCCGCGAGGGTGCTGCCGGGCCGACCCTGTTCACCGGCGGCACACACGGCTTCACCGGCAAGATGGCCTATGCCTCGCCGGAGCAGGCGGGAGCCATCGACGCGCCGGTCGATCAACGCTCGGACATGTTCAGCCTCGGGCTGGTCCTGGCCGCCGCGGCCCGCGGCCGACCCTTGCCGATGGGTGACGATCCGGCCTCCGCCGTGGCGGCACGACAGCGCCGTCCCGACCTTTCGAGCCTGCCCAAGCCGGTTCAGCAGCTCATCGTGCCGCTGCTCGCACCCGAGCCGGGAGACCGGCCCGCGAGCTTGGAAGGGTTCGCGTCGCCGGCACGGCCGGACGTCAAGACACCCTTGCCCCGGAGCCGCATCAGCTGGCTCCCCTGGGCAGGCGGATGCGCCGTTCTCGCGACCTTGGCCGGCGTGGTCTGGGTGATGCTCCACGAGCCGGCGTCGCCTCCGCCGATGCCGCCGTCCGAGCCGCAGCCCAGCCCCACCGAGCAGAATGCCCAGGTGCCGGCGGCGTCACAGATCGACCACGCCGCCATCGACGCCATGCTGGCGGACGTTCCGTGCGCCAATTTGATCTGGTCATCGGGCGAAGGCGGAAAGGTCAGGCTCTCGGGCAGCCTTCCCAGCACGGGAGCGCGCTCTGACCTTCTGGCTCGCCTCCAGTCCGTGCCCGGCGTCAGTAGCGTCGAGGACGGCGTCGCCATCCGCGCAGCACCCGACTGCGAAGCGGCGCTCCTCATCTCGATCCTGATCGGCGCCCCTGGCCTCGACCCGCCGCTGCTCTCGCTCAACCGAGCCGACGGCATCTATGGCGGCAACGATGTGTTCGTCGCGACCGTCGCGAACCAGGCCGCGACCGATGTCTACATCTATGTCGACTATTTCCATGAGGATGGGAACGTCTATCATCTCTTGCCCGAGACTCTTGCGCGTAACAATCTCGTCCTATCCGGTCACACTATCCAGATCGGGCATGAGAAGGCGGCGGCGAGCTCGAAGGACCGGGTGTGGCACCTTAGCGCGCCCTATGGCCCGGGACGGGTCGTCGCGATCGCGAGTGAGCGCCCACTCTATCAAGGATTGCGCGAGATCGGGGAGCCCGCGGACACCTATCTGGTCTTTCTTGGCGAGGCGATTCCCTCGCTGGTGCTGAAAAGCCGCATGGCAGTAAGCGAGGTGCCGATCGAGACCCGACCGGCACGCTGAACGACCGACACGCAGGGAGGGACTCAATGCGGCGGAAGCGGTGCGCGGCAGGGGTGCTGGCCATGGCCGGGATCGGTGCATGGGCGGCTGGCCCGCTCCAGGCCCAGGACGGCGGACCGCCGATCACGGTCGAGCTGAACAAGCTGGAGCCTGCCGACCAGGCATGCCGCCTCTTCCTGCTGCTCCACAACGGATCCGAGCAGGCCTACGACGCGCTTACCCTGGAGCTGGTCAGCTTCGATCGAGATGGCCTGATCGGACAGCGCCTTGCGGTCGACTTGGCCCCGCTGCGGGCGCAGAAGACGTCGGTCAGGCTGTTCGACCTGCCGGACACGGATTGCGGTCAGGTCAGCCGGGTGCTGCTGAACGACGTGTCCGCCTGCTCGGTCGGCGGTGTCGGCGTCGATGGCTGCCTCGACCGAATACAGATCTCGAGTCGTGGTCCCGTTCCGTTCTTCAAGTAGGATCTCCCGATCCCATGCGCCCGGCACGCTGCTGCTGGGCTGCCTCGCGGCATCGGTCCTGCTGCATCTGCTGGGGCTCGCCGCCGCGCTCCAGTTGCCCGTCCGCCGCCTGCCGCCTCAGCTGACGGCGATTCCCATCGAGATCGTCATCGATGCGCCGCGGATCATCTTGCCCCCGTCGCCCTCCGCACCAGTGGCGGTCGGCATCGGGGCGAAGGCAGCACCCGCCGTCGCAGTGCCGACATCGCTCCCGGCGGCAGCCGCCAACCGCATCGCGCGGGCCACGGCTCAGGCGGCGTCATCGGCCCCGTTGGAATCCCCTCCACCTGCAGTATCGATGCGGCCCAGCGCGGCTCGGCACGCCGAGCCGGCAGCTCCGATGCCTGCCGTGCGGGATGACGGTTCCGGGGCCCGCCTTGCGGCCGTCGCCACGGCGACCTCCACGGCTGTGACAGCACTCGAACCCCCGTCACGGGTGGAAGCGTCCATGGCGGCAAGCCGAGTCTCGGCGGGTCCGGCGCCGGGTGGACAGCCGCCGCAGGCGCGCACCGGCGCCACGGCCCCGACGGCGAACCCGATCGCAGCGGTCACGACATCCCGTCCCGCACCGCCACACCCTGCCTCCGGCCACACGGCGGCGGAGACGATCACGCCGGTCACGGCCATGCCCGTTCCGCCTGCGTCGACTGCGCGGCAAGGGAACCCGGTCGGGCCGAGACAGGCGCCGGATCTGGCCAGCCTTTCCCAGGTGGTGCGGGCGGTGGATCCGGAGCGCATCCGTGCGGCGATCCAGGCGCGTTTGACCGACCTGCCTTGCAGCCGTCTCGTCGTCGCGACCGACGAGTCCTCCAGGACCGTCGTTCGCGGCCGCGTTGGGAGCCCCGAGCAGCTCCTCCAGGCCCGGGAGGCGATCGCGGAGCTGTCGCCCGGCGTCGAGCCGGCGCTGGCGGTCGAGATCGTCGGGGGTCCCTTTTGCCGCGTGCTCGATCAGGTGGAAGCAATTGGCGACGCAGATGGTCCGGGGATCATGCTGAACCGACCTGACGCGACATTCACGGCGGGCGACTTCGTGGTCGCAACGATCGCCGTTCCACCGGACCTCGAGCGCGGGCACCTGAACGTCATGTTCGTCGATCAGACCGGCAAGGTGGTCCACCTGCTGCCCAACGCCTTTGTCCATGACACGGAGGTCCAAGGCGGTCAGACGGTCCGGCTCGGCGTCGAGGCGAACGAACGACGCGCAGGCGTCCGGGACTATCAAGTCACGCCACCTTATGGCCGCGGGATGATGCTGGCACTGTGGAGTCCCGTCCCGCTCGATGGATTGGGGCTCAACGAGGTGGAACGGGTCGAGGACCTGCTCCCTGCCCTCGCCTCGGCTTTGGCAAAGGTGCCGCATGGCCGTGTGCATGTGAGCCGCGCCGACCTCGTCACCCGTCCCTGAGCGGCGCAATTGTGAGAAACATCACAGCGACGGCACGGCCGTTGTCGTAAAATACACTGTCGTCTATAGTAGGCGTAGCGGGAGGAAGGTGCCATGCCGGTTACCGGTCGGCTTCTCGCATCGTGTCTGCTCACGATGGCGCTTGGTGCTGAAGCGGGGTGGTCGCAACAACTGCCGCCTGCCTATTCGGCGGAGCAGCTGGTTGCCATTCTCAAGCCGAAGCTGGGTAGGACCCGCAGTCTGTCGCCTGGAACCGGTGGTGAGGTCACCCCGCCGCCGGGCGCCACGGGCAGTGGAGTGCTGCCCGATCTGCGGATTCTCTTCCCGTTCAACTCCGCCGCGCTCACGCCCGAGGCGACACGGCAGCTCGACGAGCTCGGTCGCGCGCTCCAGTCCAATGAGCTTGCCGCATTCCGATTCGAGGTCGCCGGCCATACGGATGCCAGCGGGCCCGACGGCTACAATGTCGATCTGTCGGAACGCCGTGCGGATGCGGTCACCGTCTACCTCGAGCGGGACCACGGCATCGAGCCGCGACGCCTCGAGGCGCGCGGCTACGGCAAGAGCCATCTTCTCGACGCGGCCAATCCGGTGAGTGCTCGAAATCGACGCGTGGAGATCGTCACGCTCCAGTAGAGGGCTTAAGGCACGCCGGCACGCTGGCAGGCTCATGGACCTGGAACTGACCCAGCTGCTGGACCCGCTGGACCGGGGAGTGCCGTGTGGACCGAGCGCCCGCGACTTCGACGAGTTCCTGACTCTGGGGCCTCTGGTCGACTAGCTGGACCGAGCGCCCGTGGCCAACAGTGCGCCACCACGGGTGGACGAGCTCGGTCTTGAGCGAGCCGAAGAAGCTCTCCATTGATCGCTGAGTGATCGATCCGCTTCCGCAGGAACCCGGGCCAGCAGGCCCGGGAGGCAAGCGCATTGTCGAGGCGGTTCCCCTTGTGGCTCATCGACTGGACGAGCCTG
>JBGAKU010000090.1:0-19318 GCA_044224255.1 Geminicoccaceae bacterium
GCCTATGGGCGTGCCGAGGAACTCGGGTCGGAGATCATCACGTTCCTCAACCTGATCCTGTTTATCGAGCTGGAGGGAGACGTCCTGGTGCGTGCCTTGGATCCTCTGCCCGGTTTCCCGCGGACTCTGGATGCCCTGCATCTCGCGACCGCCTGCTTTGTTCGCACCGGCGATCCCGAGCTGCGCTTCGCGAGCTATGACCGCCGCCTGGTCACCTGCGCAGCAGGGCTCGGGCTCGCGATCGAGCCGTTGGACTGAGTTTCATGCGTCGCTTCTACCGGGATGTCGCTACGAGCGCCGAGGGTGATGGCTTTGTGGTGCTGCTGGATGGCAAGCCGGTCCGCACGCCGGCGCGACGCTCGCTGGTGTTGCCCAACTCTCGATTGGCGGACGCAGTGGCGGCCGAGTGGGCAGCACAGCAGGACACGGTCGACCCCAACGCGATGCGGCTGACCCGGCTCGCGACCACCGTCGTCGACCTGATGCCCGCCCGGCGCGAGGATGCCGTGGCTGAGGCGGCGGGGTACGCCGGCACGGATCTGCTCTGCTACCGGGCGGCGGCGCCGGCCGCTTTGGCTGCCCGCCAGGATCGGACATGGCAGCCATGGCTCGACTGGGCCGAGCGGCAGTATGACGCGCGCCTCGTGCCGGCCGCCGGGGTGATGCCGGCGGCGCAGGACCCGACCGCATTGCGGGCTCTGCGCCATGCGGTCGAGCGGCTCGACGACTGGCGGCTCGTGGGCCTGCACGCGGCGGTCACCACAACCGGCTCGCTGGTTCTGGGTCTGGCGATCGAGCAGGGTGCTCTGGCTGCCGAGGATGCGTTCGCGGCGGCACTATTGGACGAACTGTTCGAGATCGAGCAGTGGGGCGAGGATACCGAGCAATCCGCGCGTCACGCCCGTCTCCGTGCCGACTTGAACGCCGCGGAGCGGTTTCTTGGTCTTCTGGCTTCAACATGAATCGGCGATAGCTGGAACGCGCGATCGGCGGAGCGTAGGGAGGGAGGCTCTGGACATGGGCGCATTCCCTGAACGGCGTTGGTTGGGCGCGCCGCCGCTGGCCGGCCTCGTGGTCAGCGGGTGCGCTTCGGGCAATCCCGAGCGAGACCTGCCAAAGCTGGGCGTGGAGCCCGGCGCCAGGTACGCGGTCATGGCCGTGGTTCCGCGGCAGGGCAGGGTCCACTGGGGATTGGGCCAGGCCGCGGCCGAGCAAGAGGCGACCACGGAGGCCCTGCAGCTTTGCGGCGCCTCCCGTTGCCGGGTCGTCCACACCTATGGTCCTGGCGATTGCGTTGCCGTCGTGCTCGGCCGCGATCAGGTGTTCTGGACCGAGAACAACCAGGAGACGGCGCAGAGCGCCATGGACTACTGCGCCGCAAGGACCTCCGACTGCCGCGTCGTCCGCCAGCTCTGCCTCTAGGGCGACCTCACCAGACCAGTCGCGGGACGACCCATTGCGGCCGTGCGGCGAACCGCTGGCACAGGTCGGCGAGCCGGGCCTCGCGCTCGGCCTGGGTGGCCTCGGCGGGGAACTGCTCGGCATGGATGCCGCCGGTGACGAAGCAGCTGTCGATCTCCATGCCGTTGGCGCCGCGGACGTCATGCTCGACCGAATCGCCGATGGCCACGATCTCGGCGGGCTGCAGGCCGTCCAGCGCGTCCAGACAGGCGTCGTAGATCGGCGCATGCGGCTTGCCGACATAGAGAATCGAGCCGCCCATCTGCTCGTACATCGCGGCGACGGTGCCGGGAGCGGTGATCAGCTTGCCGTGCGAGGGTGCGATCCGGTCGGGGTTCGAGCAGACCATCGGCAGCTTGCGCACCACCGCCCGCTCCAGGACGGCGTGATAGTCGTCGAGTGTCCGCGGCGGGATCTCCAGCCCGGTGTTGAACAGGAAGTCGGCCTGCTCGGGCTCCTCCACGACCTCGATGCCGAGATCGTCGAGCACCGTCTGGTCGCCGCCGATCGTGAACAGGACGCAGCGATGGCCGAGATCACGCCAGCCCGGCAGACTGCGCTGGCGCAGAAGGTTCCAGGCGGCCTCGCCCGAGGTGACGACCGCGTCGAACATCGCGACGTCGAGGCCCATCTCGGTCAGGCGGCGCCGGTTGAGGGCGGCGCGGCGGCCGGAGTTCGACAGCACGACCAGCCGCTTGTCGCGCCGCTTCAGCTCGGCCAACGCCGCCACGGCCTCCGGCAGCGCCCTGCGCCCGTCATGGATGACGCCCCACTGGTCGAGCAGGAAGCCTTGGTAGCGGTCGGCAAATGCGCCGATGCCGTCGGCGAAGCGGGGGGGGAGGGTCAAGGGCGCGAGCCTTTCGCGACGGTTGCGGATCGGCGGGCGCTAGGTAGGACAGGTTGGCGAGGCGGACAATCCGACCCGATCGGGGAGGGGTGATGGCGATCGATCTCGGGCTCGAGGGCAAGAGCGTGCTGGTCACGGGTGCCAACCGGGGGATCGGCGCCGCCGCGGCCCGCACCTTCGCGGCGGCCGGGTGCCGTGTCGCCGCCCACTGCCATAGCGACCCCGGCGAGGCCGCGGCGATCGAGGGAGTCGCGATCCTGCGCGGCGACCTCGCCGACATGGCCGAGGTGCGCCGCGTGGTTGCCGAGGCGGAGGGCGCGCTCGGTGGCCTGGACGTCCTGGTCAACAATGCGGGCCACATGCTCGGCCGCATCCCGCTCGCCGAGATGGACGACGCCGCAGTGGACCGGGTGTTCGACCTCAACGCCCGCTCGGTCGTCGCGGCCTGCCGGGCTGCCTTGCCGGCGCTCGTCGCCAGCCAGGGCTGCATCGTCAACGTCACCTCGATCTCGGCCCGGAGCGGCGGAAGCCCTGGATCAGGGCTCTACAGCTCGGCCAAGGCGTTCGTCTCGACCTTTACCCGGGCGCTCGCGACCGAGCTGGCACCGCAGGGCATTCGGGTGAACGCCGTCTCGCCGGGCACGATCGCGACCCGGTTCCACGAGGTCTATTCCTCGCCCGAGAAGCTCGAGGCCACTCGTCGGCGCATCCCCCTGCAGCGGCTCGGCGCGGCCGAGGACTGTGCCGGCACCTTCCTCTACCTCGCCTCGCCGCGGCTGGCGGGCTATGTCACCGGGCAGATCATCGAGGTGAATGGCGGCCAGCTGATGCCCTGACGCCGCCATGTCCGCTGGAGGAAGCGCCATGGATCTGCAGCTCGGCTCCAAGCTCGCCCTGGTTACCGGCTCGACCGCCGGCATCGGGCTCGCCATCGCCAAGGCGCTTGCAGGCGAGGGCACCCGCGTAATCGTCAACGGCCGCACCGATGCCCGCGTGGCCACCGCCATCGACGCCATCAAGGCGGATGTCCCCTCGGCTGTCCTGGAGCCGCTCGCCGCCGATCTCGGCACGGCGGAGGGCGCCGAGCTGGCGATCCAACGCTTTCCCGACGTCGCGATCCTCGTCAACAATGTCGGGATCTTCGAGCCGCGGCCGTTCGAGGAGATCCGCGACGACGAGTGGCAGAGGATGATCGAGGTCAACTTCATGAGCGGGGTGCGCCTGTCTCGCCACCATCTGCCGCGGATGAAGGCGGCGGGCTGGGGCCGGATCATCTTCATCGCTTCGGAATCGGCCGTGAACATCCCGGTCGAGATGATCCACTACGGCATCACCAAGACCATGCAGGTGGCCCTGGCGCGCGGTCTCGCCGAGACGACGGTCGGCACGGCGGTCACCGTGAACTCGGTCTTGCCCGGCCCGACCCGCTCCGAGGGCGTGGGCCAGTTCGTGAAGGATCTCGCCCGCTCGCAGGGCGTGACCGAGGCGGAGATGGAGCGGGAGTTCTTCAAGACGGCCCGTCCGAGTTCGCTGCTGCGGCGCTTCGAGACCACCGACGAGATCGCGGCGCTGGTGGCTTTCATTGCCAGCCCGCTCTCCTCGGCCACCAACGGCGCCGCGCTGCGCGCGGATGGCGGACTGCTCCGGTCCATCTTGTGAGTATCGAGACGCTCAAAGGTGCGCTTCGTGACGGCCGCGATCAGATGGGCTCGAGACGCTTGCTCATGTCGACGAGCACGACCCCCGCGCGGAATGGATGCGGCCGTCGGCCGGTCTCACGGTAGCCCGCACGTCGATAGATCGACAGGTTGCGGGTCATGCGGGTGTTGGTGAAGAGGCGCACCTCCTCGTGGCCGACGGCACGGGCGCGCTCTTCGGCGAGCGCCAGGAGACGGCGGCCGATCCCCTCGCCCCAGCGCTCGGGCAGGACCGCGAGATTGTAGACCAGCAGGTGGCTCGCGTGCCGTTCGAGCACGGCCACCCCTACCGGCCGGCGTGGCTCAGGGTCCTCGACGAACCACACCTCGCCGACAGCGATGTGCGCGCCATAGTCCTCCATGGCGGGTGCGGGCAGGTAGCCGAACACAGGCAGGTAGGAAGCAGCATAGGCCTCGGCGGAGATCGAGCGCACCGTCTCGACATCGTCGGGACCGGCGCGGCGGGCGATCCAGCGATCGGCCGAAGCGTCGTCGCCGTCCAACATTGACCTCCCCGTGCAACCGGCCGTGATCGTGTGAGCCGTTGCGGCCTTGCCCCCAGATGTTAGCTTGTGGCGTAGGCAGGGGCGAGGTGTGGCGCGTGGCGGGGCTGCTCGAGATCGAACTCGATGACAAGTACACAGCCCGCTCGGGCCGCATCTTCGTCACCGGCATCCAGGCGCTGGTCCGGCTGCCGCTGGTGCAGCGGCAGCGCGATCTCGCCGCCGGGCTGAATACGGCCGGGTACATCACCGGCTATCGCGGCTCGCCGCTCGGCACCTACGATCAGCAGCTCGCGCGGGCAAAGCAGCTTCTCGACGCGCATCACATCGTCCATCGCCCGGGCGTGAACGAGGACCTCGCCGCCACGGCCTGCTCGGGCACCCAGCAGGTCGGCCTCGACGGCGAGACCCGCTACGACGGCGTGTTCGCAATCTGGTACGCCAAGGGGCCGGGCGTCGATCGCTCCGGCGACGCGATCCGCCACGGCAACCTGTTCGGCACAGCCGCACATGGCGGCGTGCTGATGCTGCTCGGCGACGACCATATCTGCGAGTCGAGCACGACCGCGCACCAGAGCGAGTACGCGATGGTCGACGCGCTGGTGCCGGTCCTCAATCCGGCCGGCGTGCAGGAGATCCTGGAATACGGCCTGCTCGGTATCGCCATGTCGCGCTTCACCGGCGGCTGGGTGGCGTTGAAATGCGTCCACGACACGGTCGAGAGCACCGCCTCGATCGCAGTCGACCCGGCCCTGCCCGAGATCCGCCTCCCCGACGATTTCGAGCTACCGGCCGGCGGGCTCAACATCCGCTGGCCGGACAACGGCATCGGGCAGCGCATGGCGCTGGCGCAGGAGGCCCGGGTCCACACCCACAAGCTCGACGCCGCCCGGGCCTTTGCGCGCGCGAACCGGCTCGACCGGGTGGTGATGGGTGGCAAGGAGGCATGGTTCGGAGTCGCGACCACGGGCAAGTCCTGGCTCGACGTGATCGCGGCGCTGGACGATCTGGGCATCGACGATGCGCGCGCCCGCGAGCTGGGCCTGCTCGTCTACAAGGTCGGCATGGTCTGGCCGCTCGAGCCGGTTCGGCTAGGGGAAGCCCTGGCCAGGCTGGACCGGGTGCTGGTGGTCGAGGAGAAGCGCGGCCTGATCGAGAGCCAGGCCAAGGAGCTGCTCTATCACCTGCCGCACAGGCCCGCGATCGAGGGCAAGCAGGATCTCGCCGGCGCGTCGCTGCTGCCGAGCCACGGCAACCTGTCCTCGAACCAGATCGCCATCGCCATCGCCGAACGGCTCCTGGAGCGGCGAGAGGATGCGGCTTTGCGCGACCGTCTTGAGGAGTTGCGACGCGCGGAGGATGCAGCGCGGGGATACATACCGGCCCTGGCGCGGCTGCCCTATTTCTGCCCGGGCTGCCCGCACAGCAGCTCGACCCATGTGCCGGAGGGATCGAAGGCGCTGGCCGGCATCGGCTGCCACTTCATGGTGCAGTGGATGGACCGCGATACGCGGCGCTTCACCCAGATGGGCGGGGAGGGCGCATCCTGGGTCGGCGAGGCGCTCTTCAGCACCCGCCCACACATGTTCCAGAACGTCGGCGACGGCACGTTCTACCACTCCGGCTCGCTCGCGATCCGGGCGGCGAAGGCGTCCGGAGCCAACATCACCTTCAAGATCCTCTACAACGATGCCGTCGCCATGACCGGCGGCCAGAAGATGGAGACGGGCAATCTCGACGTGCCCGCCATCACCCGTCTCCTGGAAGCCGAGGGCGTTTCCGAGATTGTCGTTGTCACGGACGACCCCGACAAATACCCGCTTCGCGCAGGCTTCGCGCCCGGCGTGCGCGTGCACCTGCGCTCGGAGCTGGACGCCGTGCAGCGGCAGCTGCGCGAGATCCCTGGCGTCTCGGCACTCGTCTACGACCAGACCTGCGCCGCCGAGAAGCGTCGCCGCCGCAAACATGGCGCCTACCCGGACCCCGACGAGCGGGTCGTCATCAATGAGCTCGTCTGCGAGGGCTGCGGCGACTGCGGCATCGCCAGCAACTGCGTCGCGATCCAGCCGGTCGAGACCGAGTTCGGCCGCAAGCGGCGGATCGACCAGTCGGCCTGCAACAAGGATTTCAGTTGCCTGAACGGCTTCTGCCCGAGCTTCGTCACGGTGAAGGCCGGCAGGCTGCGCAAGGCCTCGGCCCCCAGCGACGTTCCGTTCCCCATCCTGCCCGAGCCCGCGCTGCCGCCGCTCGACGGCCCCTACGGCATTCTGGTGACCGGCGTGGGCGGTACCGGCGTGATTACCGTCGCGGCGCTGCTCGGCATGGCGGCGCATCTGGAAGGCAAGGGTGTCGCCGTCCTTGATATGATCGGAATGGCGCAGAAGGGCGGGGCCGTCCTGACCCATCTGAAGATCGCTCCCACCCAGGACGAGATCGGGGCACCCCGGGTTGCAGCCGGCGGTGCGTGCTTGGTCCTCGGCTGCGATCTGGTCGTCGCTGCCGGTGCACAGGCGATCCCGACCATGCGGCGCGGCGTGACCGCCGCCGTGGTCAATCTCGAATCCCCCATGACCGGCGACTTCACCCGCGCCCCCGATCTCGACTTCCCGGCCGACCGGCTGCGCCAATCGATCCTTGACGCTGCCGGCCCTGCCGCGACGAGCTTCCTCGACGCCGGCCGGCTCGCCCGAGCGCTCGTCGGCGATGCCATCGGTGCCAATCTGCTGCTGGTCGGGTTCGCTTGGCAGCGGGGCCTGATCCCCCTGTCGCGCGAGGCGATCGAGCGGGCGATCGAGGTCAACGGCGTCCAGGTCGACTTCAACCGCCGCGCCTTCCTCTGGGGCCGCCGCGCGGCGCACGATCTGGGTGCGGTCGAGGCGGTGATCGGCGCGCGCACGTCCGAACCCGAGTTTTCGCTCGATGCTTTGATCGACCGGCGCGCCGAGTTCATGACCGCCTACCAGGACGCGGCCTATGCCCAGCGCTACCGTGAGTCGGTGGCGCGCGTGCGCGAGGCCGAGATGCGCCGCGTCCCCGGCCGCACCGACCTGACCGAGGCAGTCGCCCGCAACCTGTTCAAGCTGATGGCGATCAAGGACGAGTACGAAGTCGCCCGCCTGTGGACCGACGGCTCGTTCCGGCGCCAGCTCGAGCGCGAGTTCGCTCATTGGGACGCGCTCGAGGTCCACTTGGCCCCGCCGCTGCTGGCCGAGAAGGACGACAAGGGGCACCTCAAGAAGCGCCGCTACGGCCCCTGGATGCTACGCGCCATGCGCCTGCTCGCCCCGCTCAAGCGCCTGCGGGGCACGGCCTTCGACCCGTTCGGCCGCACCGCCGAGCGCCGGATGGAGCGCCGGCTGCTGGTCGAGTACGAGGCGCTGCTGGAGGAGCTGGTCACCGGCCTCGATCCGGACAACCACGCCACGGCGGTCGAGCTGACGCGCATACCGCAACAGATCCGCGGCTTCGGGCATGTGAAGGAGAAGAGCATTATTCGCGCCGCAGAATCTCGTAAAATCCTCCTAAGTAGGTTCTGCAACTTAGGCAAATATAAGATTGCCGCAGAGTAAGTTTCCAATACCTATCAGCTGAGCTGCGATCGTCTGCATGCAACTGAGAATGGGGGTGCGGTGATGCGCGACTACACCATTTCCACGTCATTTACTGATGGGTGGTACTGTGAGAGGCATCGGGTGCGCGCCCACTCCGTGGAGGCGGCGTGCCTGGCAGCTCTCGCGGCGGCAGGCGAATCGCAAGACAATTGGACGGTCGGGGAACCAGGCGATACCATCGTTGATCAAGTGACTGAGCTGCGGAGTGGCAAGGAGATTCCACAACCGGTTCCCGAGAAGTTCCGAGAGATCGGTGAGGTGGTTGTTCTCAAAGTCCGGCAAAAGGCTCTTGAAGATCTCATCGAGAGAATAGTCTTTCGCGTCGGAGACCAAATTCCACCGGACCTACTGAGCGAGGTGCGTGCGCTACTCTTTACAAAAGACACTCTATAAATTTACAAAGAAAGCGCATTCAGTCTTTGGTATGTACAAGCGTGGCTAGCTGATAGTTAGGGCTACATTTCACGACAAGACCTTTTTTCATCAAAATTCCCAATAAGGACCATGCAAGATAGTCGCGATTTTGACCATTCTGTTCAGATTGCAATCCTAGAAGTTGTGTTATTTGTGAATTTCTGAGTCCTTTGGGATGTTGTTTCAGTAATTCAATGATAGAATATTCTAGTAAAGCAATGCCTTTCTGTGCTTCACCGTGGAGTTCATTTATTGAAATATCCTGCATGTGAATTTCCCTCATTACTGTCTATAGCTCGATCTCGATGTGCCGGTGGCTTCCTCGATTATGTTGGGTGTGCCGCTGATTGCGCTCCTCGCTCGTTCATTTCGGACGATGACGCATGGCCCTCTGAAGGCTTTCCGCAAAATCCTAACTCTATCGGGTGAGCCACAGAAAGCGTCTAGCAGAATGACATCCTCTTGTCGCTCGCGTTTTGCGGTTGCCTTTAACGCTAACGGTGCGCCCAATAGCCGCTTGTAAAACTCACACGGTAATGAATGGCTTCGGTTTCTGGGGGCGATGCGACGCGGCAATACGCCGATCATGGCCAGCTTAATGGCGATCTCAAACCAGCTCGGGGAACGTCGATTCGTTTGTACGCTGATGGCGCTGACGACCGAGCTGGCCTGTCATCTTTGCGGCCACCAGCGGTACCGGACCAGTGTTATGTGGGCTGTCCCCGCAAGGCTGTCGATGGCAATCGATAGAGAGGTTGAGCCCAAGCGAAGTAACAAGGCGAGATAAGGTCGTGGACTCCGTAGGCGAGCACGACCCGGCGGGAGGAATCGAGTCAGTTCAACGTCCCAGAAGGCGTTCGATGCTATCCTTGTCCTGAATGTGTATGCTGTCTGCGACGGCGGCAATGCGGATGGTGGCGGCGCGTCCCACCGCCTGCCGACTGCATGCGGTTGGCCGCCGCTCATCAAAACAAGCCTGCCTTCGCAAGTAGCCTCAGCCGCGCGCGAACGCGCGCATCAGGTGCTGTGCCAGCCCGCCTCGGTAGGCGTGCTCGCGGCCGACCGGGCAGGCGAGGCGGGCCTGGCAGCCCTGGATCATGCAGGGCTGGCCCGAGAGCGTGGCGAGATAGGACCGGCAGCTCACCACGTCGTAGCCGCCGTCCTTGAACGCGCCGACCGGGCAGGTCCTGAGGCACGGCTTGGCGGCGCAGCTCTCGCACGGGCTGGGTCGTGGGTCGGCGGGTGGAAGCTCCAGATAGTCGCGGAACAGCAGCGCCCCACGCAGCGCGTGCCACAGGCCGAACGCTGGGTGAATCAGGATGCCGAGCGGTGAGACGGCGAGGCTCGGGTCGGCGCGGCGGGCCCAGCGCTGGAACGGGTGGTGGGGCGGGCCGCCGAAGGGGAACAGGACCGCGTCGGCGAGGTCGGCGAGGACGCGCGCGGTCCAACGGTTGATCGGGTCGGCGCCCTTGCCTTCGGGCGAGGCGTGGACGATCGACCAGAAGCCCGGCCCGACATTGCCGACCATCAAGAGCGTCGCCGCGGGGGCGCCGTCGGGAAGGGCGGGGACCCCGTCCGCCGGCTCGGGATGGAACCCGCCGCGCAGGCGCAGCCCGAGCCCGACCAGCCGCTCATCGAGTTGGGCAAGGAAGGGCTCGCTCAGGCGCTGGGCTCCGCTCAGGCGGCGAAGGGTGACGCCTCCGCACGCGTCGTGGGCTCGAGGACCAGCAGGCTGACACCGTCACCCATGAAGGTCCGGCGATGGATGGTAGCGAGCTCGGCGGCGGCGAGATAGCGCTCCGTCGTCGCCTCGAACGAGCCGGCGAAGGCCCATTTCATCCAGGGTGCCAGGCACTGGCGCAGCAGGCGCAGGCCCGCCTTGGGCGACTGCCGATAGTCGAGGATCAGGATACGCCCGCCCGGCCTGGTCACGCGGCGGAGCTCGCGCAGGGCCGCCTCCTGCAATTCGTCCGGCAGGCAGAGCAGGACGAAGGTCGCGCTGACCGTGTCGAACGCCCCGTCCGGGAAGTCGAGCGACAGCAGGTTCATCGGCCGCAGCGTCACCGGCCGGCCGAGCTCGTGCGCACGCTCGCGCGCCCGGTCGAGCATGCGCTCGCTCATATCGATGCCGACGACTTGGGCGCCCTCGGGGTAGAACGGGATGTTGCAGCCCGTGCCGACGCCGACGTCGAGGATACGGCCCCTGGCGTGGGCGAACAGGCCGGCGCGCAGTCTGGCCTTCCACGAATGCTCGTAGATGCCGTCGAGGTGTCGTTGCTATGGAGGTTGTCCACCCGGCGCTGCGGTGGGAGGCTGTCGCTGCCAAGCCAACAACCGCGCCGCGGAGCTGCCGGATGGACATCCACCAGCATGCCAAGACCACGCCCCAGGGTCGACTCCTGATGGTCCGGCGCCTGGCTGACGGCTGGACCGTGGCCAAGGTCGCGGCCGCCCTCGGGGTCACCGCCAGGACGGTGCGCAAGTGGCAGGCCCGCCACGTGGCTGAGGGCGAGGCCGGCCTGCGCGACCGCAGCTCGCGGCCGCTTGCCAGCCCGACGCGGCTGGGCGAGGCGGCCGAGGCCGAGATCCTGGCGCTGCGGCGGCAGCGGCTGACGGGCCCCGCCATCGCGCGCAGGCTCGGCCGGCCGGGCGCCACGGTAGGCCTGGTCCTGCGCCGCCACGGCCTGGGCCGCCTCGCTGCCCTGGACGCCAAGCCCGAGATCGCGCGCTACCAGCGGGAGCGGCCGAGCGAGCTGATCCACCTCGACATCAAGAAGCTCGGCCGAATCGACGGTGTCGGGCATCGACCGCGCCGCGGTCGATCCGTCTCCGCAGGAGCTGGCGCCTGCCGGCGCCAGAGGCGATCACCGGCGACCGCCGAGGCCAGAAACGCGGCCGTGGCTGGGACTTCCTGCATGTCTGCGTCGACGACGCCTCCAGGCTCGCCTACACCGAGATCATGCCCGACGAGCGCAAGGCGAGCGCGGTGACCTTCCTGGGGCACGCCCTAGCCTGGTGCGCGGGCTTGGGCGTCACGGTCGAGCGGGTGATGACCGACAACGGGTCCGCCTATGTCAGCCATGCCTTCCGCCAGGCGATCCAGGACGCCGGCCTCAAGCACAAACGGACACGGCCCTACACGCCCAGAACCATCGACGGCAGAGCTGTCGATCCGATCCTGTAGGGAACGGCTCGCCAAGCGAGCCGTAGGGGCAAGGCGGAGCGGTTCATCCAGACCAGCCTGCGCGAATGGGCCTATCTGCAAGCCTTCGCCAGCTCGGCCGAGCGCACCGAGGCCATGCGCCCCTGGCTGCATAGCTACAACCGCCATCGACCCCACTCGGCCTTGGGCGGCAGACCACCCGTCTCCCGCCTGCCCGGGGACAACCTCCATAGCAACGACAGCTAGCCTCGTTGACTCCATCTCAAGCCGATCTTCGGGAGCATGGGCAAGAGGCGATTAGGACCCTTCCGCGCCCGGGGTCGAAGCGGTTACTGACTCAGAGGAAGGCCTTTGATCGCGGCGAGCTTCGTCCGTTCGCCCCCCGATGCCGAAGTCGTCGTCATTGAGAAGATAGAGAACGCCGTCGACGAGCACGAGCCGCTCAAGGCCGCGCGGTGCAGCACCGTCAAGACGGGCCTGCGCCAGGTGCAACCCGTCGAAGAGAGTGGCGGCGGTGCGGCACTGGCGGCCCTCGGCGAGGATGCCGGTGAAGTAGTGCATTGGCATCTCCCTACCGGCGAACATCACGAGGCGCGCCTCCAACTTTCAGTGTAGATCGTAAAGCGAGGTGCGCTTCAGCCCTCTCACGGGGCAGGGTCCTTGCTGATGCCGGGGCGCATTACCGCGGCGCGGTCTCGCCCTGCCCCTCTCTACGAATCTGAGAGCTTCCAGCGAGCGGTCAAAAGCCACGCCGCCATCTCCTGGGGTGGCGTACGGCTGCGCCCGCTCTCCACACCACCGTGACGCGCGGGCTGGACCCACCAACCGTGAGTTTTCTCACATCCCTGCTTATGGAAAGGGAGGAAAGTTCCTCGGTGCTGTGCCGCCTATGCCCAACGAGGCCGGCGAGGAGGTCAAGATCGGGGTCTTGTCGTGAGGGAAACCCGTGATGGACTATACAAAGATCTGCTTCGTCATCATGCCGTTCGGCAGGAAGAAAGTTGGCGAGGACGACGTTGATTTCGACGCAATTTACAACAAAGTCTTTCAACCAGCTATCAGCAGGGTAGTTCTTCCGGAAGGAGGAACCCTCCAACCCCGACGGACCGACCAGGACTTCTTTGCCGGTGATATTAGCGTGGAGATGTTCCATTATCTCGAATACTCACGTTTCGCGCTGGCCGACATCAGCGGGCTGAATGCGAACGTCTTCTACGAACTCGGGGCGCGCCATCGAGTCCGTGCGTCTGGAACCGCTATCTTCCGCCAAACCGGCGCGGTCATCCCATTCGACATACAGACAATCAAAGCTTTCCCCTACGAATACGAGCCCGAAGCGCAAGCGGGAGAAGCCCGAGATCTGATCACGCGAGTACTAACCGAGTCGCTTGCTCAAAACCGAATCGACAGCCCGATCCGCGTAGCCCTCTCGGTCCAGCAACGTGAAGGCGGCAACGTCGAAGAGCGCTTGCGTGAAGCCGAGAATGCGATCCGTGCCGCCGATTGGGAACTGGCGATCAAGATATATCGCGACGCGGCAGCTTCGCAGCCGGGGAACCCGCTCGTCCGGATGCGCCTTGGTCTACTGCTCAAGGATCGCGGGCGATGGCACGATGCGCTGGAGCAATTTAACGCGGCCATCGCCGCGCAACCGAACTACAATGAAGCATGGCGCGAAAAAGGGATCGCAGAGAACAAGCTCGCGTGGCAAGGTGCTCCCGCGCAGGTTCCTTCCTCACCTGCGCCGGGAGAAGAAGCGCTTCGACGCGCGATTGAATTAGACGGGAGCGACTTCGATGCCTACGCGTCGCTTGGGGGCACCCTAAAACGGGCGAACCGGCTCAGCGAGGCAGCAGAAGCCTACACACGCTCCAGTGAGGTCTCGAACGGGCACCCCTATCCACTTCTCAACGAACTCAAGCTCCGCGCGAACTCGGCTGGACGGCTCGCGCTGGAGCCGCGCCACCGCCGGGCACTGGTGAGGGCAGATCGTGACCGCACCGTGCAAGCGGCCCAAACGCCGCCATACGACAAGCCTTGGTGCTTCTTCGATCTTGCAGAGATCCGCCTGTATCAGGGCAAAGTCGACGAAAGCCTTGACATCATCCGCGAAGGCCTCAGGCAGTCTGATGCCGACTGGCAAGGGGAGACCTTCCTAAATAGCCTTCGACTATTGGAACCAGCGGCGGCGGACATACCTGGTCTCGATCGATGCCTCCAACTCCTGCGTGCTTGGCAGGAAACCGGCGAATTCTGACAGGCTCGATGCGCATTGGTCGAAGGCTTTCCGACGGCAGAGCCACCCAAACGCACTGCGCTTGTGGCTGCACCGACTACCTATGCTGTCCGAGGATTCACCTGAATCGCCCTGCCCTGAGCACAGGCCCGGCTCATCCAGAGCGCCTCCGCTGAGCCGAAGCGCGCGACGGCTGCGCTGGAGCTCGAATTCGAAGCCGCGGCGGCATTAGTCCATCTCAAGGCGACCTTCGGCGGCATGGGCAAGAGGCGAACGGGATCCTTTTGCGGCCGGAGGGTCGAAGCGGTTACTGACTCAGAGGAAGGCCTTTGATCGCGGCGAGCTTCGTCCGTTCGCCCCCAATGCCGAAATCGTCGTCATTGAGAAGATAGAGAACGCCGTCGACCAGCGTCACGCCCTCGATCTTGGTCCGAAGCTGCGCGACGGCCGAGCTGTCGAGGACGAGGTGCTTGCTGACCGGAATGATGCCGATCGAGGCGAGGTCGGTTTGCTCGAGAGAGGGAGAGGTCGAGGGATCGTCCCACCGGCTGCCCAGGATGTCGGTGGCACCGGCAACGTCGATCTCCAGGATGTGGGTGGTCTTGTCGGTGCGGTCGTCGATCAGGAACCTGGTCCCATCGACATGGGCGAGCTCGCTGATCCGGGCCGTGCTCTGCGCCTTCTTCTCCTCGCCGGGGAAGCTCGCCATCGGCTCGAGGGTGTAGACGTATTCGGCCACGGGCTTGCCGGTGGCGGGGTCGATCTCGAGGATACGGGCGTTGGCGGCCGCCTTGAAGGCGTCGGCATCGGGATTGACCAGGGGATTCTGCAGCACGGCCCAGAGATGGCCGTCCTCGTCCAGGGCCAGGGACTCGATGCCGCGGTTGAGCTGCCGCTTGATGAGGATGGCGGGCAAGGTGCCGGCGACCGGATAGCCGGCCGCGGCGAAGTCACCCTCCGAGCCTTGCGGGACATAGCGGCGGATGATCCTGCCGTCGCCGGCGACGTGCAGGATCGATGGGGCGTTCTCCTCGCCGATCCAGAAGGTGCCGTCCGGCAGCCGAACCAGCCCTTCCGTGTCGAGCGCCGCGGGGTCGGTGGCGATGGGCTTGCCCTGGCCGTCCAGGGGCGTCTCGGTGCTCGCCTTTGTCAGAGGGTTCGGCAGGCCGGTCACGGGCGTGCCGTCGGCGCGCTTGAGCGTGATCGTGTCGACGACCACGAACGTCCCCCGCGGCGGTCGAGATGAGCTCGAAGATCGAGGGCGCATAGTCGGGCCGTGGATAGACCCGGCCCTGCTTGATGCCGGCGCAGAACTGCTTGGGGTCGACGCCCATGATCTCCTCGGCGTCGCTGCAGGCGATGTTGGGGCCGCGGTCGCTCAGCGCCCAGAACCGGTCCGGCGGGTCGCCGGGCACATGGTAGAGGCTGCTGCCGATGCCGACCGACAGCTCGAGCGTCCTGCCGTCGGGCACCGCGTAGCTGCCGAGCGCCAGCCGGCTCTCGGAGGCGTTGGCGAACATCTCGACCTCCTGCGCCGCGGCGGCGCCCGCGCTGAGCAGGAAGCGCGGCAAGGGGCAGGACGGCATCGGCACGAAGGGCAATGGGCGATCTCCCGCTCTCATGGACGATGCGTCTTGCACGGCCAATGTGACAGGCTGCGCGAAAGGGCCAGATGGCGGACTATGCCGGCAGTGGCCAGTGCGGGTTCCAGGCGATCTCCCACAGATGTCCGTCGGGATCATGGAAGTGGCCGCCATAGCCGCCCCAGAACCGCTCGCGCGGCGGGTCGGTCACCACCGCGCCGGCCGCTGCCGCCTCGGCCATGACCCGGTCGACCTCTTCCCTGGACGCCACATTGTGGCCGATCGCCACCGCACCCAGCCGGCGTGCCACCGGTGCGACCCGGGCCTCGTGGCCCAGATTGCCGACCGGGTAGAGCGCCAGGATCAGGCCGCCGGCGAGCTCGAAAAAGGCGACGGCGCCATGCTCGAACTCCTGTCCGACGATGCCGGGGGTCGAAAGCCCGAGGCCGTCGCGATAAAATCGCACTGAGCGCTCGAGATCGTCCACGGCCAGGGTGAGCACGGTGATTCTCGGCTGCATGGCGTCCTCCCATCTCCTAGGGTCTCGAGTGCATAGCATGCGCCGAGGGCCCCTGCCGGTTCGGGGCCTTCGGCTTGACGCGCCCGCGCCGCCCGACTACCTGCCGAGGCTCATATTCGTGGCCGAGCTTCGTGCCGCGCCCTGGAGTACCCAATGGACCGCCCTCTCATGCCGAAGGCCACGGCCGTCTGGCTGGTGGAGAACACGAGCCTGACCTTCGAGCAGATCGCCGCCTTCTGCGGGCTGCATCCGCTGGAGATCCGCGGCATCGCGGACGGCGAGGTGGCCCAGGGCGTGCGCGGGCTGGATCCGGTGGGTGCCGGGATGCTGAGCCGCGACGAGATCAAGAAGGGCGAGGCCGAGCCGAAGCACCGGCTGCAGCTGACCAAGTCGGTGGCGAGCGACGTCAAGCCGCTCAAGCGCCGGGAGCCGCGCTACACGCCGCTGAGCAAGCGCCAGGACCGGCCGGACGCGATCGCCTGGCTGCTGCGCCACCATCCGGAGGTGCCCGAGGCCCAGCTCTGCAAGCTGCTCGGACGACCAAGGCGACGGTGCAGGCGGTGCGCGATCGGACCCACTGGAAGAGCCAGGAGATCAGGCCGCGCGACCCGGTGCTGCTGGGCCTGTGCACCCAGCTCGAGCTCGACGACGCCGTGCTGCGCGCCAAGATCGAGCATGGGCCGGCGGCAGCCCCGCCGCCGCCTCCCGGCACCGGGCCGCAGCCCGACGTCGACATGCGGCCGCTCTACGACGAGGATTTCGGCGCCTGACCCGGGCCGCGCGGCGGGCCCTCCACCTCGCGGGCGAGCCAGTAGCGGTCCGACAGCAGGCGGCGGTCGCTCTCGATCAGGCCGGCGATCCGGCGCAGATCGCTCGCCGCGGCGGAGGGCAGGGTGCCCGGGCTCACCATGACCCGCACCCCGCTCGCCGGCAGCAGCTCGTGGGTGAGCCGGACCTCGGTGCGTGCGGCGGCACCCGGCTCGCCGCGGCGCTCGAACGAGACGAACGGCGCCGGCTCGCGACTGCTGTAGCGCTCCATCAGCTCGTGCGCCGCCGGCCGCGGCTCGGCGGCCGGCGCGACGCAGGCGGCGGACAGGGCCTGGCGCTGGTCGCGCGGGAGATGGTGGAACTGCGGGCGCGCGTGCCGGGGAGGGTCGAGATCGCCCGTGGGCAGGGCGCGGCGGATGGCATGGACCAACAGGGAATCGGCACCGCAGATCCCGGCCGCGCACGGCCTGAGATCCTCCAGGAACAGGCTCAGCCCGCGCCGCTCGCCGGGATAACGCTCCTTGGCCATGCTCGTCACCGCGCCCCGACCAGTGTCGCTAACCCGATCTTAACGAGTCGCGGGGGCCGGTAAACCGGCCAGCATGGTTAGGAAGCGTCCCCGAGGGCGATCCGGGGTCGCGCCACCGTCGGTTGCGCTCATTCGGCAGGGTCCGGGGCCGGCCCCGTCGAGGGTCGCCGCCGCGTGCGCACCGGGCCGGCATCGAACAGCTCGGGCTGGTTGCCGAACCGGTCCCAGCCCGGCTGCGAGGCGCGGGCGAACAGCTCGAGATAGGGCCCGTCGACCAGGCGCTCGATCCGCTCGTGCGTCTCGTCCGGCTTGCGCGAATGCTCGCGGCGCGGGGCGATCATCAGCTTGGCGACGTCGGTGGCGCGCCGCTGCGGCCGCCCTCTGGTGGCGAGCAGGCAGGGCTCGGGATTGGCGCGGGTCCAGAAGCCCATGCCGGTGAAGAAGTCGCGCTGCCCGACAAACATCCCGCCGCGACCCTTGTTCAGCTTCACCCAATAGAACCCCACCGTCTTGTAGGTGAAGCCCCAGGCGGCGATCACCTCCAGTGCGCGGGGCAGCAGCGGGTCGGTGGCCCAGAGGAACAGGACCGCATCCTTGGCCGCCCAGTCGGCGACCGGCATGGCCTTGATCTCGGCGAGCGTCATGCAGTCGTAGTGCGCCTCCGCGCTGCGACCCTTGCCCTTGTCGGAGTAGGTCGCGAACCGCCAGGGCGGATCGGCGAGGATCGCGCGATAGGCGCCGGCGCGCGGCGGCGCGGCGGTCACGCGGCGGCCGGCAGCAGGCGCTCGACCAGCCGCACCCAATAGCTGACGCCGATCGGCAGGGCCTCGTCATTGAAATCGTAGTAGGGGCTGTGCAGCTGGTGGTTCGGGCCGTCGCCGCCCGTCCCCATCCAGATGTAGCTGCCCGGCCGCTGCCGCAGCATGAAGGCGAAATCCTCCGAGCCCATGCAGGGCGTCGGGGCACGGTCCACCTTGTCCTCGCCCACGATCTCGGCCGCCACCTCCGCGCCGAGCGCGGCCTCGCGGGCGGTGTTGACGGTGGCCGGGTAGCCCGCGGCAATCCGCACCCGGCCAGTGACGCCCTGGGCAAGGCAGATGCCCTGCACGATCTCCTCGAGGCGGCGAATCAGCCGCTCGCGCGTGTCCTCGCGGAAGGTGCGGATCGTGCCGCACAGCTCGGCCCGCTCGGGCACCACATTGTAGGCGTCGCCGCCCTGCAGCCGGGTGATCACGGCGTTGTCGATCGGGTCGACCTCGCGCGCGACCAGCGCCTGGATCGCCTGGATCACCAGAGACGCCGCCACCACGGGATCGCGGCCGACGTGCGGCCAGGCGGCGTGGCAGGCCTTGCCGACGAGCTCGACGGTGAGCTCGTCCGAGGCGGCCATGGCCGGCCCCCTCGCACATGGCGAAGGTGCCGAGCGGCGTGGCGGGCCAGTTGTGCAGGCCGAAAATCCGGTCCACCGGAAAGCGCTCGAACAGGCCGTCCTCGAGCATCACCCGCCCACCGCCGCCGCTCTCCTCGGCCGGCTGGAAGATCAGGCAGGCGGTACCGCGAGAGCCACGGTCTCGGCGAGATAGCAGGCGACGCCGAGCAGCATCGTGGTGTGGCCGTCATGGCCGCAGGCATGCATCCGGCCGGCATTGCGGGAGACCCAGGCAGTGTCCGTGGCCTCCTCGATCGGCAGAGCGTCCATGTCGGCGCGCAAGCCGATCGCTGGCCCCGACGCGTTGCCGCGGACCAACGCGACCACACCCGTCCCGGCGATCCCGGTGTGGACCTCGTCGCAGCCGAAGGCGCGCAGCTTCTCGGCCACGAAGGCCGCAGTCTCGTGCTCCTCGAAGCCGAGCTCGGGGCGCTCGTGGAGATGGCGCCGCCACGCGGTCAGCTCAGGCTGGAACTCCGCGATCCGGTTGACGATGGCCACGACAAGCCTCCCGACCTAGAGGACGGCCTTGATGTCGGTATGGCGGAAGTCGTCAC
>JBGAKU010000091.1:0-19388 GCA_044224255.1 Geminicoccaceae bacterium
GTGTCGCCTGACACCGGCCTCCGGACCATGCACCGACATCGGACGGCGGCCTGGGGCTCAGGCGCTCCGAGACGCGGAAGTGGCGGCGGCCTTGCCAGTGGGATCGACCGTGGCGGCAGTGTCCGACCGGGCCCGGGCCGGCGTCGCGCCAGCCCCCGGCGCTCGCCGCGAGACCTGCGGGCACCGCTACAGCCGGGCGACAATCCACGGCAACGGGTCGGCGGTGGAAGCCCCTACAGTCGGCGCCCGACCCATCTTCTTGCACGACCTTCCGCTCGAGCCCGCAGCGGCGCTGCGGCCGGCCGGCGTCGATGGTCACCAGGCCGCCGCTCGTTCACGGGCCCGATGCGTTCCCGCGCGCAGCGCAGTTCCCGCTGGAGCCGTGGCGTCGCGCCGCAAAGGTCCGGCACGGGCAGCCCATCCTCGTCCGGACGCCGACATCGCACTCTCCTGCGCCCGATCGGACAGGCTGCGGACGCCCCGGTCGCCAGCTCGTCCCCGAGCTGTCTCCGCCGCGAGCCTGAGCACACTTGCTGGGCACCGCCGGCGCTTCTTCCGCACGCGCGGCGCTCGACCTCGCAGCTCCGATCGTCCGGCCGCGCGATCGGCGATGGCGCTCGCCTCGCGAACCGGGGCCCGAGCGTGCCAGAAATGGGCGATGCGCTCGCCGATGGCATGGGCGAGCTGTGGCGCGCGCCTGCGGTCGCCCGCCCCTGGACCGGCGGTGTGCGGAGAGTTCCGCAATAGGCCGCGGTGGCAGGTGGTCATGGGATGCCGGCGACGTGTGACGGGTATGTGCGAATGTTTCTGCCAACGCCTGCGCTGTCGGGCAGTCATGGCATGCTGGTGATGCTCGAAGTCCCCGACCTGACCAAGGTTGCATGCCATAATCGTGAAGGATGCTACGCGCGGAACATCTGGTCTCAGGGCGATGGTGGCCTCGGATCTGGACTTTGTCCGAGCCTTATGCGCGCGGCGCTGCAGGGCTGACAGGAGCGCTATCAGTCTGGGAGTCGAGATGGTCGGCGAGGCCAAGGGCGAGCGGACGGACGGCTCGGCCGTCGGTCCGGGTACTGCGACCGGGCGCTGGTCGGCGCGCTGGAGCGGCGCCTGCCGCAAGCTCGCGAGGGTGGGCGCTCAACCGATCTGTTCCAGCACTGCCAGCGCTCGGAGTGGGACTCACAGCGACTTTGGCCGAGTTGCACGTTCAGGGCGTATCGACACGGAAGGTCAAGTCGATCACGGAGAAGCCATGTGCCGCCCGGCCGCCGGCTACTTGCTCAGATTGTCGTAGACGTCGATCATGGCGGGGCCGACCAGCACAATGAACAAAGTCGGGAGAATGAACACGATCATCGGCACGGTCATCGTCGCCGGTAGGCGCGCCGCCTTCTCCTCGGCCCGCAGCATGCGTTGCTCGCGGAACTCGGCAGAGAGGATACGCAAGGACTGCGCCAGCGGCGTGCCGTACTTCTCGGTCTGGATGAGGGTGTTGACCACGCCGCGGACCGCGGGCAGGTCGACGCGCTTGGCGAGATTGGCAAGCGCCAAGCGCCGCTCGGGCAGGAAGTTGAGCTCGACCGCGGTCAGCGCCAGCTCGTCGGCGAGTTCCGGGGCCGAGACCGCGACCTCGTCCGCGACGCGGTTGAGCGCGGCGTCCAGGCTCAGTCCCGCCTCGGCGCAGATCACGAGCAGGTCGAGGCCGTCCGGCAGGGACTTCTGCAGCGCGTGGCGGCGCTTGGCGGCGGCGTTGCGGAGATAGAGGTCGGGGCCGAGAAAGCCGAGCAGCACGGCGAGGAGCAGCCCGGCCGGGCGCCAGGCCATCGGCAGATGGCCGATCTGGATCCCGTAGACCAGCAGGAAGGCGAGCGCGGCCAGGAGGAACGGCCCGGCCAGCTTGGCGCCGACATAGAGTCCGATCGCCTCGCGCGAGCGGAAGCCGGCTGCCAGCAGCTTGCCGCGGATGCGCTCGACTTGGCTCGACTGCATGTGGCGCAGGCGGCGCATCAGCAGTGGCAGGAGGCCCGGGGGAAGCTGGCCGCGTGACCGTCGGCGCTCCGAGCGCGCGGCCTCCCCCTGCAGCTCGAGGCGGCGCTGCGTGACGGCGCGGATCCTGGCCGCCGCGGGGCGCTGGTCGAGCAGCGCCCGCCAGGATGTCATGACGCTGGCGAAGGTGACCAGGCCGATCGCGTAGGCGAGCAGGCTCGCGACCGTCAGCCCCGCGGGCAGATAGGCGTCGACCGCGCTCATATCTCGAACCGCACCATCTTGCTCATGATGCCGATCCCCAGGCCGAGACTGGTCACGCCGGCGGCCAGGAGCATCCAGCCGCGCGGATCGAGAAACAGCTTCAGGATGTAGTCGGGGTCGATCGCGTAGAGCACCCCCGACATCAGGAACGGCAGCGAGCCGATGATCAGTGCCGAGGCTCGCGCCTCGGACGACATCGCCTTGATCTTCAGCTTGACCTGCTCGCGCCGCCGCATTAGCGCGCCGAGATTGTGCAGGATCTCGCCGAGATTACCGCCCGTCTCCTGCTGGATGGTCAGGCTGATCATGAAGAACTTGAATTCCTGCACGTCGAGGGTGCGCGCGGCCATCGCCAGTGCCTCGTCGAGGGTCTTGCCGAGGCGCACATTGCCGGTCACCTCGCGGAACAGGGCGCCGACATGGTTGGGCAGCTCCTGGCCGGCGGCCTGCAGCGCCTCGGCCACCGGCAGGCCCGAGCGCACGCCGCGCACGATCAGGTCGATGGCATCGGGGAACTGGCCGAGGAACTGCCGCTTGCGCCGGCTGATCAGGTACTGCAGCAGGAGGTGCGGCAAGCCGGTGGCGGCGATGACGCCGACCGGTGCTGCGATCGCCCAGGGCGCGCCCAGTGCGAGACGGGCCGCGAGGCCGAGCGCCGTTCCCGCCGCGAGGCAGAGCAGGACAAAGTCGACCACAGCGAGCGCGATTCCCGCGAGGTCGAGCCGCCGGCGCAGGGCGCCCGCCCTGGGCAGCAGCCGAGCCAGCGAGGTGCCGGCCTGGCCGAGCACGGTCCGGGCGTTCTGGCGGCGGACCGTGCTCGGCGCCTGCGCCTGCGGTCGGGCACCCCGCCCGGCGGGTCCGACCGTGCGCGCGATCCGCTGCTTCAGCCGCCGCGAGGGGCCGCCCGGAACGGCCGCGAGCACGGCGGTGCCGGTGAGCAGGCCAGCCAGCAGGGCCAGCATGACCGGGCTCGTGACGGCCGGCATCATGCCTGCATCGCTGCCAGCAGGGCCCGGTCGAGCCCGTAATAGGCGGCGCGCTTGATGAAGTAGGGGCGGACCGGGGCGGGCTTGAAGGCGCCGATCAGGATCCCGTCGCGGCCCTCGCCCTGATACTCGTAGGTGAACAGGTCCTGCATCGTGACGACCTCGCCCTCCATGCCGACCACCTCGGTCACATGGGTGATCCGGCGCACGCCGTCGCGCATCCGGGACACCTGCAGCAGCAGGTGCACGGCACCCACGATCTGGGTGCGGATCGCCCGGGCGGGCAGGTTGGCCGCGGCCATCCCGACCATGTTCTCGATGCGTGTGATCGCCTCGCGCGGGCTGTTGGAGTGCAGGGTGCACATCGAGCCGTCGTGGCCGGTGTTCATCGCCTGCAGCATGTCCATGGCCTCGGGGCCGCGCACCTCGCCGCAGATGATCCGGTCGGGCCGCATGCGCAGCGCGTTCTTGACCAGATCGCGCATGGTGATCTCGCCTTGGCCCTCGAGGTTGGCGGGACGGGTCTCGAGCCGGACCACGTGCGGCTGCTGCAGCTGCAGCTCGGCCGCGTCCTCGATCGTGACCACGCGCTCGCCCACGTCGATCAGCTGCGACATGGCGTTCAGCATCGTGGTCTTGCCCGAGCCCGTGCCGCCCGAGATCACGATGTTGAGCCGGCAGGCGGCGGCGATCTTGAGCACCCGGGCGACGGCGTCGCTGACGTTGCCCTGGCGCGCCATGATGTCGAGGGTGATGCTCTTCTTGGCGAACTTGCGGATCGAGACCGAGCAGCCGTCGATGGCGAGGGGGGGTGCGATGATGTTGACGCGGCTGCCGTCCTCCAGGCGCGCGTCGCAGATCGGGCAGGTCTCGTCGACGCGGCGCCCGATCCTGGTCACGATGCGCTGGGCAACGTTCATCACGTGCTGGTTGTCGCGGAAGCGCACGTCGGTGAGCTCGAGCTTGCCCTTGCGCTCGACATAGATCTGGTGCGGGCCGTTCACCATGATGTCGGTGATCGATTCGTCCCGCAGCAGGGGCTCCAGCGGCCCGAGCCCGACCATGTTGTCGACGATCGTGGCGCCGAGCAGCTCCTGCTCGCGGCCGTGCAGCGACGGTCGCTGCTCGGCGACTACCTCGGCGATCAGCTCGAGGATCTGCCGGTTCAGCTCGTCGCGCGGCAGCTTGGTCGCCGCGGTGGCGTCGATCCGGTCGTAGAGGGCCGCCTGGATGCGCTCGTGGGTGCCCTTGAGCGCCTCGACCCGCCGCTCCTGCGCCGGCGTCGGCCGGACCGGATCCGGCACCGGCGGCGGTGCAGGCTCGCGCGGCGGTTCGACGAGCGCCGCCGCGACGGGCTCGGGCGGCATGGCGCCCAGGGCGCGCCGGCCGAACGTGCTCATCGCTTGCCGAGCGGCCACAACCGCAGCCCCCGGCGCGGCGCGGGGGCGGTGGATGCACCCGCGATCCGCTCCGTCACCTGCTGGACGGCGGCGGCGACCTTGCCGCGTTGGTCGACGACCGGGCGCCCGACATTGGTCGCCGCCGCGACCGAGCGCGGGTCGAACGGGACGAGAACATCGATCGGCCGCCCGATCGCGGCCTCGAACTCCTTGCGCGCGATCTCGCCCTCGCGATGCTCGCCGATCCGATTGGCCACAACCGAGACGTGGCAGGCCGCGTTGGCGACGGGGAGCAGGGAGAGCTGGCGTAGCGTGTCACGCATGCCCGCCAGCGACAGATCGGTCACCAGGATCAGGTTGGTCGCCGCCTGGAGCACGTGCTGCGTCGCCGGCGACACCTGCCGCGGCAGGTCGACGACGACATAGTGGAACTTGTTGCGCAGCTCCTTGAGCAGGATGTCGAGCGAGGAGGTATCGGCGGTCACCGGATCGCCCAGCGATTCCTCGCCGCTCAGCACATAGAGCGTGTCCGACTGACGCACCATCGCGCGCTCGACGAACAGGGCGTCGATCCGGCCGGGATGCTCCAGGGCCTCGCGCAGGCCCGGGGACGGCTCGAGGTCGAGCGCCAGGGCCACCGTGCCGAACTGGAGGTCGAGGTCCACCAGGGCGACCCGCCGGCGGCGCCGGTTCGCGATCGACCAGGCCACACCCGTGGCGAGCATGGTGGATCCGACCCCGCCGCGCGCGCCGGCGACGGCGACGAGCCGGCCGCGCCGGTCGCTTTGCCGGCCCTGCGTGGCGCTCTCGACCACGTTGAGCAGGGACTTCTGGATCAGCGTCGGCGAGATCGGCTTCACCAGATAGTCGCTGACACCGTTGTTCACGAGATCGCGGAAGAGCCCGACATCGTTGCGGTCGCCGATCGCGATCACGGTCACGCCCGGCTCGCAGACTTCCGCCAGCTCGTTGACGGCCGAGAGGGGCAGCTCGACGCCCGAGATGTCGACGACCAGAAGACGCGGCGAGCGCTGCTCCCCCAGCATCCGGGTCGCCTCGGCGATGCCGCCCTTGTGGACCGAGGCGCTGGCGATCGCGAGCTCGCCCACCACCTGGTCGACGACCTGACGGGTGGCGTCGTCCTTGACGAAGGCGCGGAACTGACGCTGCTCCTGGGTCGCGGCACCGGCTTCCGGCGCGCTCAGGGTCCGGATCACTGGAACACCTCCGCCTCGAGCGCCTTCACCTTGTCGGTGCGGTAGCGGACGATCGCCTCCGCCTCGCGGGCGGCGTCGGCAGACGCGGTGGGGGTGCCCATCGCGAGGTCGTTCGGATCCGCGACCATCAGCCCGAGATTGACCGCATTGGCGCAGCCCAGATTGCTCATGGCCTCGTTGCGTGGGTCGTAGCCCGGATCGCGCGACCAGTCGGGGCAGCCGGGCAGCACCACGTCGGCGGTCGCGACCAGCACCTCGAGCTGGCGATCGCGGGCGAGACCGGCACCGTCGCCCGCCGGCGCGATGGCCAGCCGCTCGCCAAGCGGCACGAGCGTGATCGAGACCGGATCGATGCCCGCCGAGCGCAGGACGGCGGCCACGCTCTGGGCGCGACGGGCGGAGAGCGCATCATTGTAGGCGGCCGAGGCCCGCTGATCCGCATGCCCGACGATCCGGGCGGAGAGGTGCCGATCCGGCGGCAGCCCGGCCAGGAACCGCTGCAGACGCGCCGCCTCGCCCCGCGACAGCTCGGCCCGGTCGGTCGCGAACGCGACTCGGTGGCCGTACTCGACGGCGACCGTCTGCGGTTGGGGCAGCGCCGGCTGCGGCGGCGGCTCGAGCGGCGCGCAGGCCGCGGCCAGGGCGAGCGCGCCGCCGCCGAGGCAGCGGACGATTCGCCGCCGGACGGCATCGAGGTGGGGCGAGGTCATCGAGCGCTCCTCAGTCCAGCATGAAGCCGGCGGGGCCGACCAGGCGGCGGCGGTCGAGGGAGAGTGCGGGCTGCTGTCCCGGCACGACCGATCGGCGCGCGAGGCGGCCCTCGATCAGGCGCTGCAGGTCGCTCGGATCCTCGAGCCCGTCGCGTGGGGTCGCGAGCCGCGCCCCGCCGACCGGGGCGACGAGATAGGGCGTGACGATGATCACGAGCTCGGACTCGCTGCGCTGGAACCTGGTCGAGCGGAACAGCGGCCCGAGCACCGGCACGTCGCCGAGGCCCGGCACCTTGTCGAGATTGTTGCGGGTGCTGTTGGAGATCAGGCCGCCGATCGCGAAGCTCTGCCCGCTGCCGAGCTCGACCGTGGTCTCCGCACGCCGCGTCGAGAGCGCTGGGATCACGAGATCGTTGAGCTTGATCGCACCCTTGTCGCTGAGGTCGCTCACCTCCGGCCGGACGCGCATGCTGATGCGGCCGGCACCCAGCACGGTCGGCGTGAAGGCGAGGCTGACGCCGAACTGCTTGAACTGGATCTCGATGTTGTTGTCGTCATCCTGGCCGACCGGCACGGGAAACTCGCCGCCGGCGAGGAAGCTCGCGGTCTCGCCCGACAGCGCGGTCAGGTTGGGCTCGGCCAGGACGTTGACCAAGCCCTCGCGCTCGAGCGCGTCGACGATGCCATTGATGCTGACGTCGCCGTTGCTGTAGTTGCCGAAAAAGGAGTTTCCGACGCCGGCTGGGTCCGCGAAGCGGTTCAGCGGGAAGCCACCGGCCGTGGTGAAGGCGCGGCCGGTGGCGAGGCCGAACAGGAAGTCGCCGGGACTGAACACGCCTTCCCAGTTGATGCCGAACAGCTTGGTGACCTCGCGCGAGACCTCGGCGACCCGCACCCGAAGATTGACCTGGGTCGGGGCGGTGACCGTCATGCGGTTGATCAGGGTCTCGTTCTCGCCGAGATAGCGGCCGGCGACCTCGCGCAGCTCCTGGGCCTTGGCCGCGTCGCCGACCGCACCGTCGAGGATGATCCCGCCGTCGACCGAGCGCACCTCGATGCGGCTGTCCGGTGCTATCTCGCGGATCACCTCCTGCAGGCCGGAGAGGTGATGCTCGACCACCACGTTGCGGCTGAGCAGGACCTGCTCGCCTTCGTCGACGGCGTAGAGGGTGGTCGTGCCGCTGCGGCGGCCGAAGACGTAGACCAGGGTCGGCGAGTGCGCCTGCACGTCGGCGACCTCGGGATCGGCCACGAACACCGCCGCGGCCGGCCGGTCGAGCCGGATCAGCTGCCCCTTGCGGATCTCGAGCACGAGATCGCTCGCCGGCCCGAAGACCGTCTCCGCGTGCGGTGCCGTCGTGACCGCGGCCGCGAACGAAGCGGCGAGGCCGGCCAGAACGAGCGCGCGTGCCAGGACATGGCGGGCGCGCCGGAACATGCGGCAGCTCATGATCCCGCTCCACGGCGGATGTTGACCGCTTCGACCTTGTCACCGCGCATCACCGTGAGCGTGGTGCGCTGCTGGTTCTCCGGGCGCAGCGCCGGGCTGGCCTCGGTGTCCCAGGTCAGGCGGCGCAGGCGGGACTCGCCCGTGTCGTGGTCGGTGGTGGCGAGGCTGCGCAGGCTGAGGGCGAGCTTGCCGAGCTCGTTCGCGAGGGCAACCTTCTCGACCGCGTCCGGCGGCGCCTCCAGGGTCGCCGTGCGGCTCGCCTGGCCCTCCTCGCCCTCGCCGCTCGAGAGCCGGCGGCCCATGGCGATCACGCGCAGGTCCTCGAGCACGGTCTCGCTGACCCGGCGGGCGCCGGCGGGATCGCCTTCGGCGCTGATGGTCTGGGTCAGGACGAGGTCGACCCGGTCGCCGGGGAGCACGAGCCCGGCATTGCCGGCCGCCTCGTCGATCGGCACCGAGATCGCGCGCATGCCGGGCTCGAGCACGGCCGCGAGGAAGCCCCGCTCACCGGGCTTGACGACCGCGGCCGGCGTCAAGGGCTCGCCGACGGCCAGCGGCCGGCGCACGACGGCGCCCACGAGCGCCTGCTCGTCGGCCTGCCCACGGACATAGTAGCTGGCCGGCAGGCCGACATCCGGCCAGTCCTGCCAGCGGAGCGAGTCGGCCTGAACGAAGGAGCCGACCGCGAGATCGGCTCCGGCGACGAGGACGGCCTTCGCGATCTGCGGCTGGGCGGGCTCGGCGATGGGTCCAGCGCGCTGCTCGCGCTCGAGCCAGCCGCGCGCCACGAAGGTCGCCGCACCGGCCAGGAGCAGGGCGACGAGGGGAAGGACGACTCGGCGCAACTCCGGTCTCCCAGGTCGGTCAGGCTGCGAGCAGCCGGTGGACGAGCCAGCCGCCGCCAGCGGCGACGGCGACGCCGTAGGGCAGGCCGTGCGCCCGCCAAGCCGTCAGACCCGGCATGCCGGCTATCGGCGGCAACAGCCGGCCGGCGACGGCGTATGCGTACAGAAACGCGGGTGATTCGAGCAGCTTGGCGCAGGCATAGGCCGCCAAAGCGAGCCCACCGCCGGCCAGGGCGGTGCCGAGCAGGAGCGCATCGACGTTCGCGGGTCCGGCCCAGAGGCCGAGCGCGGCGATGAGCTTGACATCGCCACCGCCGAGCCAGCCGAAGCGCCAGACCGCGATACCGGCGGCCAGCAATGTGGCGCCGGTCGCGAAGCCGGCGAGCGGAGGCCCACACGCACCAAGTGCCAAGGCACCGATCCACAGCGCGACCACCGCCAAGGGAAGAGCGTTCGGGATGCGGTGGACGCGGAGATCCCACCAAGCGGCGAACGTCAGGAGTGCCAGCAGCGCCGAGGCAAAGTACTCGATCATGGGCGATCGTCGTTCATCGTATCGCGGGAGGTCATCGGACCAGCATAAACGAGCGGCTTCCCCGCCGACCGACAGGCGACCGGCGAGGAAGCGCTCAGGTGCCAGATCCGGCTCAGCAGCCTTCGCCACCAAGATCCGCGGAGATACCGCAGAAGGTGTCGCGGAGGCTTGGGCCGAGCGCATTCAGGCCGGCGATGATCACGACCGAGACCAGGGCGGCGATCAGGCCGTACTCGATGGCCGTGGCGCCGCTTTCATCCTTGAGGAAGCGATAAAGCGTCCGCATTGCGGAACTCCCGGGGAGGTTGGACTTCACGACGCAGCATTCCGGATAGACATGAACAAAGCCCTAACGGCGCCGCGCGTGCCGCCCGGCCTCGTCCCCGGGGTCACACTCGAGAGCCCAGGGTCCTGGGCATGCGGCGTCCCGCGGCCGGCCACGTCGGCGAGGGGGCCGAGAGCGAGCTTCGGCAATTCCTGACCGCATGGCTGCGGCGAATCGCGCCTAGCCCGGTGCGCCCGAGCGTGCCAGCACCGTCGCCCGCGGCCTGGACGGGCCGCCGCGCCGTGCGCGCGTTGCGGCCCATCGGATAGGCCGGTAGGGTGGCGCAGGTGGATTTTGGGGGAAGTCTCATGCCCGACGTCGTGATCGTCAGCGCCACGCGGACGCCCGTGGGCTCGTTCAACGGAGCCCTGAGCAGCGTTCCGGCGCATTATCTCGGGCAGACCGTGATCAAGAGCGCGCTCGAGCGGGCCAAGGTCGACGCTGGCGAGGTGTCCGAGGTCATCCTCGGGCAGATCCTGACCGCCAATCAGGGCCAGAACCCGGCCCGCCAGGCCTCGATCCATGCCGGCGTGCCCAAGGAGGTGCCGGCCTATGGCGTCAACATCCTGTGCGGCTCCGGCCTGAAGTCGGTGGCCCTGGGCTACCAGGCGATCCTGAGCGGCGATTCCTCGATCGTCGTCGCGGGCGGCCAGGAGAGCATGAGCATGGCTCCCCATGTCGCCCATCTGCGCAACGGCACCAAGATGGGCTCGGTCGAGTTCCTCGACACCATGCTCAGGGATGGCCTGCTCGACGCGTTCCAGGGCTATCACATGGGCACGACGGCGGAGAACGTCGCCCAGAAGTGGCAGATCACCCGCGAGGAGCAGGACAAGTTCGCGGTCGGCTCGCAGAACAAGGCCGAGGCCGCGGTCACGGGCGGCCGGTTCAAGGACGAGATCACGCCGGTCACCATCAAGACCCGCAAGGGCGACGTGGTGGTCGACACCGACGAGTATCCCCGCTTCGGCGCCACGCTCGACGGCATGGCCAAGCTGCGCCCCGCATTCAGCAAGGACGGCACGGTGACCGCCGGCAACGCCTCGGGCATCAACGACGGCGCCGCCGCCGTCGTTCTGATGACCGCCGACGAGGCGAGCCGGCGCGGCCTGACGCCGATCGCGCGCATCGTCTCCTGGGCCCAGGCCGGCGTCGACCCGGCGATCATGGGCACGGGCCCGATCCCGGCCTCGCGCAAGGCGCTGGAGAAGGCCGGCTGGGGAATCGACGACCTCGACCTGGTCGAGGCCAACGAGGCCTTCGCCGCCCAGGCCATCGCCGTGAACAAGGACATGGGCTGGGATCTGGGCAAGGTGAACGTGAACGGCGGGGCGATCGCGCTCGGCCACCCGATCGGCGCCTCGGGCAACCGGGTGCTGGTGACCCTGCTGCACGAGATGGGCAAGCGCGACGCCAAGAAGGGCCTCGCCACCCTGTGCATCGGCGGCGGCATGGGCATCGCCCTCTGCGTCGAGCGCGGCTGACGAACGAAGGCTTGGCTAGCTACGGGCGGGGTCAACCGCCCGTGGCGGCCTGTATCTGATCTGGGAAGGATAACGCTATGGCTCGGGTTGCGTTGGTCACGGGCGGCAGCCGCGGCATCGGTGCCGCCGTCTCCAAGGCGCTGCAGGCGGCGGCTACAAGGTCGCCGCCAACTATGCCGGCAACGACGAGGCGGCGCAGCGCTTCAAGAGCGAGACCGGCATCCCGGTCTTCAAGTGGAGCGTCGCGGACTACGACGCCTGCGCCGCCGGGATCAAGCAGGTCGAGGCCGAGGTCGGGCCGATCGACGTGCTGGTCAACAATGCCGGCATCACGCGCGACGCGATGTTCCATCGCATGAGCCGGGAGCAGTGGCAGGAGGTCCTCTCGACCAACCTGAACGGCATCTTCAACATGACCCACCCGATCTGGCCGGGGATGCGCGACCGGAAGTTCGGCCGGATCATCAACATCTCCTCGGTCAACGGCCAGAAGGGCCAGGCCGGCCAGGTGAACTACTCGGCGGCCAAGGCCGGCGACATCGGCTTCACCAAGGCTTTGGCGCAGGAGGGCGCGCGTGCCGGGATCACGGTCAACGCGATCTGCCCGGGCTATATCGGCACCGAGATGGTGCGCGCGATCGACGAGAAGATCCTGAACGAGCGCATCGTGCCGCAGATCCCGGTCGGCCGCCTCGGCGAGCCCGAGGAGGTGGCCCGCTGCGTGGTGTTCCTCGCCGGCGACGAGGCTGGCTTCATCACCGGCTCGACCATTTCTGCCAACGGCGGCCAGTACCTGGCCTGAGCCCGCTCACGCCGCCCGACGCAGCCGCCGTAGATCGCCGAACAGGCGGGCCAGGCGCTGCGCGGGCGCGCCATGCACCGGTACCGATTCCGTGGCGGTCACAGCCTGCCAGGGCTCGCCTTCGGCAACGGTGATCTCGAGCCGGCAGCGCAGCCGCTCCAGCTGCGGCCGGTTCGCGGCGGCGACCGCTACGGCGAACCGGCCGCCACCCAGATGTCCGGCGAGATCGGTCGCGCGCACGCAGTGCGCCAGATTGCGTCCGAGCCGCGCCAGCGCGCGATTGCCTGCGGCATAGCCCGCCGTGGCGTTCAGCTCCTCCAGCCGGTCGATCTCGAGCCCGATCAGGGCCCGGTCGGCGCCGGTGCAGCGCAGATAGTCGAGAAATGCGCCCTGATTGAACAGGCCCGTCAGGCTGTCCAGCAGGAGACCGGTCGCGTGGCCGAAGGGCGGACGGCGCAGGCCGGCGCGCAGCTCGGCCATCCGTAAGGCCACCGCGAGCCGCGCCCGTGCCACCGGCATCGGGGCCGGCAGGGGCAGGAGCTCGACGGCCGGCGGCAGCTCGAGCGCCAGGGGCGGGCCGGCATGCGCGGCGACCAGGACCGGCGGCTCGCCAGCCGCGGCCTCGAGCCGCTCGAGCGCGGGGCCGATCTGGTCGGGCCGGGTGACGACCACCAGCCGCGCCGCCTCGTGATGGGCGAGCGCGCCGAGCTGGGCGGCGTCGTCGAGATAGGAGATCCGTGCCGGCGGCAGCGCCTCGAGGACGGCGACCCGATGCGCGGCAGCACCGCCGATCAGGGCGATCCGCGGCGGCTCGGGGAACAGTTCCGGCACGTCGCTCGCCGGTGGCTTGCGGGGCAGATAGGCGGCGAACAGCTCGTCCCGCAGCCGCCGCTCCTGAATGAGCTCGCCCAGGCTCGCGAGGCTCTGCAGCCGCCGCACCAGCTCGACCGGATCGACCGGTGTGGCCAGGATGTCGTCGACCGCCAGCGAGGCCGCCACCGACAGCGCCCTGGCGTCCGCCTGATCGCACAGCGCCAGGGAGACGCCACCAGCCGAACGATGCGCCGCGACCTCGGCGGCGAGCCGCGGCGGCGTGTCGCCGCCGAGCTCGATCAGCAGGAGCGCGCCGGCCGGCAGGGCCGCCGCCGCAAGACCGTCGATGGCGATGCCTTGGCAGGCGAAGCGCCAGCCTTCCAGCCCGCGCCGGAGCTCGTCCAGGCTGCCGGGCCGCCGCTCGGCCAGCACGCATCCAATACCCTGCCGCATCGCCGCACCCCAGAAGGAACGGGCGACACGCTAGGGCAGCCGGTTTAGCGCATGGTTAACGGCGCGGGCTCAGCGGGTGCCGTAGATCCGGTCGCCGGCGTCGCCCAGGCCCGGCAGGATGTAGCCGTGGTCGTTCAGCTCGCGGTCGACGGCGGCCGTGTAGACGGTGACGTCGGGATGTGCCTCGGCCATGCGCGCGACGCCCTCGGGGGCGGCGAGCAGGCAGGCGAGCTTGATGTCGGTGACCCCGTCGCGCTTGATCCGGTCGACGGCCGCCACGGCGGAGTTGGCGGTGGCGAGCATCGGATCGACCACGATCACCGGCCGCTCGGCGATGTCGACCGGAACCTTGTAGTAGTACTCGACCGGCCTGAGCGTCGCGGGATCGCGGTAGAGGCCGACATGGCCGACGCGGGCGGAGGGCATCAGGTCGAGCATCCCGTCGAGCAGGCCGTTGCCGGCGCGCAGGATCGAGATCAGGCAGACCTTCTTGCCGGCGAGCAGGGGTGCGCGCATCGGCTCGAGCGGGGTCTCGATCTGGACCGAGGTCAGCGGCAGGTCCCGGGTGATCTCGTAGCCGATCAGAAGCGCCACCTCGCGCACCAGCCGGCGGAACTCGGCCACAGGAGTCGTGCTGGTCCGCATCAGGGTCAGCTTGTGCTGCACCAACGGGTGGCCGACGACGACGAGATTGGACATGCGGAACCACCGTTGTGCAGGGAGTGGCTTGCAGGCTTAAAGGAGCGCCGGGACACTGGCAATCGCGGCCCCGGCGGCCGCCAGAGTGTGTTCGGCTTGACCGAACACACTCTGGCATTCCTGGGCCTATCGGCCCTTGGCCTACTTGAGGCAGAGCGTTTCCGCTCCTCGCAGAAACGCTCTAGGACGAGGATTTCTGCGTTGCGCGTCCGGGTG
The DNA here is from genome assembly GCA_044224255.1 of Geminicoccaceae bacterium. Classification (GTDB taxonomy): domain Bacteria; phylum Pseudomonadota; class Alphaproteobacteria; order Geminicoccales; family Geminicoccaceae; genus Benzoatithermus. The sequence goes on from JBGAKU010000091.1 coordinate 14,186, forward strand.
AAGATCTGCTGCATCGAGACGCCCGAGGCGGCCGCGCTCGCGATCCGTCACGGCGCCGACGCGCTGGGGCTGGTCGGGCCGATGCCGAGCGGCACCGGGATCATCGACCTCAAGACCGCCGGGCGGATCGCCCGCAGCGTGCCGCCGCCGGTCGCGAGCTTCCTGCTCAGCTCGGCCACCGAGCCCGAGGAGCTGCTGGCGCAGTGCCGGGAGGTGACGCCGAGCGTGGTGCAGATCGTGGACGCCGTGGATTCGGCCGCCTACGCGCTGCTGCGGCGCGAGCTCCCGGCCCTGAAGATCGTGCAGGTCGTCCATGTCACCGGGGAGGCCACGATCGCGGAAGCCCTGGCCCTGGCTGCCCGGGTCGACGCGCTCCTGCTCGACAGCGGCGAGCCGGATGCGCCGGTCCGGACCCTGGGCGGCACCGGCAAGGTTCACGACTGGTCGATCAGCCGTCGCATCGCCGAGGCCTCGCCCGTGCCGGTGATCCTCGCCGGCGGCCTGACGCCGGCCAATGTCGGCGGGGCGATCGCCGCGGTGCGCCCGTTCGCGGTCGACCTCTGCACCGGCCTGCGCACCGAGGGCCGGCTCGACGAGACGAAGCTGGCGGAGTTCATGCGTGCGGTCGCCGCCTGAACGGCGTCAGCCGAGCCCGCGCACGACCGCCAGCAGCCGCTCCAGCTCCTCCTCGGTGTTGTAGTAGTGCGGTGAGGCGCGCACGACCGGAGGCAGCTGGCGCGCGGTCGCGTCGAGCAGGGTGCTGGCGGGGCTCGAGGTGCTGACGTTCACGCCGGTGGCGGCACAACGGGCCTTGATCGCTTGGGCGTCGATTCCGGTGACCGAGAAGCTGACGATGGCGCAGGGCTTCGGGCCGAGATCGTGCAACGTGACGCCCGGGATGGCCTTCAGGCCGTCGCGCAGCCGATCCGCCAGCGCCCGGCAGCGCAACTCGATCGCGTCCAGACCGAGCGCCAGGGCATAGTCGGCGGCGACGCCGAGACCGAGGCGGGCGGCGTAGCTGTTCTCCCAGGTCTCGAAGCGGCGCGCATCCTCACGCAGACGGTAGCGGTCCGGTGCCACCCAGGGTGCGCCGAAGTGGTCGATCATGGCGGGCTCGAGCCGCTCCAGGAGCGCCTTGCGGACGTAGAGGAAGCCGGTGCCGCGCGGCCCGCGCAGGAACTTGCGGCCGGTGGCGGACAAGAGATCACAGCCCAACGCGTCGACGTCGACCGGCATCTGGCCGACGGTCTGGCAGGCGTCGAGCAGGTAGGGGATGCCGGCCCCACGCGCGATCCGGCCGACCTCGGCGGCGGGGTTGACCAGCCCGCCATTGGTCGGGACCCAGGTGATCGCGATCAGCCGCACCCGCTCGTCCAGCATCGCGCGCAGGGCGGCGGGATCGAGCACGCCGTCGGCATCGTCGGGGATGACGTCGATCACGATCCCGCGCCGCCGCGCCGTCTGCAGATAGGCGACGTAGTTGGCGGCGTACTCGGCACGCGTGGTCAGGACCCGGTCGCCGGGCTGGAAGTCGGCGGCGAGGGAGTAGAACGCCAGCTGCCAGGCGACGGTGGCGTTCTCAAGCAGGGCGATCTCCTCGCGCTGCGCCCCGATCAGGCGGGCGACGCTGGCGTAGACGCCATCCAGACGCTCCGCCTGCTCGGCTGCGGCCTCGTAGCCGCCGATCTCGGCCTCGCGCTGCAGGTAGCCGGTCATCGCGTCGAGCACCGGCCGTGCCATGAGCGCTGCCCCGGCATTGTCGAGATGCGCGCGGTGCCGGACGCCCGGCGTCTCGGCCCGCAGCCGGTCGAGGTCGAGCGCCATGGGGTTACACCGCCTCCAGCGCGCGCCGCTGCTCGTGCATCAGCAGGAAGGTGCTGTAGTCGCGGTCGAAGCCGGCGCGCCGGCTCGGGTCGGGCTCGCGGACGCGGGCGGCCCGGCTCATCGCGGCGGCAGCCGCCGCGAGCGAGGGGTGCAGACCGGCGGGCACGGTCGCGGTCATGGCCGAGCCCAGGAGCACCGCGTCCTCGACCGGCTCGACCACGCGGCAGCCGGTGGTGTCGGCGTAGAGCTCCATCAGGAGCGGGTTCTTGGTGTGGCCGCCGGCGACGTTGAGGGTGTCGATCCGCCAGCCCTGCGCGTTCAGCGCATCGAGAATGTGGCGCGTGCCGAGTGCTACCGCGACCGCGGTGCGATAGTAGAGCCTGGCCAGCCCGTCGACCGAGCGGTCCATGGTCAGGCCGCTGATCACGCCGGTCGCATGGGGGTCGGCGAGCGGCGAGCGGTTGCCGTGGAAGTCCGGCAGGACGTGCAGGCCACGCGCGAAGGCCTCGCCCTCCGCGGCGCGCAGCTCGCCGATGCGCGCGACCAGGGCGGCGTGCGGGTTGCCTTCGAGCGCGGCCGAGGCCGAGTGCAGGGCCACCACGTGGTCGAGCAAGGCACCCGAGACCGACTGGCCCGCCTCCTCCAGCCACAGGCCGGGCAGGACCGCGCCGAGATAGGGGCCCCAGACGCCGGGCACGGGCCGCGCCTCGGCCGAGAGCGCCATGTGGCAGGTCGAGGTGCCGGCGATCATCGCGATCTGCCGGTCGAGCGCCGTTGGGCCCTCCGCGGCCGCAGCACCCAGCACGCCGAGCGCACCGGCATGGGCGTCGATCAGGCCGACCGCGACCCGGCAGCCCGTGGTCAGGCCGAGCCGTGCTGCCGCCTCGGCGGTGAGGGGGCCGAGATCGCTGGCGATCGGCGAGGCCCGGCGAGGCAGGCCGCCGCGCTCCAGCAGGTCGCCGACGCCGCGCGCGGCGCGGAAGTCGGCCTGCCAGCCCTCGGCCTCATGGGCGAGATAGGTCCATTTGCAGGTGACGGTGCACTCCGAGCGCGCGGTGCTGCCGCTGGCGCGCCAGGTCAGGTAGTCGGCGAGGTCGAGGAACAGGCCGGCGCGCGCCCAGACGTCGGGGCGATGGCGCTGCAGCCACATCAGCTTGGGGATCTCCATCTCGGGCGACATGACGCCGCCGACATGGGCGAGCACCCGATGGCCGCTGGCCGTGCACTCCTCGGCCTCGGCCACCGCGCGATGGTCGAGCCAGACGATCGTGTCGAGGCCGGGCTCGCCCGAGCTCGACACCGAGAGCGGCGCGCCGTCCCGGTCACGGACCACGAGCGAGCAGGTGGCGTCGAAGCCGATGCCCGCGACGGCCGCCGGATCGATTCCGGCGCGCTCGACCGCCTCGCGCACCGAGGCGCAGACGCAACGCCAGATATCCTCCGACTCGTGCTCGGCATGGTCGGGCAGTGGCCGGACCATCCGGATCGGCCGCTCGGCCCGGCCGAGGCAGCGGCCCTCTGCGTCGAACACGCCCGCTCGGGCGCTGCCGGTCCCGACATCGACCCCGATCACCAGCCGGTCCATCGAATCCGCCTCCCCAGGCTCAGCATGCGACTGCGGCGCGGCACGGATCATAGCCGACCACCCTCGAGCAGGCTCGCAAGGAAGCTGCTCGCGGCCGGATCCTCAGGGCGGGCGCGCAGGCACGTGCAGGTGATGCCCGCACGCTCCAGGGCCCCTGCCGCAGCGTCGATGCCCTCGATCGAGCCAAGGCCCGCCTCACCCTCCGGGTCTGGGAAGCCCCAGAGCAGCACCGGAGCGCCGACCGCCCGGGCGATCCGGACCGTCGGCGCCGGTGGCGTGAAGGTGAGCTGCAGGAACAGCAGGTGATCGGGCCGGGCCTCGGCCAGGGCGCGCGCCGCGCGCCGCTGGCCCGCCGTGTCGAGATAGAGCGCGCGGGGGCCGGTGAGGTCGATCGGCAGCCCCTCCAGCAGAGCGAATGCCGCCCGGCGCAGAGACGCGGCGCGCGCCAGCTCGCGACCCGGCCGCGAGAGCGGCACGACCGCGAGCAGCGGCCGCGTCATCCCATGTCGCCGTAGCGCCGGGGGAAGTCGAGCCCGGCATCGGCCATCGCCCCGCCGCGCCATGGGCGCCCCTGGGCTGCCGTGATCGACCCGAGCCGGCGCAGATAGGGCAGGGAATCGGCCTGCAGCGCCGTCGCCATCGCCTCGAGGTCGGGATAGTGCTGGTAGGCCTGCCACCAGATCGCCCGGCCGGCGAGGAAGCCGCTGGCGCCGGCACGCAGGGCGAAGGTCAGCGCACGCTGGAAGTCCGCGGCCGTGGCGCCGGCCGAGAGCAGGACCCAGGGGCGGCCGGCCGCCCGGCCGAGCTCGTCGAACAAAGCCTGGACGGACGTGGCCTCGGCTGCCTCAGGGTCGGGCAGTGCCGCCGACGCGACCGGGCTCTCCAGCTTGAACAGGTCGACCTCGAACTCGGGCGCAGCGAAGGTGCGCACGCTCGCCAGCACCAGCTCCGCCCGCCGCGCCGGATCCTCGATCGGGTCCTGCGCTGCGCCGGCGAGCGGATGCACCAGGAGCTCCAGCACGAAGGGAAGGTCGAATCGGCGGCAGGCGGCACCTACCGTGCGGACGAAGGCCTGCTGGTGGACGACCACCTCGGGTGCTGCGTCCGGCCGGTAGTAGGCCAGCACCTTCACCCCGTCGGCGCCCATGCGCTTGATCTTCTCGACCGACCAGCCGGGAATCGCCCGGGTCCGGCGTCCGCCCGGCCCATCCTCGTGGCGGTGATCCTCGAGGGTCACGATCAGGCCCTGGCCCGGCGCCACCAGCTCGTGGCCGAAGGGATAGGCCCAGATCGGGTCGCACAGCACGGCCGAGGCGGCGGGCGCCAGCGCCGCGAGCAGCGCGCGCTTGACCGCCGCGACCTCCGCATCGACCACCCGGCCGTGGACCGCCTCGATCCGCCCCATGATCGGCGCGCGCTGGTCGACCGCGAGCATGGTGAAGAAGCCCGCCGGATCGGCCAGGCGCCGCAGGCTGCGCAGCTTGCCCGCGCTGAGGCCGGTCACGAGCGGGTTCGCATCAGGGCCGCCACGTCCTCGCGGGTCGGGAATGAGCCGCGCCCGCTCGGCCGGCTGCACTTCACCGCGGCGGCGGCCGAGGCGAAGAGCAGGGCATCCGGCCAGGGGCGGCCCTCGCCCAGCGCCAGCGCCAGCGCGCCGTGGAACACGTCGCCGGCGCCCAGCGTGTCGACGGCGCGGACCGGGAATGCCGGTATACGTCGCAGCCGCTCGCCGTCGAGCCAGGCGACGCCGTCCCCGCCCAGCGTCACCGCGATTCGGCCGGGCGTCGCTCGGCG
>JBGAKU010000092.1:0-18891 GCA_044224255.1 Geminicoccaceae bacterium
CTGGACGTCAGCAAGGCCTGGTTGGACGGCTACCTGCCGGCCACCGGCAGACGGCTTCGCGTCGGCAATGATCCGGCCGGGATCGGCAAGTTCCTTCAGATCCTCGGCGACCGTACCGGCTGCCTGGTGGTGATGGAGGCATCGGGCGGCTATGAGCGCACCGCCCACCGCGAGCTGGTGGCCCAGGGTGTTCTGGCCGCGATCGTCAACCCATCGAGCGCAGAGCGCTCGATCCGTCCGCGCAGCGGCCGGCGCCGGCGGCGCCGGAGGGCGGGTGCGCGACTTCGCCCGCGGCATGGGCCTGGAAGCCAAGACCGACCGGGTCGATGCCAGGCTGATCGCCCGCTATGGCGCGGTGATGCGCCCGGCCGCCACGCCTCTGCCCGACCCGGCCCGCCTGGAGCTGCGCGAGACCCTGGCCATCGGGCCTCCGGCCCGATCCCCCGGAGGGATGTCAGCGGAGCTGACAGGCGCCGCCAGCTGGTCGACGAGATCACCGTCCGCAAGCAGCAGCTCGAGCATCTGACCAGCCCGGCCGTACGGGCGCGGGTGGAGCAGGCGCTCACCTTCCTGCGGGAAGAGGCCAAGGCGCTGCTGGCGCTCCTGCGCGCGCGGATCGCGGCGGACGCGGCGCTCGCCGCCGACTTCGCCCTTTTGACCTCGATGCCCGGCTGCGGCCCGATCCTCGCCGCCACCCTGCTGGCCGAGCTGCCCGAGCTCGGCACCCTCGACCGGCGCAAGGTCGCAGCCCTCGCCGGCCTCGCCCCCATCGCCAAGGACAGCGGCCTGCGCGAGCACCGCCGCGTCATCAAGGGCGGCCGCGGCCAGGTCCGCAACGCCCTCGACATGGCCGTCCTCGCCAGCCTCAAGACCGACAAGAGCCTGCTCAAAGCCCGCTACGCCCAGCTCACCGCCAAAGGCAAGCCGCCCAAGCTCGCCCTCGCCGCCCTCATGCGCAAAATGCTCGTCACCCTCAACGCCATGCTCAAGGCCAGAACCAGCTGGCAGGACCCAAGGCAGAAGTGAGCGCAACAACGGTTGCTGAGCGCCGCCGCCGATGCCGCCTTCCACCTGCGTTCCGGGCGCCTCTTCAGTCATCCCATTCCATGATCGACAGGCAGCCATTGCAGTCGTTGGCGTAGATCGGGCCGGCCTTGCCGATGAGCACGCCGCAGGTCCGGATCATGGTCGGGCACCCTTGCCCCGTGCCGGAATGGCTGGCAAGTCGCGTGACGGCCGAGATTCGCGGCGCCGGCCGGGGAGAAGCGCATGGGCGACAGCCTGCAGCAGCAGCGGATCGATCTCGCCTGCGCGCTGCGCTGGGCAGCACGGCTCGGCCTGCACGAAGGGGTCTGCAACCACTTCTCGCTGGCGGTGGCCGACGAGGATGGGATCGCGCGCGGCGACCGCTTCCTGATCAACCCCTATGGCTGGCACTGGTCGGGGATCACCGCCTCCTCGCTGGTGCTGTGCGACGCCGCGGGGAACGTGCTCGAGGGCGACAACACGGTCGAGCCCACGGCCTTCTTCATCCACTCCCGCATCCACCTGAAAGCACCGCACGCCACCTGCGTCCTGCACACCCACATGCCCTACGCCACCGCGCTGACCCTGCGCCGCGAGGGCCGGCTGGAGATGTGCGAGCAGAACGCGCTGATCTTCTATGGGCGCCTTGCCTATGACGACGACTATGGCGGGCTCGCCCTGGACGGCTCGGAGGGCGATCGGATCGCGGCCAAGCTGGGCAACGCCAGCGCGCTGATGCTCGCGAGCCACGGCGTCATCGTCACCGGCCGCAACGTCGCCGAGGCGTTCACCGACCTCTACTATCTCGAGCGCGCGGCCCAGGCCCAGGTGCTGGCGGCTTCGGGCGGCCATGCCCTGCGCACGATCCCGGAGGACGTACAGCGCCGGACCGCGCAGCAGCACATGCAGGAGTATGACGGCCTGGCGCAGCGGCTCTTCGGCGCCTACCGCCGCATCCTCGACCGGGAGGAGCCGGACTACCGCGCCTGACGCACCGTGGCGGCGCCGTGCCCGCTGACCTCGGCACCGGCGTCGGCCGGCAGCCGCAGATAGATCAGGCCCGAGAGCGCGGCCGCGAGGCCGACGGCCAGGAAGGCGGGCTCGAAGTCGGCGGCGAGCAGGGCGCCGCCGCCACGCGCGGCCATCGTCAGGTGGAGGATGATGGCGCCGCTGGCGACGCCGGCGCTGAGCGAGAGCTGCTGCGCCATGCTGGAAAAGCTCGTGGCACGGCTCATCCGCTGCGGATCGATGTCGGCATAGCCCAGCGTGTTGATGCTGGTGAACTGCAGCGAGCGGAAGAAGCCGCCGGTCAGAAGGACGGCAAGAATCACGGCGTGCGATGTCTCGGGCCGAAACAGCGCGATCGCGCCGAGCGAGAGGCCGCTGAGCAATGCGTTGCCGATCAGCACCCGGCGAAAGCCGAACCGGCGCAGGATCGGCTTCGCCACCAGCTTCATAGTGAGCGCGCCGAGCGCGGCGGCGAAGGTGAGCTGCCCCGACTCGAACGCGGAGAGGCCGAAGCCGGCCTGCAGCATGAGTGGCAGGAGGAAGGGCAAGGCGCCGATGCCCATGCGGAACAGGAACCCGCCCAGGACGGAGGCCCGGAAGGTGGGCACACCGAGCAGGCGCAACTCCAGCACCGGGTGCCGGGACCGGCGCGCATGCAGCACATAGAGCGTGGTGCAGAGCGCGCCCAGGCCAAGCAGCAGGCCGCTGGCCCAGACCGGCACGATGTCCCGACCGACCGTCTCGAAGCCGAACATCAAGCCGACGAGGCCGACCGCCGTCAGCCCGAACCCCGCCCGGTCGAACGGAGGCGGTGGCGGCTCGCGGTGGGCCGGGATGAACAGGCTGGCCAGAACGAGGCCGAGGATCGCGATCGGCACGTTGATCCAGAAGATCCAGCGCCAGTGGACGTAGGTGGTGATGAAGCCGCCAACCAGCGGGCCGACCACCGGCCCGATCAGCGCCGGCACCGTCAGCCAGGCCATGGCGGCGACCAGATCGGCCTTGGCCACCGAGCGCAGCAGGACCAGCCGGCCGACCGGGACCATCATGGCGCCGCCCATGCCCTGGAGCATGCGGGCGCCGACCATCTGCCACAGCGTCCCGCTCAGCCCGCACAGGATCGAGCCGGCGAGGAACACCACGATCGCCCCACGGAACACGTTGCGCGCGCCGAACCGGTCGGCCACCCAGCCGCTGATCGGGATGAAGATCGCGAGGCTGAACAGGTAGCTGGTGATCGCGAAGCTGAGCCGGACGGGGCTCTCGCCGAAATCGTGCGCGATCGCCGGCAGCGACGTGGCGAGCACGGTCGAGTCGAGATTCTCCATGAACAGCGCGCAGGCGATGATCAGCGGGACCAGCATCCGCGCAGTCTAGACCGGGTAGCCGTCGGTGGGCAGCGCGCTTGCGCGCCGTGCCCGGCCGCCTACGATGACGTGATGTTCCCAATGCGGAGCCCACCCCATGACCGCCTGCATCGTCGGCTGGAGTCATTTGCCGTTCGGCAAGCATGAGGGCCGTGACGTCGAGAGCCTGATTGTCGAGGCCGCGCGCGGGGCGGTCGCGGACGCCGGCCTCGAGCCCGCGGACGTCGACGAGATCTGGCTCGGCCACTTCAATGGCGGGTTCGTGGCGCAGGACTTCACGAGCTCGCTCGTCCTGGCCTCGGATCCGAGCTTGCGCTTCAAGCCCGCGACGCGCGTCGAGAACGCCTGCGCCACCGGCTCGGCGGCGGTCCATCAGGGGCTGCGCGCGATCGAGAGCAAGGCCGCGCGGATCGTCCTCGTGGTCGGGGTCGAGAAGATGACCGAGCTCGCCGGCCCTGCCATCGGCGACACGCTGCTGCGATGCTCCTACGTCGCGGAGGAGAAGGCCATCGAGGGCGGGTTCGCCGGCGTGTTCGGACAGATCGCGGCGAGCTACTTCCAGCGCCACGGCGACCAGTCCGACGCCCTGGCCGCCATCGCGGCCAAGAACCACAAGAACGGCTGCGCCAATCCCTGGGCGCAGATGCGCAAGGATCTCGGCTACGAGTTCTGCCGCCAGATCTCCGACAAGAACCCGCTGGTCGCGGGTCCCCTCAAGCGCACCGACTGCTCGCTGGTCTCGGACGGGGCGGCGGCCCTGGTCCTGGCCGATGTCGAGACCGCGCTGCGGATGAGGAAGGCCGTGGCGTTCCGCTCCTGGGCTCAGGTCAACGACTTCCTGCCGATGAGCCGGCGCGACATCGTGGCCTTCGAGGGCTGCAGCGCGGCCTGGGGCAAGGCGCTCGACCGGGCGCGGCTGACCCTGGACGATCTCGATCTGGTCGAGACCCACGACTGCTTCACCATCGCCGAGCTGCTTGAGTACGAGGCGATGGGTCTGGCGCCGCAGGGCCAGGGCAGCCGCGCCATCCTCGAGGGCTGGACCGAGAAGGGCGGCCGGCTGCCGATCAACCCCTCCGGCGGCCTCAAGGCCAAGGGCCACCCGATCGGCGCCACCGGCGTCTCGATGCACGTCCTCACCGCCATGCAGGTGCGCGGCGATGCCGGGGACATGCAGGTCGAGGGTGCCAAGCTCGGCGGGGTCTACAACATGGGCGGGGCGTGCGTGGCGAGCTACGTCAGCGTCCTGGAGCCGCTGCGGTAGGCGCGCCAGATCTCTTTCGCTCTATCGGGGTGGCTCATCGCGAGTTGGACACAGCCGCTCATCGGCCGCGCAGCGTGCGGACGAAGACGTCAAAGGTGCCGTTGCTATCGCCCGCCACGAGGTTGGTCGCAGCCGAATCGAAGGCCACAAAGCGGCCGTACGCCGATACTGCCGTGTCGTAGCTCGTTTGGTCGCCGGAGCTGCCGCTCAGGCTCTTGCTGATGAGCTCGGTCTTGCCGGCCCGCCAGTCGCGCAAGAAGAGATCCGCCGTTGTGGTCGTGTCCTCCGGCACCAGCTCGGGAGAATCGGAGTAGAAGGCGACGTATCCGCCGTCGGGCGAGATCGACGTAATGCCAAACTGGATGCCTGCTGCTGCGTCACCCGCAGGGTTGACGCTGATCCGCGTCAGCTTGCCGGTCCAGAGGTCGCGGAGGAAGACGCCTGGCCTCAAGCTCGAATCGAGATTGCCCGCGTCCGAGCCGAACGTAGCGTAGCGCCCGTCAGCAGAGATCGCGGGCTGGATGCTGCCAAAGCCGACCGGCGGGCGGCCGCCAACGCCCTTGCTGACCAACGTCGTCCGGTCGGTGCGCCGGTCGTGCACGAAGATGTCACTCACGTCGTTGTCGGCTGCCGACACCAGATTGGTGGCGAATGAGCTGAAGGCGACGAACCGCCCGTCGGCGGACATCGAGGCCTCAGGTGACGCCTCGCCGTTTGCTTCCTGGCCGTCGGACCGAATGCTTACCCGCCCCGTCTTGCCGATGAGCCGATCACGCACGAACAGGTCGGAGACGTGGTTGTTGTCTCCCGCCACCAGATTCGTCGCTTCCGAGTGAAAGAGGACGAATCGCCCATTGGCCGAGATCGTGGTGATATAGAAGCTGGCACCGTTGGCTTCCTCGTCCGCCGAGTTCAAGCTCACGCGCTCCGTCGTGCCGTTGCGCCGATCGCGAACGAAAATATCCATGACCCCGTTGGTGTCGCCATCGGCCAGATTGTCGGCGTCGGAGCCGAACGCGACGAACCGGCCGTCGGCCGAGACCGAGCCAGGGTAGGAGTCCTTGTTCCCCTCCTTGCCGGTCGAGCTCAGGCTGACGCGCTCCGTCTGGCCCCGCCGACGGTCGCGGAGGAATGCATCGAACGCGGAGTTGGTGTCCCCTTCCACCAGATTGTTGGCGGTAGAGAAAAACGTGACGAAGCGCCCGTCGGGCGAGATCGCGGCGGGTAGGTTGCCGCTGTCGCCATTTGCCTGCTGACCGCCCGAGGAGACGCTCACTCGCTCGGTGTACCCGCCTGCCCAGGCAGGAGCTGCGGCGAGAAAGGCTAAGCCAAGCGCGAAGACGTTTGTTATGCTTCTGGTCATCCGCTTCATCCCTCGATTCGAGGAGCTAGCCGTACCTGGTACCGTTAACCGGGTGGAGGTCGAAGACGCCCACCCACCGGCATCCCCCAATGCAGGTCCGCGGCGACACGGGGGAGATACCGGTCGAAGGCGCCAAGCTCGGCTGGGTCCACAACATGGGCGGGGCGTGCGTGGCGAGCTTTGTCAGCGTGCTCGATCCGCTAAGATAGCCGAGCGCAAGCGCCACACGCCTTATCGCTTTTCGTCCAGCACGCGCACGAACGCGCCGGCGCCGCCATTGTCCGGGACGAGATTTGTGGCCTCAGATGAGAAAACCACGTGGCGCCCATCTGCCGAGATCGCCGACCAAGGCTCGGATCCGTTGTTCGCCTGAGCGCCATCCTTGGCTACGCTCACCCTGGTGACGGCTCCTGTGATGGCGTCAGAGCGAAACACATCCGAGGTACCGTTGGTGTCACCGGGCACGAGATTCGACGCGTCGGACTGAAAGGCGACGTAGCGACCAGACGCCGAGATCGCCGGCCACTGGCTGAAGCTATTGGAATGTTCGCCATTCAGGCCAGGAGTCACGAGCCTGGTCGTCCGGGTCACCCGATCGTGGACGTAGATGTCCGAGCCAACGTCATCATATCCCTCGAAGGCCACGCACCGGCCAGTCGCCGATACCGAGGGATTAACGGCGTAGAGAAGCGGGCGGGTGTCCACCACCTGGGTTGTGCCAAACCGACGGTCACGGACGTATACTTGATACGCCCCGACGCCCGGAACGACATTGTCCGCCGCCGTACCGAACGCAACGTAGCGCCCATCGGCCGAAATTGATGCCAACTGGAAACCCTCACCGTTGGCCTGAACGCCCGTGGCGCTCACATTGACCCGCTCGGTCGTGCCCTTCCAGCGGTCGCGCACGAATAGGTCGTCGTAGATGTTGGTGTCGCCCGCAACGAGGTTCGTGGCCGTCGAGCCGAACAGCACGAACCGGCCATCCTCGGACATGTCGCGCGGGAAGCTGAAACCGCCTTCGGCCTCGGCGCCGCCGGAACTCACGCTGATCCGCTCGGTTCGGCCGGTGTGCCGGTCGAAGGCGAAAACGTCCGGCCTCAGGTTATTGTCGCCCGGCACGAGATTGCTGGCATCGGACGAGAAGACGACGATGCGCCCGTCGGCCGAGATCGGAATGGCGTCGCCAAGGTAGCAGGTATTGGCGTTCGGCTGTCTGCCGCCCATGCCACGGCTGACCCGTTCCGTCCTGCCGGTCACGCGGTCGCGAACGAACATGTCGCAGAACCCGTTCGTGTCGCCCGGCACGAGGTTGCTGGAGTTCGACCAGAACGCCACGAACCGCCCCGTCCAGGAGATACTGTTTGGGCCGTTTGCGCCACTGGCGTTGCCCGGCGCGCCGCCGCTGCTGACGTTCACCCGCTCGGTGCGCTCGCCGACCCAAGCCTGCCCTGTTGTGGCGACGAGGGCTGCCCCGAGCATCAGGATTGTTTTGATCCGTCGATCCATGTGCATTGTCCTTGTTGGACACCTCGCGCCGCAATCAACCGCACCTAGCAGGCTGCGGTATCCTGGTTGCCGTTCACGCCCAAGGTCACTCGGGTGGTCACGCCACGCCCGAGGTCACGGACTGAGCCATCGCCGTTGTCGCTCGTATCGTGTCGGACCAGGTTGGAGGCGAACGAGTAGAACACGGCGAACCGGCCATCCGGCGTGATGGTCACCGGGAAGCTACCGTCGTTGCCCTGCCTGCCGGCCGAGTTTACGCTGACGAGACGGGTGTCCGCCGCCCCCGCCGGCGCGATCGCACCGATCACCACGCCAAGAGCGCCGATCGCACGAAGGCGGTCCCGCACCCGACCGACCGGTCTCGGCGGTGCCTCGACGGTCGCTGCCCCCTGAGCCAGAGTCGGATTCGGCGCAGCCACGGACTTGCGGTAGCTGTTCACGGCTATTCTCCTGTGCTCGAATGCCTGCCTTCAATCAACGTCGTCGGCTCTACCCGCCAGCGGCCCGCGGGAAGCATCAGCACCACCTTGCCCACAATCTCGGCAGCCGGGACGGGGCCGAGGCTGCGGCTGTCGATCGACGCCCGCATATTGTCGCCCAGGACGAACACCGCGCCTTGGGGGACGGTCGCGCAAGCCGCACCCGCCGGCACGGCCGGGTTCAGGGCGGCGCCGTACGGGCCCGCGCCGGGCGGCGGCATGCACTCGCCTTCCAGGATGGCGGCGCGCTTGATCGCGAGGCCCGGTGTGCCGAAGGGGTAGTGGAACACGACCACGTCGCCGCGCCGGATCTCCCGGCCGTGGACCGCGACGCCATAGTCGCCGCGGGTGGCGAAGGGCTCCATCGAGGCGCTGGCGACGCGCACCGGGAACGCGAGCGACGCTCCCACCAGCCACGCCGTGGCGATTCCGACCGCCCCCGCCGCCAGGGCCGCCGCGGCCCGGCGCAACACGGAAGGTTGCCGGGGAGCGAGCGGGAGCGGCGCCGGCGACTGGAAGCAGGCCGCTAGATCAGGCACCTGCACTTCTTCGACCCGCCGGAGTTGAGCACCACCAGCGTGCCGGTGATGGTATTGCCGGCGTTCGCGGGGCCGACATTGCAGGGCTTGCCCGTGGCAACCGGCCCGGTGCAGCTGACATAGAGAGCCGGGTAGCGGTAGGCTGTCACCGGATCACCGGTCGACACGTAGTACCCGTACGCTGTGGCACCCAGGGCGTTTCCGAGGGGCTCAGTGAGGACGACCGGCTCGGGCGCCCGCACCTCGCGCGTGCCGGCGAGCCAGCCGGCGAGCGCCACTGTCGCCGCAGTGGCGAGACCGAAAGCAAAGGTTCTCGTCATCGGGGCATCTCCTGCGACAGCTCGGACCTCGGGTCGCAATTGTGCTGGCACGGGCGTCGACCGGACCCGGTACGGTGAGCCGCGGTGTCGGGATCTCCGGCCGCCGGAGTCCGGCGGCCGGAAGCGCCCCGTCCCTACTGGCCCAGCTTCAGCCGGCCCACTTGCCGCCGCCGGCCATGGCGACGCTCAGCCAGCCGGACATCAGGACGGCGCCGGCCAGGACGGTGGCCATCGTCGCCAGGGTGCGGATTGTCCTGCGGATGCTCTGCATCGAGGCCCTCCTGCGCAGGCTTCGCTCTGCCGGCAGTCGCCGCGCATTTCAGCCTGCGCCGTTGACCGGCCGCCAATTGCGACCGAGGGCACGTAGCTTGGACTTGCGGCGGGCGTGCCGCGTCTATCGGATGATAGACGATATGCGTCGCCAGTAGTTCAACCCAGAGGCGATTCAGGCGTCAGGAGATACAACAGCAAATCCGCTTGCGAATGTTGTCTGTCCTGCCATCAGCCAGCCCACTTGCCGCCGCCGGCCATGGCCACGCTCAGCCAGCCGGAGGCCAGGGCGAAGCCAGCCAGGGCCATCGCCGTCATCGCCAGGGTGCGGATCGTCGTGCGGATGGTCGGCATGGAAGGTCTCCCTGGGTGTCTTACGGGTCCGCTCAAGTTCGGAGCGGCCTCGTCACCCTGCGCATGAGACGCCATACGGCCTGCTGCGACCTGAAGGACCGGTGAAACTTCGATAAAAATCTGGTTAAATTCGGCGATATCGAGCGTTGGCGTAGAACGGGACAACGATCGGTGGGCGCCGAGGGGCCGCTGCCAGGGTTCTGGCGCTTCGAGGGCTTCACCCTCGATCTCGCCCGCGGCGCCCTTCTCGGGCCGGACGGAGCCGAGGTGCCGCTGCGGCCGAAATCGTTCGCGCTGCTGCGGCTGCTGGTCGAGAACGCGGGACGCCTTCTGGATCGCGACGCGATCCTGGAAGCGATCTGGCCCGACGTGGTGGTCACGGAACAATCGATCACTCAGTGCATCCACGACATCCGCACGGCCCTGGGCGACGAGGCGCAGAGGGTGGTCAAGACGGTGCTCAAGCGCGGCTACCTGTTCGAGGCCCTTGTCTCGGCTACCACGCTGACGCCGGAACCGGGCATGGTGTCACGAGCGTTCCTCGCTACGGAGGCGGCCTCGCCACGGCAGCCGGCGGCACATTCCGGGGCGGAGCGCCGACAGCTTACCGTTCTGGCCTGTGACCTCGTCGGCTCGACGGTGCTGTCCGAGCAGCTGGACCTGGAGGACTTTGGCGAGGTCATTCACGCCTATCAGGACCGATGCACGGCAGCGATCGTGCGGTTCGGCGGCACAGTCGACAGTTTCATGGGGGATGGCG
This sequence comes from Geminicoccaceae bacterium, assembly GCA_044224255.1. Classification (GTDB taxonomy): domain Bacteria; phylum Pseudomonadota; class Alphaproteobacteria; order Geminicoccales; family Geminicoccaceae; genus Benzoatithermus. The sequence goes on from JBGAKU010000092.1 coordinate 10,260, forward strand.
TGCTGGCCTACTTCGGCTATCCGAATGGATGCGAGGATGCCGCCGAACGTGCCGTGCGCGCCGGTCTCGCCATCGCTGCTGCCATTGATGTCCTGCGGCCGTGTCCGGCAGTCACGCTTCAGGTGCGCGTCGGCATTGCGACGGGGCATGTGAGGGTCGGACCGACCGAAGGCGTGCAAGGAGACGTCGCGATCGGCAAGCCGCAAATCCTGGCAAGGCGGCTGCAGGTGGTCGCTGAGCCCGGGGCGGTGGTTGTTGCCGACGGCACACGATGCCTTGTCGGTGGGATGTTCGCCTTTGAGGACCTGGGCTGCCATTCCCTCCCGGGTTTTGCCGCGCCGGTACGGGCTTCGCGGGTGACTGGGCCCAGTACGGCAGGGAGTCGCTTCGAGGCGCTGCATGGGGCGAGCGCCACGCCTCTGGTCGGCCGCGGGCACGAACTCTCACTGCTGCTCGACCGATGGGAGCAGGCCAGAGAGGGTGAGGGCCAGGTGATCCTGCTCGCGGGCGAGCCCGGCATAGGCAAGTCACGCCTGGTCCAGGCCCTGCGGGACCGGATAGCCGGGGAGGACCATGCCGACCTGGGCTACCAATGCTCGCCTCACCACCAGGACAGCTCACTGCAGCCAGTGATCGCGCACCTTGAGCGCGCAGCCAAATTCACCGACGGCGACGGCCCGGAAGGGAAGCTGGCCAAGCTCGAGAGCTTTCTCGCCCAAGGTACGGCGGACATTGCCTGGATAGGCCCGCTGTTCGCCTCGCTGTTGTCGATCCCAGCCGACGGGCGTTACCCACCGCTTGACTTGAGCCCGCGGCTGCAACGCGAGCGCACCCTGGCGGCGCTCGTGGATCGATACGCCGAGCTGGCGGCGCACCGGCCGGTGCTGCTGATCTGGGAGGACGCGCACTGGGCTGACCCGACCTCGCTTGAGCTGCTGGGGCTCGTGATCCATCGGCTTCAGAAGCTCCCCGTGCTGGCGGTCGTCACCTTTCGTCCTGAGTTCGCACCGCCCTGGCCCAGCCACACCCACGCCACCTGGCTTATGCTCAGCCGCCTGAGCCGAAAGCGATGCCTCGAGGTCGTGGCCGGACTGACCGGAGGCAGGCCGCTGCCGGCTCCTGTCTTGGACCAGATCCTAGCCAGGGCCGAGGGCATCCCGCTGTTCGTCGAGGAGCTGACCAAGGCAGTGCTAGAATCGAGGCTGCTCAAGGCGGTCGGCGAATCCCACAAAGCTGGGGATTTGCTGCCGCCGCTCGCAATTCCTGCGAGCCTGGAGGACTCGCTCATCGCCCGTCTCGACCGCCTCGGTTCAGCCAAGGAAGTCGCCCAGGTCGCCGCGGTCATCGGCCGGGAGTTCTCCCAAAGGCTGATCGCCGCGATGGCCTCTCTGACGGACGTGGAGTTGGACGTGGCGCTCGACCACCTGGTTCGAGCCGAGCTGGTGTTTCGCCAGGGCGAGCCGCCGCAGGCAACCTACAGCTTCAAGCATGCTTTGGTGCGAGACGCCGCGTATGCCACGCTTCTCCGCGCGAAGCGGCGCGAGCTGCATGGGCGCGTCGCGGATGTCCTCGAATCTTCCCTGCCCGAGCTGGTCGAGGCGCACCCCGAGCTGCTCGCGCGCCATCACACGGAAGCCGGCCGTCTGGAGGCGGCCATTCCCGCCTGGATCCTGGCCGGTCAGCGTGCCTTGGCGCGCTCGGCCCTGACTGAGGCCGAGACACTGCTCCGCAAGGGCCTTGCCCTCCTCTCAGGCATGCCGAATGGCACGTGGCGGCGGCAGCGCGAGCTGGAGTTGCAGATTGCTCTCGGTCGCGCGCTCATGGCGATCCAAGGCCATGCCGCGCCGGCGACGGGAAGGGCCTATGCCCGCGCGCGGGAGCTGTGCGAGCAGCTCAACCGGCCGCCGCTACTGGTTCCGGTGCTGTTCGGTCAGTGCGTGCATCATCTCATGCGGGCCGAGCTGGAGCTTTCACGTGCGCATGCCGCCGAGATGCAGCGCCTGGGTGAGGAGCAGGACGACGTCCGGTTGCGCCTGATGGGCTGCCGGCTCGCCGGGCAGCCTGAGATCGGCTTGGGCCAGTTCACCGCCGCTCGCGCCCACCTGGAGCATGGACTTGCCCTGTTCGATCCTTCGCATCGGCCGTTCTACACGTCGCTGGCCCTACAGGATGCCCGCGTCATGCTGCTGAGCTTCCTAGCCCAGGCATTGCTCTGCCTTGGCCATCCCGATCAGGCGCGTGAGCGATGGGAGGAAGCAATAGCGGAAGCGCGCCAACTCAAGCACGCGTACTCCCTGGCGGTCGCGCTTTGCTTTGCTTCCATGTTGGCGGTTGCGCTTGCCATGGTTGGCGAGGGCGCGGGCGGCGTGCGCTCGACCGCGTTGCCCCTCGTCGAGGAATTTACGACCCTATCGTCCGAGCAGGGCTTCGCGATGCTGCATGCGACGGGAACGCTGTACCGCGGCTGGTGCCTAACCGCGGAAGGGCTGGTGACCGAGGGCCTCGCACTGCTGGACCGTAGCTTGACGGCTTATCGCGGTACGGGCTGCATCCTGTGGGAGCCGTTCTTCCTAGTCCTGCTGGCGGATGCACACGCCCGGGCACACCGGCCCAAAGACGGGTTGGGATACCTCGCCGAGGCCACCCGCACCATGGAGGCGACGCAGGAGCGCTGGGCCGCGGCCGAGGTATACCGACTGGAGGGTGAGCTGCGGACGCAACTGGGACAGCAGGCGGCGGCGGAGGCATGTTTTCGCCGCGCGTTCACGACGGCGAGGCGGCAGGACGCCAGGCTTTGGGAGCTGCGCACCGCAACCAGCCTCGCCCGCTTCTGGCGCGATCATGGCAGGGCGGACGATGCCCGCCATCTCCTCGCGCCAATCCATAAGTGGTTCACCGAAGGCTTCGACACGCCGGATATCAAGAATGCCAAGGCGCTGCTTGCTGAGTTGTGTGCGTAATGGAGGTAGTCATTTGAATGCAGCGAGAATCATGACCGCCGCCTGCCTGACCATGGCCACCATCACGTCGGCCCATGCCACTCAGGTCGATGTCCAGGCCCTGTTCGCCAAAGCCGAGGCCGACGGCCGGGTCGGCGCCGCGCGAAAGACCAAGCCGGTGGATGTGCGGGCGGCGACGCCGGGCGAGATCGTGGTCACCATCATTGCGGGCGAAGGCAAGGAGACGCAGAGCCCACCCGCCGCAGCAGGCGACATGGTGGTGCGCAACCGCTGCCCCGAGACGGGCAACGAGGAGATCCTGGTCAGCGCCGCCAAATTCGCGCAGCGCTATGAGGGGCCGATCGGCGACGCCGACGCGCAGGGCTGGGCGCCCTACCGGCCGCGGGGCGTCGAGATGCTCTACCTGACGCTCGGCGCCGACGAGGGGCCATTCAGCTTCACCGCCCCTTGGGGCGAGCCGATGGTAGCACGGCCGGGGGACGCCATCGTCCAGGACCCGAGCGACCGCGCGGATACTTACCGGATCGCCGCAGCCGCGTTCGCCTGCACGTACGAGATCCTCCGCCCGGCCGGCTGAGCTGGGCATCACAAGAAAACGACCAGCGGGAGTGCCGACCGGATGCCGCCTCAGCTCGATCCGCAGATGGCCGAGATTCTGCGGCTGATCGCGAGTCTGGACCTGCCGCCCTACGAGAGCATGAGCGGCACGGAGGCACGCGCGGCGGCGGAGGAGCGGAACCGGTTCTGGAACGAGCGTAGCCCGCACGTCGCCAGCGTCCGCGAGGCCACCCTGCCGGGACCGGCCGGCGACATGGCGGTGCGGCTGTACGAGCCCGAGGGCGCCCCGGCTGTCTCGCCCGGCATCCTCTACCTCCACGGCGGCGGCTGGGTGATCTGCTCGCTCGACACCCACGACGGCGTCTGCCGCCGGCTCGCCAACGCCTCCGGCCTGAAGGTGGCGAGTCTCGACTACCGCATGGCGCCCGAGCACCCCTTCCCCGCCCCGCTGGACGATTGCGTCGCAGCCGCACGCCGGCTGCGCGCCGACGGCCGCGAGCTGGGCATCGATCCCGACCGCCTGGCGCTGGCCGGCGATTCCGCCGGAGCCAATCTGGCGCTGGCGGCCATGATTGCCCTGCGCGACGGCGGCGAGCCCCTGCCCAGGACTGCCGCGCTGATCTACGGCGCGTTCTCGGCCGACCTGGCATCGCCCTCGCACGAGCGCTTCGGCGGGGGCGAGTACATCCTGTCCACCCCGACGATGCATTGGTTCTGGGACCAGTATGTGCCGGACCGGGCGCGACGCGCGGAGCCGCTCGTCTCGCCGCTCCATGCCGACCTCGCCGGTCTGCCGCCGCTCTATGTCTCCGCCGCGGAGCTCGATCCGCTGCGCGACGACAGCGAGCGCCTGGCCGCCAGATTGGCCCTCGCCGGCATCGATTTCGACTACCGCCTGTGGCGTGGCGTCTGCCATGCCTGCATCATGATGAGCCGCCTGCTGCCCGCCGCGGACGAGCAGATCGCCGAGGTGGCCGAGTTTTTGCGCCGACGTCTTGTAAACTGACCGGGGTCCCGGTCACACCGCCGCTTCCGTCCAGGCACTGCCGCTGCCGCGCGAAATGCGCGGCCAGGGCATCGAGCACGACGCGTACCCGCGCGGTGTGCCGGAGGTCCGGATGGGTCAGTAGCCACAAACTTGTGGCCATTTCGGGCAATGGCGGCAGAACGCGCACCAGCCGCGGATCGCGGTCGCCCATGAAGCAGGGCAGCGCCGCCAGTCCTATTCCCTCGCCAGCGGCGATCCGCAGAGCGATCAGCGAGCTCGCGCGCATCACGATCCGCTCCGGCGCGACGTTGGTCGTGATCCACCGCGCGGAGCCGAGGTGGGCGAGGCTGTCGTCGGGAGCGACCCAATCGGCCGTCGCCGCATCCTCAACTCGAGTAGCGAAACTTCCATAGACGGCGGTAGCGATATCGGCCAGGCGCCGCGCCACGAGGCCCTCTGGCGCACGGCCCGCGGGCCGAAGGGCGATGTCGGCATCGCGTCTGGTCAAGGTGAAGAATGCATTGTCGGTGACCAAGTCGACGATGATGCCGGGATGGGACCGACGCAAGTCGAGCAGGGCCGGTGCGACGAGGTCGAGCAGCGTCTCGGTCGTGGTGAGCCGGACCATACCGCTCGGGCGGATGTCCTGGCCGACCAGACGCCGCTCCAGCTCGGCCACCTCGCTCAGCGTCCGGATCGCCACGGCGACTGCCGCCTCGCCCGCCGAGGTAGCGGCATAGCCACTCCTGCTCCGCTCGAACAGACGCACCCCCAGCCTCTGCTCCAGAGCGCCGAGCCGACGCCATGCGCTGGCATGGTTGACGCGCAACGACCGCGCGGCCGCCGCGAGCGAGCCCGTCTCGGCGAGAGCCGCGATCAGCCGGAGGTCATCCAGATCGAGACGACTTTGCTCCACATGCAAGTTGAGTTTGCATCCCAGGGCCATTCCTTGCGGCGATGAAGATATCAGATGATGCGGGCCACTCCTAGCGATTGGACCCGTCATGAGCCAGCTCACGCTCGTCAGCCATCACCTGTGCCCCTATGTCCAGCGAGCGGCCATCGCGCTGCTTGAGAAGGGCGTGCCGTTCCGCCGCGTCATGGTCGACCTTGCCGCCAAACCCGATTGGTTCACGGCGATCTCGCCGCTCGGCAAGGTCCCGCTCCTGCGCGTGCCCCGGCCTGAGGGCGGGGAAGCGGTTCTGTTCGAGAGCGCAGTCATCTGCGAGTTCATCGAAGAAACACAGGCTGGGCCGCCGCTTCATCCTCGTGGCCCGCTCGACCGGGCTCGCAATCGAGGCTGGATGGAGTTCGGGTCTGCTATCCTGGGCGACGTCTGGGGTCTGGAGACCGCCGCCGATCCTGATCTGTTTGCGACCAAGCGCCAGGCCCTGCAGACCAAGTTCGCGCGCGTCGAGGATGCACTCGCGCAGGGACCCTTCTTCGGTGGAACCGATTTCAGCCTGGTTGACGCGGTTTTCGCGCCGATCTTTCGCTATTTCGACGTCTTCGATCGAATCGCGGATCTCGGAACCTTCGATCACATGTCGAAAGTGTCCGCCTGGCGCGAAGAGCTGGCGAACCGCCGCAGCGTTCGCGATGCTGTCGACGCCGACTATGGCGACCGGCTGCGGGCCTTCCTCGAGCGACACGACGCCTACCTGCTGCGACTGCCCCGCCTGGTCCCGGCCTGAGTGCCACACTGCCCACACGGTTGCGTGAGGCCCTTGCAGCATCGCCTCGGATCGCCGACTTCTCGGGAGTGAAACTCACGAGTTCAATTTGACGACATGAACACCGTTCCAACAGGCGGCGCGATCGGACGCCGGCAACGCATCCTCGCGGCGGCGGCCGACCTGTTCGCGCGTGAGGCTTATGCGGTCGTGCAAATGGACGACATCGCCCGCGCCGCCCAGGTCGCCAAGCCGACGCTCTATCGGCATTTCGGTACCAAGGAGGCCCTCTTCAGCGAGGCGGTCGCCAGCTCGCTTGGCGAGCTCAAGACGGAGGCGCTGCGGATCTCGGCCGGCGATGCCTCGCCGATCGAGCGGTTCCGCGAGCTGGTCCACCTCATGGGCCACCGGATCGGCCGTCTGAAGGCGCTCGTTCGCGAGGCGGAGAGTGGCGGCTCGCACCTTGGCGAGCGCGGGCGCGCCGTGATCCGCCGGGAACTCCGCGCCGTGCGTTCGGTCATCGCGGACGTGATCGGCGAGGGCGTCGCGACCGGAAGCTTCGCCCCGGTCGATCCTGGCTTCGCGGCCCGCATCGTGCTGGGGGCGGTCCGGATGGCCGCCGATGCGGCCGGAACGCAGAGCGCCGGTTCCGTCGCTGATCTGCTCCTGAACGGGCTGGCCCGCAACTCGTCCACCACCCCTCAGGCTATGCCATGATGCGGCCGCTTCGTCTCCTCGTCGTCGTGCTCGTTTTGAGCGGAGTTGCCGGCTACGCGGCATTCGCGCGGCTGCAGAACGCGCCAGCCGAGCATGAGCAAGCGAAGCCGGCGGCCGCTGGCGCGCGGTCCGCCGGGGTCGCCGTGATCACGGCCACGTCCACCGTCCAGGACGTGCCCACGGTGCGCAGCTCGGTCGGCTGGGCCGAGCCTGTGTCCACCGTCACCGTGCGGGCTCGGGTCGAAGGCGAGGTTGTGAAGCAGCTCATCGTCGAGGGCCAGTACGTCCATCGCGACGATCTGCTGTTTCAGATCGACGACCGCGAGATCAGGGCCGCGCTCGCCAAGGACGAGGCGATGCTCGCCCGGGATCAGGCCACGCTCGCCCGGACGCAGGCCGATGCCGCACGCGCGCGCGATCTGCTGGCGCGCAAGGTGGCGGCGCAGCAGCAGGTCGATCAGGCCGATGCCGACGCCAAGATCGCGGCCGCGAACGTGCAGGCCGACCAGGCGGCCATCGACATGGACCGCATCCGGCTCGACTACACCCTGGTCCGGGCGCCGATCGAGGGCCGGCTGGGTGCCATCCGGGTGACCGAGGGCAACATCGTGCGCTCCTCCGACGGCGGCGACGGGCTGGTGACGATCACGCAGATGAAGCCCCTGCGTGTCAGCTTCACCCTGCCCGAGCGCGATCTGCCCGCCCTGCGGGCGGCTGCGGCCGGGGGAGCCAAGGTGCCGGTGCGCGTGAGCGCCCACGACGGCAGCGGCGCGCCGGCCCAGGGCGAGCTGAGCTTCATCGACAGCAGCGTCGATTCCGCCTCGGGCACGGTCACCGCCAAGGCGCTGCTGCCGAACGAGGACGGCGCGCTCTGGCCGGGGCAGTATGTCGATGTCGAGATCGAGCTCGGGCAGACCAAAGGAGCGGTCACCATCCCGCTGGTCGCCGTGCAGCCCGGACAGGACGGCCCGTTCGTGTTCGTCGTCGGCAGCGACGACAAGGCAGGGCTGCGACCAGTCACTTTGGGCGACACCATGGGCGACCAGGTAGTGGTCAGCCAGGGCCTCGCCGTGGGCGAGCGGGTGGTGGTCGAGGGCCAGCAGCGTCTGCAGGACGGGATGCGGGTGGCGGAGCGCGCGCCGGCGAAGGGCGCCGGAGCCAGCTCGTGAACCTGTCCGCCCTGTTCATCCGCCGGCCGGTCGCCACCATCCTGCTCTCGGTGGCGATCACGCTCGCCGGCCTGTTCGCCTACCGGCAACTGCCGGTGGCGGCCCTGCCGCAAGTCGACTTCCCGACCGTCTCGGTCACGGCCCAGCTCCCCGGCGCATCGCCGGAGACCATGGCCAATGCCGTGGCGACACCGCTGATCAAGCAGTTCTCGACCATTCCGGCGATCCAGCAGATCAGCACGACGAACGCGCAGGGCTCGACCTCGATCGTGATCGAGTTCGACCTCGACCGCGACATCGACCAGGCGGCGGCCGACGTGCAGGCCGCGATCGCGCGCACGCAGCGGCAGCTGCCGGTCGAGATGACCACCCCGCCCAGCTACCGCAAGCTCAACCCCGCCGACGCCCCCATCCTCCTGCTCGCCCTGACCAGCACGACCACGCCGCTGCCGACCTTGGATGCATTCGCCCAGCAGGTGATCTCTCCGGCGCTCTCGACCATCGACGGCGTGGGGCAGGTGCAGATCTTCGGCAGCCAGCGCTACGCGGTGCGGATACAGCTCGATC
>JBGAKU010000093.1:0-18584 GCA_044224255.1 Geminicoccaceae bacterium
CACGCCGGCGGCCAGCAGCACGGGGTCGATCGCGGCGCGATAGCCGGTTGCAGGCTGGTCCAGCAATACACGTCCACCCAGCAGCCGGTCGCGCGTCGTCCCGCTCATTCCGCCATTTCGCCGGCCGCGCGCAGCAGCGCCACCGCGCGGGGGAAATCCACCTCGGCCACCGCCAGCCGCATCGGCACGGCGCCCGCGCCCCCCAGCAGCTGGCTGGTCGCCTCGTCCAGCACGATCGGCAGGATCCCCTCCTCGCGCAGAAGTGCGACCAGGAAGCCCATGCGGATCCGATCGGAACAGCGCAGCAGCTCGCGCAAACGGCGGGGCTCCCCTTGTGATCCGGCATTTGCCGGGATTTCCCCGGCCCAATATCGTGGCTGCCGGACGGAACGGGTCAAGCACGGAGAAGTCTTGTTGGGTGTCGTCGTCAACCTGGATCACGACCGCGGGCGCGAGGATGCGATCGGCCAGCTGACCGCGCAGGTCGCGGCCGAGCTGGACGAGACCAACCGCGTGATCGTCGCGCGGATGCACAGCCCCGTGGAGCTGATCCCGCGCCTGGCCGCACACCTGGTGCAGGCCGGCGGCAAGCGGCTGCGGCCGCTGCTGACGCTCGCCAGCGCGAAACTGTGCGGCCACGACGGCGGCCGTTCGGTCACGCTGGCGGCCGCTGTGGAATTCATCCACACGGCCACGCTGCTGCACGACGACGTCGTCGACGAATCCGCGCTCCGCCGCGGCATGGCCAGCGCCAACGCGGTGTTCGGCAACAAGGCATCCGTGCTGGTCGGCGACTTCCTGTTCAGCCGCGCCTTCGAACTGATGGTCGAGGACGGCTCGCTTGCCGTGCTGGCGATCCTGTCGAAGGCATCGGCGACGATCAGCGAGGGCGAGGTGCTGCAGCTGACCACCGCCAACGACACCGGCACGACCGAGGAGCAGTATCTCGAAGTCATCCGCTGCAAGACCGCGGCCTTGTTCGCCGCCGCCTGCCGCATCGGCGCCGTGGTGGCCGACCGCCCGCGGCCCGAGGAACTGGCGCTGGAGGCGTTCGGGCTGAATCTGGGCATCGCCTTCCAGCTGGCCGACGACGTGCTGGATTACGCGGCGAACCAGGCCCGCCTGGGCAAGACGGTCGGCGACGATTTCCGCGAGGGCAAGATCACCCTGCCGGTGCTGATCGCCTTCGCCCGCGGCGGTGAGGGCGAGCGCGCCTTCTGGCGCCGGACGCTCGAGGATCTCGACCAGCACGAGGGCGATCTCGAGCGCGCCCAGGAGCTGCTGGCCCGCCACGGTGCCATCGACGCCACGGTGGCACGGGCGGAGGCTTACGCCCAGCGCGCCCGCCAAAGCCTCGCCCCGTTCCCCTATTCACGGGCGAGGCAGGCGATGCTCGATCTGCTCGATTTCTGCACCGGCCGGGCCTACTGAGCCGCAGCCGGGCTTGCGCGGCCGTGATCCCGTCACTATAGAAGCGGCCTCGCGATCGGAGTGTAGCTCAGCCTGGTAGAGCACAGCGTTCGGGACGCTGGGGTCGCGTGTTCGAATCACGCCACTCCGACCATTCATCCCGCCGAGACGACAAGGTCGACGCGCTCCCGCGCATGGGGTAGCGCGGTCGGTGCCGCAACCGAGCATTAACCTGCGCGACGCATGATGCCGGACATGGTTCCGGCACGCGATGGCGGCATGCAGGCATATTCGGCTCCGCTTCGACCATTCGGCGCTTGGCTCGCGCATCGCGCCTCGGCGCCGATGATCGGGGCGCTCGCAGCGCTGGTCGGCCTCTCGCTGCTGTTCAGCGTGTTCGCGGTCCAGCGCCTCGTCGAACGGCAGGCGGCGCTGCAATGGGAGGTGGAGGAGCGGGCCCTCGGCCAGGCCATCCGCGCCCTTGGCCGTGCTCTCGCCGACGAAGTGCGCGACTATGGCTGGTGGGACGACGCGGTCCGCTTCCTGGTGATGCGGCCGGATCCCGCCTGGGCCGACGCCAATGTCGGCCGCTACATCCGCAACAGCTTCGGCTACGAGGCCTCGGTCGTGCTCGACGGTACCGGCGCACCGACCTTCGGGCAGATCGACGGGGAGCGCGGCGCTAGGGCTGCGGCCGAACGACTGGGGCCGGAGCTGCGGCGGCTCGCCGAGCGCGTCGCAAGACAGGACGGCAGCAGCGAGCCGGCCACGGCGTTCGCCGTCCTGGCCGGTGCCGACGGGCTCTATGCCGTGGCGGCGGCGCCGATCGTGCCGGCGGCCGATTCCGAGCTCGATCGGCCAACGCTTCCGGCGCACACGCTGGTCTTCGCCAAGCGGCTGGACGAAGGGTTCCTGCGGCGGCTCGGCGCGGACTACGGCGTCGCGGGGCTCGAGCTGCTGGCGCCCCGCCCCGGTTACGGGCAACCCGCCTTGGCGCTGCCCGGCCTCGATTCCGCGCCGGCCGCCTATCTGCGATGGACCCCGAGCGAGCCCGGGCGAGGCCAGCTACTACTGGTGCTGCCGGGGCTGATCGGCGCGATCCTGTTCTGCGGCTTCGTCGCTCTCCTGGTGGCAGCACGCGATCGTGCCCATCGCGAGATCAGCGAGCGCGAGGCACGGTTCCGAGACGTCGCCGAGACCGCCGCCGACTGGATCTGGGAGACCGATCGGAGCCTGCGGCTGAGCTTCGTCTCCGAGGCGTGCCGCCGCTCGCTCGAGCTCGCGCCGGCCGACCTGCTCGGGCAGCGGCTCTGGGACGTTCTCGAGCCGCTCGACGGCGCCACGATGGAGACGCGGAGCGACCCGGCGCTGGCGGCCGACGGGCCTTTCGGCCCAGCCATGTTCCGGGCCCGCGCCGCGAGTGGCATCATCAGGGTGCTCCGGGTCACCGGCAAGCCGGTAGGCCGCGACGGGGTGCTCATCGGCCACCGTGGCATCGCCACTGACGTTACTGCCGAGGTCGGTGCGCTCGAGCGGGCGCGCTATCTCGCCCACCACGACGCGCTCACCGGGCTGGCCAACCGCGTGCTGCTGCAGGAGCGCCTGCAGGAGATTGCGGCACGCAGCCACCGGCGCGACGTCGCCGCGGCCGTGCTGTGCCTCGATCTCGACGGGTTCAAGGCGATCAACGACACGATGGGCCACGCCGCCGGCGACGAGCTGCTGGTCCGCTGCGGCGAGCGTCTGCGCAGGTGCGTCCGCGGTAGCGACATGGTCGCCCGCCAGGGCGGGGACGAGTTTGCCATCCTGCAGACGGACGTCGCCCGGCCCGCCGAGATCGAGCGCCTGTGCCGCAGGGTGGTCGACGCGGTGGCGGCGCCGTTCGACCTCGGCGGGCAGCCGGCGCAGGTCACCGTGAGCATCGGCATCGCGGTCATGCCGCAGGACGGCCACGACGCCGACCATCTGCTCCAGCGTGCCGACATGGCGCTCTACCGCGCCAAGAGCGGCGGCCGGAACCAGTTCTGCTTCTACGAGCCGGGGATGGACCGGCAGCTCCGCGAGCGCCGCGAGGCCGAGGCGGATCTGCGGACGGCCCTGAGCCATGGCGGCCTGCAGCTCCTCTACCAGCCGCAGGTCGATTGCGTCAGCGGCAACCTGGTCGGGCTGGAGGCCCTGCTGCGCTGGCACCACCCGCGCCGCGGCATGCTCCTGCCCGGCGAGTTCATCCCGCTGGCCGAGGAGACCGGGATCGTCCATGCGCTCGGCAGCTGGGTGCTGCGGACGGCCTGCCGCGACGCGACCAGCTGGCCGGGGCTCAGGGTCTCGGTGAACGTCTCGCCGGTCCAGTTCCGTCATCCGGACTTCCCCGGCCAGGTCGCCTCCGCCCTGGCCGAGACGGGTCTTTCTCCCGACCGGCTGGAGCTGGAGGTGACCGAGGGGCTCCTGGTCCACGATACCGGGGCCGCTCTGGCCACGCTCGCCGAGCTCAAGGCCATGGGCACCCGGATCACCATGGACGATTTCGGCACCGGCTACTCAAGCCTAGCCTACCTGCACCGCTTCCCGTTCGACAAGATCAAGATCGACCGCTCGTTCATCCGGCAGCTCGGCGGCAGGCCGAACACGCGCGACATCGTCCGTGCCATGGTCCAGCTCGGCCGCAGCCTCGCCGTGCCGGTCTGCGCCGAAGGGGTCGAGACGCCCGGCCAGCTCGCCCAGCTCAGGGACGAAGGCTGCCAGGAGGCGCAGGGCTTCCTGTTCGCCCATCCTGTCCCGTCCGATGCGGTCGCCGAGCTGGTCGCGGGCTGGAGCAAGGAGACGGTGCGCAGATCGGTCAGGCTGCTGGCGCCCGGCGCGGCGAGCCCTGCTGCCTAGAGTGCGCTCGGACTTGCCGAACGCGCTCTGGTATTCCCGGGGCGTATCGGCCCTTGACCCACTTGAGGAAAGGCGTTTCCACCCAGCGCGAAAACGCCCTAGCCGCCGTCGGCGAGGCGCGTGAAGGCCTCGCCGTGGATGGCGTGGGCCCTGATATCCTCCTCGATGGCACCCAGGCCGGCGTAGAAGGCCCGGGCTTGCTGGTTCCAGGATTTGGAGCACCACCAGAGGAAGCTGCGGCCCTCGGCCTTCGCGGCGACGGCGACAGCGCGCATCAGCGCGCGGCCGACACCGTGCCCGCGCGCGGCGTCCCGTACATAGAGGTCGTAGAGAAAGAGACCCGGCTCGCCGGTCTCGGTCGACCAGGTCGGGTGATAGAGGGCGTAGCCGACCACCTCGCCGCCGAGCTCGGCGAGCAGGGCGGTGAACTCGGGCGCCGCCCCGAAGCCGTCGCGCCGCACTGCGGCCGCGGTGACGTGGCCGGTCTCTTCCTTCTGGTGCGCGTTCAGCTCCTCGATCAGCCGGGTCACGAGGTCCGCATCCGCGGCGGTCGCCCGACGGACGAGGGGCTCGGGCATGGCGCCGCTCATGCCGGCCGGGCCGAGACGATCGTGAAGCCCGGCCCGGTGCGGCTCCCGCCGGCGGCGGAGCCGAGCGCACAGTAGAGCGACGTGCCAGGGACCAGCACCGGAAGCAGGGCGGTGGCAAAGCCGGACGGCAGCGAAAGCCGGTCGAGGGTGTCGGTCCGGGCGGTGGGGGTGCCCGCGCCGAACAGGCCGACCTGGGTCCAGACCGGCGCGCCATTGTCGGCCCGCCGCTCGAGCATGACGTAGACCGCGGGCAGCAGTGGCTCGTCGGGCCGGGCGAAGCTCGCCGCCGCCTGGCCGATCTCGACGCCGTTGCGGAAGACGTAGCAGCGGGCATCGGCGATGCTGGCCAGCAGGCTGACCGGGCCCGCGGGCGACCGGCCCGGCTCCCATGCGAAGTCGCCTGCGCCGGCGGCCAGCTCGTCGGTCGGCTGCACGAGGCCGGGATGGACCTCCTCCACCGGGGCCCGATGCTCGTCCGCGATCACCACGGTCGTGCCGACCTCGGTCGCACCGAACAGCAGCTCCGCAAATTCGAGCGGAAGATGCACGCAGCCATGGCTGCTCGGATAGCCCGGCACCATGCCGGCATGCAGCGCCACGCCGTCCCAGGTCAGGCGCTCCGTGTAGGGCATCGACGCCTCGTCGTAGGTCGTCGAATGATGCACCCGCGCCTTCTGCAGGATGGTGAACACCCCGGTCGGTGTCGGGTAGCCCGGCCTGCCGGTGCTCACCCGCGAGATCCCGACCTCGATGCCGTTGCGATAGACCCGGGCGATCTGCTCGGTGAGGCTCACCAGGACCAGCACCGGGCCCCGAGGCGCCACCTCGGGCTGCCAGGCGAACCCGTCCGGCGGCAGCATGGCCGGCTCGGGCAGGATCGGCGTCACCGCGAGCGCCGGGGTCGCGGCGAGCAGCCCCAGCGCCATCCGGCGCGTGGTCGACTGGAGGGAGCGTCGGGCCGTCGGCATCGGGTCAGGCGGGCAGCATGTCGGCGGTCTTCACGGTCGTGCAGCGCTCGACCGCGCAGACGCTCTGCGCGCGCGAGGCGGGCTGGAGATAGAAGCCCGCCACCCCCTGGGCGACATCCGCCCGCGCGCGCCTGCCGACCATGTCGCGCCCGCCCGACGGGTTGCTGGTCTGCGAGAGGCCTGACGCCTCCCGCCATTCGCCGCCGATAGAAGTGCGGTGCAGCATGGTTGGCCCCCGTGCGCGGCCATCGTTCAGCCCGCGGACCATAGCGGCGTCGCGCGGCGCGGCAAGGTCATAGCGGCAGGGTGATCGCATCGGGCAGCTTGCGGAATGTCGAGGCCGAAGTCGTCCCGGGCGGCGTGCCTAGTCTCGCCGGGGGTGGAGCCCCGCTGGGGCATGGCGTCGATCTCGCGCGTCGCTACGTGCCCGATTTGCGCGCGGCAGATCGCGACCAGACGGTGGCCGCCGTCGGTGGTCTCATCCTAGGAGCCTTCTCTGATTGGGGCGGAGGGATCAAGCCGCTCCTTGTTCCTGCCGCACCCGTGGGTCACGCGCTTCTCTCCGCGGTCAGCAGCACCGCCAACAGATCGCACCGTTGGGCATTGCCGGAGCGCGGATCGGCGGGCTCCGCAAAGCGCGCCCGGAACTGCCGCATCCCACCTCGCCCAAGCCGTTCGGGGCCGAGCGGACCCAGCAGCAAAAATCCTCCATTGCTTCCAAGGTGGTTCCCTTGGCCATCGCAGGGGAGCGCCTTGCCCGCCCCAGCGGGCAGGGCTATTGCCATGGGGCGGCGACACAGCGGGGAAGGCTCGATGCGGCTCGGTGGAATCGCGATCGGCGTGATGGCGACGGCCTTTGCGGCTGGCGGCGCTGCGGCCCAGGATGCCACCGCGACGCTGGCCGACACGGTCCGCGACCGTGGCCACGCCTGCGACAAGGCGATCTCAGCCGAGCGCGACCGGGCGGCCGACCGTCCGGACGAGGCGGTCTGGATCCTCACCTGCAGCAATGGGCGCTACCGCATCCGCTATCCCGGCGACACCGCCCCGCAGGTGGAAAAGCTCGACTGACAAAAAACAGGGAGGCCACCATGCCCGAGACGATGGGCGAGTACCTGATCTACGAGCGCCCGTTCGCGAATCTGATCGGCGGCAACATGCGTCTGCACAAGCTGTGGACGGGTGCGGCCTGGGCCGAGGGCCCGGTCTATTTCCGCGACGGCGACTTCCTCCTGTTCAGTGACATCCCCAACAACCGCATCCTGCGCTTCGTGCCGGACCATACCGGCCTGCAGGGCACGGTCAGCGTCTACCGCCAGCCCAGCAACAACACGAACGGCCACACCCGCGACCTGCAGGGCCGGCTGATCTCCTGCGAGCACGGTGGACGGCGGGTGTCGCGCACCGAGCTCGACGGCAAGGTGACCACGCTGGTCGACAGCTGGAACGGCAAGCGGCTGAACTCGCCCAACGACGTCGTGGTCAAGTCCGACGGCACGATCTGGTTCACCGACCCGCCCTACGGCATCCTCTCCGACCTCGAGGGCTGGCAGGGCGAGCTGGAGTATGGCGGCTGCCATGTGTTCTGCTTCGATCCGGCGAGCGGCGAGCTGCGCGTGGCCGCCGACGATTTCGACAAGCCCAACGGCATCGCCTTCTCGCCCGACGAGAAGATCCTCTACGTCGCCGACACCGGCGCCTCCCACGACCCCGACGGCCCGCGCCACATCCGCGCCTTCGACGTCACCGACAAGGGCAAGCTCAAGAGGAGCCGCGTGTTCGCGACCTGCGATGCCGGCCTGTTCGACGGCTTCCGCCTCGACACCGCCGGCCGGGTCTGGTCAAGCGCCGGCGACGGTGTCCACTGCTTCGCCCCCAACGGCGACCTGCTCGGCAAGATCCTGGTGCCGGAGGTGGTGAGCAATGTCTGCTTCGGCGGCGTGAAGAAGAACCGGCTCTACATCTGCGGGACGACGAGCCTCTATGCCGTGCTGGCGCATGTGAACGGGGCGCAGCGGCCATAGTCGTCAACGTCGGCTGTCATTGACAGCAATGTCGGTACTGCCATACAAACTCGGCGCAGTATCTTAATCCGACTTCAATGCGGTCGCCAGAACATCGCCCAGACTTCTGTAATCCTACTCTCCTACTCACTATCTAGGATCAATTCGGATGTACCACATTCCGGTGGACGGGCGCCAAACCGCAGCGTCGATCTTGCCGTTTCCGTTATAGTCTCCGGGTACCGGAACGTCGCCGGGCTCGCCCCAGTGTGCGCTATCGGCCGGCTCAGGAATTCCGTGCTTGACGAAGACTCTATCCAACGCTGGATGGTCCAATCCACGCGCAATCCACGCATTGTGGAACTGCGATATGGTCGGGCCGACTCCGAGGATGTCTAATTCCCGATCGAAGATTTGGAAGATCTCGACGTCCTTCCGTGCAATGGTGTCATGCGCTTCGCTGACGGTCGCCGGATCTCCAGGCTGATCAAACAGGTCCCACAGCGTGCCCGCTACACGGTTCTCGATCATGTCTCCCGTAAACGCCGTCGCCACGGTCGTACAAGGCGAAGGCTGATTCTCAAGTTCCGACAAGTTCAGCGTGCCAAAGCTGGAGCTTCCTTGAAATGTCCCAGGCGGAAGCGTGAGTTGGACCGAACGCGAGAAATAATTGGCGAATCCCTCCATCCACGCATGCTCGGCACTGTTGATCAGTTTGCCAAAGCCGTCGCGCGCCTCACAACCGTCGTGAATTGATGCTATCCAACCGAAACTGCTGATCTGCTCCTCCAGGAAGTGAGCATATTCATGGAGGATCAGAAAGTCTTCAAAGACGTCCGAGCTGTTAATAACGACGGTGTCAAAGGCTGGATTGTACCACGATCCGCTGACCGATGTCGGCTGAACGTTGGCGGGCGGAAGCGCATCCGTTTCAGCAGGATCTCGCCGCAAAAGCGCATAGTCAAACCCGCGGCGAACCGTATCCGCTAAGTTGAAATGCTGCGACGAATCTGTGTCAGCAAAGTCAAAGCTGAAATCTAGCTCATCGCTACTAGATGCCACAGTTTGGTTGATGATCACGCCAGGCTGGCCCGGCTGGCGATGGAAAGGGACGGTGTGAAGAGCATCATTCGGCCAAACGGTCGCACCATAGTTTGTTGCGAACGCCTTTACGCCGTAGACGACGCCATTGGCGACAAAGTTCATAGGTTGCGAGAACGACCCGTTCGCATCGGTGGTCGTGGTCGCGTCCAGATTCCAGGTCCAGATGCCCGAACGCGGCGCAAAGCGCCAAATCTCAACATTCGCAAACGCTATCGGCCGAAGCTGAACCGCGCCACTGGTTGGATTGGCGTCGGCAAACCGGAAGGTGCCCTTTATGGTCTCGCCCAGTGTCGGCGTCGCAGTCACAAAAGCGCTCGTGACGAGGCCTGACAGGACAATGCCGATTTGCTTGATACTAGAACTGTATGACATGATACATTCCATCCGTTGTTAGCAGCAATGCTGGGATACTGAAGACCTGACTTGCATCATTATATGTGTTCATATGCGAAGTACCGATCGAAGTATAGCGGAGCCGCCTACGGGCCGAGTTCTAGCGGAGCATTAAATCCATGGTGTCATCGGCGCAACCGCAATCTTCCGGTTGTGGTACCGTTACCTCGGTTGTTGACCGTACCTGGTACCGCTACCCGTATTTGAGCTCGGCCCGGATGAGACCGATGTCGCGGAGAACGTGGTCGCTGAGGTCTGAGATTTGTCGGCCGCCACGTCGTTGGTTATGCCATTGAAGCACATGCGCAACGGCATGCACCGCACGTCCCGACCGACGACGCCCAGAGCCCGGGTTGGGAACGTCCTGGTTGGATTTGTAGGGCTTGATTTCGTTTCGAGTGACGGTAAGCCTGATCACTGGACCCTCCTTGCCTTGGTAACGCCGCCTTTTGGCACTCAGGTGCCCGGCCCGCGTCATCCGTTCGTATGAGATCGTTGAAGTCACCTGCGATGGCCGCTCGCGTTCGCGTTGCTCGCTCCAGCTATGTGGTCGACTCGCGCGCCAACCAGGCGTTGGTCTTGACTTGAGCGCGGCGACGGCGGACACTTATGCTCTGCGGTGCAAAAGCATCGCAGAGTATGTAGCGGAATCATGTTCAGGTTGTACGAAGCCATGCCCTCCTGTGAGCGAGGGTGCATTCAAGTGCCAAGATTCGCTAAAGGCACTGATGCCCGGGTCCCCTGCGCGGCGGCGGGGACTCGGAGCTAGTCTCAGCCGTACGGCGCGCCTCTCTGCTACCGAATGGTAGGCGGAGGGTTGGTCCGTTTGCTTGCACGGCTTTCCGACTGTGGGGCGAGCGGGTGACGAAGCGACCGCGAGCGCGGTCAACGTCCGGTGCTGCCGTGCTTTCCCATCCCGTCTTCAACCTGCTTGGCGAGAAGCTTGTGCTCCTCGCCTCGGACTCCACACTCATCGATCTCACCGGCCCAGCGCGCGCGCTGGTCGATCGGCGGCTGATGCTCAAGCTCGAGCACGGCCGGCTTGCCTGCATGACCGCCCGCGCGACGGTGCGCATGCACGATCTGGTCGTTAAGGTCGCCCGCAACACGGAAAATGGCCCAGCGGTGACACTGGCGCTGCGGCATAGCGCCGACGACGTGCCTCCGGCCCTGGCGACGCTCTCGGCAATGACCTGCTGGTGGCCCGAGCCTGATGCGGCGCGAGCGACCGTCGTGCTGGTCCAAATCTCGGAGCCAGACGCGCGCGTTCCAGTTCAGCTTTCCGACCTACAGGCCCTCTTCGGGCTAACGCTCGCCGAGGCACGGGTTGCACGTGCCACAATAGCTGCGTGTGGCCTCTCGGAAGTAGCTGAACAACTCAGCATCCAGACAACGACGGCCAGGACCCACCTCCAGCATGTCTTCGAGAAAACCAAGACCAACCGACAGAGTCAGCTTGTGCGCTTGATACTTGCTTACAGTACGCCATTGACATGTATGAATCAGGGCCGCTGCGGGGCGCCTACTGGGACCTAGTCGCCGTCCAGCCGCTTCTTCGCGCTTAGCTTTCGCAGCTCGTACCACTCCTCGGCGGTGACGTACCAGTCGCCGTGCATGCGGGCGACCGGCCGGTAGTCCTGCGGGCGCACCCGCAGCGTCTGCGGGTCGATGCAGGTGTCGCGGACGTGCATGTGCACGACCTCGGCGAAGACGATGCAGCGGCCGGGATAGTCGATCGTGCGCTCGAGGCGGCACTCGAACGAGACCGGCGCCTCGGCGATGCGGGCGGGGCGGACCGCGATCGACGGCAGCAAAGTAAGGCCGGCCTCGATGGTCTCGTCGATCTCGGGCGGATGGTCGACCGAGCAGGGGACCATCCGCCGAGCCAGCGGCGCGTCGAGCAGGTTGACCACCAGCTCGCCGACGCGCGGATGTGCGGGTCGTGTCCTTGGGGCCGTTGGGCCGGTCCTGCAGGCCCAGGATCAGCAGCGGCGGGGTCTGCGCGAAGGTTTGTAGCGCAGCTCACCTGTGATGATGGTGAAGTCGAAGCCCCTACCCCGCCCTACCGATTCCCGATTGCCGCCCATTCGGCCACGACCGCCGCCGCCTCGTCCTCCAGGAGCGGCCCGACCACGGCGACCTTGCGTTCGCCTTCGGCCAGCACCGCGCGGCTCGGTAGGTGCAGGGCCTCGGGCGAGCCGGGCAGCACCTCGCTGTAGAGCCGGGCGTTGGAGAGCCCGAACACCAGCCGGCCGATGCCGCTCCAGTACAGCGCGCCGGCGCACATCGCGCAGGGCTCGGTGCTGGCATAGAGCGTGGCCCCGGCCAGGACGGCGGCAGGCTGCTCGCCCAGCCGGCGGACTAGGTTCAGCTCGGCATGGGCGGTGCAGTCGGCGGTGGTGACGATGCTGTTGCCTGCCTCCGCCAGGAGAATGCCGGAGGCGTCGACCAGCACCGCCCCATAGGGCTCGTCGCCGCGCGCGGCGGCGGCCCGGGCAGCCATGAAGCTGACCCGGAGCCAGTGGTCGTCGCGAGCCGGATCGGTGGTCACGGCGTCGGCTTCAGGACGTTCGCGAGCGGCTCGGACAGGCCGACGCTCTCGACCGCCGGCAGGGCGTCCTTGGCCTTGGGCGGCCTGGTCGCCACCCGCGCCAGCAGCTCGGCCATCGCCACCGAGGTCGCGACGCTGTCGAGCAAGGGCACGCTGACCCGGTCGGCCATGCGCCGGTGCAGGCCGGCGACGGCGGCACCGCCCAGGATCACGCAGTCGGCCCCGTCCTCGCGCACGCAGGTCTCGGCGAGCTCGGCCAGGAGACCCAGCGCCTTGTCCTGGTCCTTGGCGATCTCCGCCCCGGTCAGCGGGATCGAGCGCACCGAGGCCAGGCGGCTGCCGAGGCCGAACGCCTCGATCTGCTCCTCCAGCATCGGCACCCAGCGAGCACCACCGGTGAGCGCCGAGAACTTGCGCCCCAGCAGCAGGGCCGCGCCCACCGAGGCGGTGAGCATGTCGACCACCGGGAACGGCGCCATCTCCTGCAGCGCCGGAACGCCCTGTGCGCCGAAGCCGGCCAGGATGGCGGCGTCGAACTGCTGGCCCGACGCGAGCGTCTGCGCCAGCCCGTCGACCGCGGCGTGGCCGGCGATCGCGATCGTCGCGCGCGTGCCGATGTAGCGCGGGCCGAACGGGGCCGTGACCTCGACGAACTCGGTCCCGGGCGAGCCGACCCGGCGCGCCTCGGCGGCGATGATCTTGGTGAAGTCGGGCGAGCTGTTCGGGTTGAGGAGGAGGATGCGCAGCGGCGCAGGCGTCTGCGCGCCGGCGCTGCGTGTGGCGAGACCGGCAAGCAAGGCGCCGGAACCGATGCCCATCAGCAGGCGGCGACTGGTATGAGGCGTCATTGGCGTTTCCTCCGTCGGCGGCTCAGCCGCCGAGATAGAGCTTCCGGATGTGGTCGTTGTGCATGAGGTCGGCCGAAAGGCCTTCGAGGCCGACCTTGCCGGTCTCGAGCACGTAGGCATATCGCGAGACCTTGAGCGCCATGCGCGAGTTCTGCTCGACCAGGATGACCGAGACCTTCTCCTCCTGGTTCACCTCGGTCACCAGCCGCGCGATCTCGCGCACGACCATGGGTGCGAGGCCCAGCGACGGCTCGTCGAGCAGCAGCAGCCGCGGACGGGCCATCAGCGCCCGGCCGACCACGACCATCTCCTGCTCGCCGCCCGAGAGCGTGCCCGCCTGCTGGTTCATGCGCTCCTTCACGCGTGGAAAGCGCGTGAAGATCTTCTCGAGATCGGAGCGGATGCCGGCCTGATCGGAGCGCAGATAAGCGCCCATGAGCAGATTGTCCTTGACCGACATGTAGGGGTAGACATGCCGGCCCTCGGGCACCATGGCGATGCCGCGCGCCACGATCTTGGCCGCGGGCAGCTGGTCGATCCGCTCACCCTCGAACCAGACCTCGCCCTGGCTCGGCCGCTTCAGGCCGGTGATCGCGCGCAAGGTCGTGGTCTTGCCGGCGCCGTTGGAGCCGATCAGCGAGACGACCTGCCCCTGCTCGAGACTGATCGAGACGTCGCGGAGCGCCATGACCTTGTCGTAGCGGACCGAGATGTTCCTGGCCTCGAAGTACATGTCGCGTCTCCCGCTCAGTGCCCCAAGGTCTCGTCCTCGCGGCCGAGATAGGCCTCGATCACGTTCTCGTCCTCGCGGATCTCGGCCGGCGTGCCCTCGGCGATCTTGCTGCCGAAGCAGATCACCACGATCCGGTCGCTGATCCGCATCACCGCCGACATGTCGTGCTCGACCAGGAGCACGGTGATGCCGCGCTGGCGGATGCCTTGGACCATGGTGACCGCCCGGTCGGTCTCGTCCGGGTTCATGCCGGCGAAGGGCTCGTCGAGCAGCAGCACCTTGGGCTCGGCGGCCATCGCGATCGCGATGCCGAGTGCTCTCAGATAGCCGTGCGGCAGGTTGCGCGCCTGCTCGTGCATGACGTGGCCGAGGCCGAGATAGGTCAGGATCTCGGCCGAGCTGTCGCGGAAGTGCTGCTCGTCGGCGCGCGCGGTCGGGCTCGAGAAGTAGACGCCCGGGACGCTGGCGTGGAGCCGCAGATGGTGCGCTATCACGACATTCTCCAGGGCCGTCATCTCCTTGAAGACCGTGGTCTCCTGGAAGGTGCGCACGACGCCCCGGCGGGCGACCAGATGCGGCTGGGCGCCGCTGATCCGCTCGCCGTTGAACAGCACCTCGCCATTGGTTGGCACGAGAAACGAGCCGATCAGCTTGAACAGTGTGCTCTTGCCGGCGCCGTTGGGGCCGATCACCGAGAGGATCTCGCCTTCGGCAACGTCGAAGCTGACGTCGTTGACCGCGATCAAGCCGCCGAAGCGCTTGGTCAGGTGCTGGACGCTGAGCAGACTCATCGGCCGTCTCCCGACCGGCCGGCGAACAGCCGGCCGAGGCTGAGCAACCCGTTGGGCAGGAACAGCATGACCGCAATCATCAAGACGCCGTAGAGCAGCGCTTGATATTGCTGCAGGGCACCCAGGAGCTCGAAGGCGATGACCAGCAGAAAGGCGCCGACCATCGGCCCGAGCACGAAGTCGAGGCCGCCCAAAAAGCAGTAGAGCATGAAGTTGATCGAGTCGGCGACGGTGTAGCTGGCGGGGTAGATGTTCTGGTGGAAGGCGGCGAAGAAGGCACCGGCGATCCCGCCCATGCCGGAGCAGAAGGCGAAGGCGAGCACCCGGTAGCGGGCGACGTCGATGCCGATGCTCGACGCCAGCTCCTCGTTCTGCCGCAGCGAGCGGAACACCCAGCCGATCCGGCTGTTGGCGACGCGCCAGACCGCGGCGAGGCCCAGGACGAGCAGGACGGCGGCGAGCACGAAGAACGCGACCGGGCTGTCGATGCCGGCCGGACGCGGAATATTGACGATGCCGGTGGCACCCTGGGTGAACTCGCCGCCATTGAGGAAGGCGAGGCGCACGGCCTCCGTCAGGCTGAGCGTGACCATCGCGAAGTAAACGCCCTTGAGGCGCAGGATCGGCCAGCCGATCAGGGCGCCGACCGCGGCGGCGACCGCGGCCGAGAGCGGCAGGCAGAGCCACCAGGACAGGCCGTAGCGCGTCGACAGGATGGCGGTCGTATAGCCGCCGATCATGGCGAAGGCACCCTGGGCGATGTTGACCCGCCCGATCGAGAAGGTGACCCACACGCCGAGGCTCGCGAAGCTCAGGACCGAGGCGTTGGTCAACACGTTGAGGAAGTAAGGGTGGCCGCCGAGCAGGATCGGCACGAGCACGATATAGGCCAGGGCGGCGACCACGGCGGCAGCGATGCCGGCCGGGCTGGCGACGGGCGTCGCGGTCCCCGCGGTCGAGAGCGCCGGATTGGACATGGCGTGGCTCCCTTGGTTTGGCGGTTGCACGCGAGGCGGCTCAGCCCCAGGGCTTGCCCATGATCCCCTGCGGCCGGAAGATCAGGAACACGATCAGGGCGACGAAGATCAGCAGGTAGGTGAGCGAGCCCGGGAACAGCGCCGTGCCGATCGCCTCGATGAAGCCGAGCGCCACCGCCCCCAGGATCGAGCCCGCGACCACGCCGGCACCACCGATCATGATCATGATGAAGGCCTTGGTGGAGATCGCGGTGCCGATGCCCGCGTTCACGCCCGCCACCGTCACCAGGAGCCCGCCGGCGAGGCCGGCGAGTGCGGCGCCGATCCCGAAGCCCATGGCGGAGATCCAGGCGACGTCGACGCCCATGAGCTGCGTGACCTCGCGGTCCTGCGCCACGGCGCGCATGGCGCGGCCCGGCTTGGTGTACTGGACGAACAGCAGCAAGCCGATGATCAGGGCGAGCGAGATGCCGACCACGAGCAGCCGGTTGGCGGGCAGGAAGGCGTCGCCGATCTTGAACACGCCGCCCACGACCGGCGGCACCCCGCGCTGCTTCTCGCCGAACGCGAACAGCGCGAGGTTCTCGAGCAGGAGGGCCGTGCCCACCGCGAGGAGCATGCTGTTCTCCTCGCGCGTGGCGATGCGTTGGACCCGTCTGAAGAAAAAGACCTGGAACAGGACCCCGATCAGGCCGACGACCAGGGCCGCGGCGACCAGGCCCAAAGCGTAAGGCAGCTTCCAGACGCCATAGACATAGTAGACCATGAAGGCGCCGATCATGAACATCTGCCCGTGGGCGAAGTTCAGGATACTCATGATGCTGAAGATCAGGGTGATGCCGAGTGCGATCAGCGCGTAGTTCGCCGACAGCACGGCCCCGTTGACCAGGACCTGCTCCATCGAGGCGACTCCCCAGTGGGCGCACCGCCGGGAGGCCCGGCGGCGCCGGCGTGGCCGATTAGACGCTGCCGACGAACAGCGTCTTGAACTCCCCGCCCTGGACCTCGTTGACCACCATCGGCACGCCGATCTGGCGCTTCTGGCCGAAATCGGTGATGCCGACATAGCCGAGCTGAGCGTCCTCCTTGAGGAACGGGTTCTTCATGGCGAAGTCGGGAATTGCGGCCTTGTAGAGATCGATATTGTCGATCGCCTCCTTGCCCGCCTTCTGCAGCGTGGCGAGGATGATCTCGAGCGCGTAGACCTTGGTGCCGGCCTCGTCGTTCCACTCGCCGGCGACGTTCGCGTACTCCTTGGCGAAGTCTTCCATGTAGGTGCTGCGGATCTCCGGCGTGCTGGCGCCGCCGACCGAGATGAAGCCGTTGGCGGTATCGCCCGCGACCTCGTTGAGGATCTTGATGTCCTGCGCGGTCTCGGTGCTGAGCAGGCCCTGATAGCCGAGCTCGCGCGCGGAACGGATGAGCAGCGGCGCATCGGCCGGCGCCACGCCCGACAGCACGACCAGGTCAGGATTGCCGCCGACCACGTTCGACATCACGGGGAAGAAGTCGGTGGTGCCGGGCTCGTAGGTGTCGCTGTCGCTGACCACCGTGAGGCCGAGCTTCTTGGCGGCCTCGACGCCCTCCTTGCGCTGGTTCAGCGCGTCCGACTCGTTGCGGGCGACGAAGGAGACCGACTTCACGCCGCGGTTCTCCATCAGATACTTGTAGATGATCGGTCCGGCCTGGTAGCTGGCGATCATGCCGAGCACCGCGTTCTCGGCCGGTGCCGTGTAAAGGTCCTTGGAGAAGGCGTAGGGGAAGTACAGGGCTCCGTTCTTCTCGGCGACCGGTCGGACGCTTGCGGCCGTGGTATCGATGTTCGGGCCGATGATGTACTTGATCCCATCCTGCTGGGTCAGCCGCTCGGCACCCGACACGGTCAGCTTGGGATCGTTCTTGTCGTCGATCGGGACGATCTCGATCTTGTACTTCTCGCCGCCGATGTCGATGCCGCCCTTGGCATTGTACATGTTGGCGGTCGCCTCGGCGCAATACTTGTTGGTGAGGCCCCAGGATGCGGCCGGCCCGCTCATCACGCCCAGCACGCCGACCTTCAGCGTTTCTTCGGCCGTGGCGGTTCCGGGCATGCACCAGGTGGCCATGGCGGCCAAGGCGGTTCCGAGCAGCACAGAACGACGATTCGACGCGATCATTGCCATAGGGACACCCCTTGTTGTTTGAGTCGCATGGTCGGCACTGGAAACCAGAGCGATCGGCCCCCTGCGCATTATCATGCACAAGCGCGTGCACAAGGCAAGCCCTGATTCGTATACAATCCCTATCCTGTGATTGAAGCACGATGCCCAAGCCGTCCGGGCGGGTTTCCGTCAACCCTTGCAAGAGTGCGCTAGATCTGGCATGGATGCACCAACGCGTATCCGTCGTTGTATACAATACCTCGGGCTGAACGAGTGACGAGAGATCTTCGCATCCTCGACACGCCGGGAGCGGCGGGGAACGCAGCACGATGACTGCGGACGAAGCTGGCGTCCGGAGCGCGGTATCTCCCAGCCGCAAGCCGCCGAGCGACGGCCACATCCACCGCCACTTGCTCACGGCCATCGTCGAGCATGACCTCGAGCCGGGCACGAAGCTCCCCGAGGACGCGCTGGCCGAAAGTTTTGGCGTCAGTCGGACTCGCATCCGGAAGGTGCTGCAGCAGCTGGCTCACGAGGGCGTGGTCCAGCTCGAGCGGCATCGGGGCGCCAGCGTGGCCCGGCCTTCGGTCCAGGAGGCGCGCGACGTGTTCGACGTCAGGCGCATCCTGGAAACCGGCATGGTGCGGCTGCTGGCGGGCCGTGTCGGACCCCGCGACCAGGCCCTGCTCCGACGCGAGGTGGAAACGGAGCGGGACGCCTACGAGCGTCACGACCGGAAGTCGGCGATCACCTTGTCGGGCACGTTCCACCTCAAGCTCGCGAAGCTCGTGGGCAACGACACCCTGCAGACGATGATGCGCGAACTCGTCGCCCGCACGTCGCTGATCATCGCGGTCCATGCGCCTGCCGGCGGGCCGATCTGCCTGTGCGACGAGCATGACGACCTGATCGCGGCGATCGCCGGCGGGAATGCCGACGAGGCCGCCAGGGTCATGGAGCACCATCTCGACCATATCGCCCGGACGCTCTCGCTGGCCGAGGAGGATGCGACGGGTGTGGACCTCAAGGCCGTGCTCGCGC
This sequence comes from Geminicoccaceae bacterium, assembly GCA_044224255.1. Taxonomy (GTDB): domain Bacteria; phylum Pseudomonadota; class Alphaproteobacteria; order Geminicoccales; family Geminicoccaceae; genus Benzoatithermus. Next base: position 18,428 of record JBGAKU010000093.1, read on the forward strand.
GCGTGGCGGCGCGCCGCCGGCTCGGCGACAATCAGTAGGAGTGGAGGGCCCGATGCGTATCCTCGTGGTCAACCCCAACACGACCCGCTCGATGACGGAGAAGATCGGGGCGGCGGCACGGGCCGTGGCCGCACCCGCATCGGAGATCGACGCGGTC
>JBGAKU010000420.1:0-2250 GCA_044224255.1 Geminicoccaceae bacterium
TCGAACCGGACTTCCGGAAACTGTCGGGTCATCCAAAGATCAAACGCGTAATGCAGGAAGAGATTAGCCAGCAGTGGCGATACCACCCCACCCACAATCTTGCCAAACTCCCCTTTGATCTCTCGGCGACGATCCCGCGCGAACGACTACGGCCGAGCTATCGCGATGGGTTCTGGGGCGCGCCGCTGAGGCTGTGCCGGTTGTTCGGTGAAGGGCAACCGGCTGGTGGAGGCGCCGATGGCCTGCAAGGAGCCGCCCCTCGAGGTTCGGGTGAGCCATGAAGTCACCCGGCTCAGCAGACAATGCATGGCCGACGCCTTCGAGCGTCTGCTGCCCATCCTCGAGCGGCGTCTCGTGCCTCGATCGGACGGCAGCAGCCTGCGGGAAGTCCCGTCGGGTCGGGCGAAATCGGTGAGGAGGCGATAGACATGCAGCCATTGTACGCCGCCATCTACGCCCGCATCTCATCCGACCAGCAGACGGCCGACAACACCATCGCCAGCCAGCTCGCCGCCCTTGAGGCGCGTCTGGCGCAGGAGGAGCTACGCGTCGCGCCTGAGTATCGCTTCGTCGACGAGGGCTACAGCGGGGCCACGCTCGTCCGCCCGGCCCTCGAACGCCTGCGTGACGCGGCCGCCGCGGGCGTGCTCGATCGTGTCTACGTCCATTCGCCCGACCGGCTGGCGCGCCGCTACGCCTATCAGGTCCTTCTGATCGACGAGTTCCGCCGTGCCGGGGTCGAGATCGTCTTCCTCAACCGGGCGATCGGCCTCTCGCCGGAGGACGACTTGCTGCTTCAGGTCCAGGGCATGGTGGCCGAGTACGAGCGGGCCAAGATCCTCGAACGCAGCCGACGCGGCAAGCGCCACGCGGCGCGTGAAGGCGCGGTCAGCGTTCTGTCGGGGGCGCCGTACGGCTACCGCTACATCGGCAAGCGGGACGGTGGCGGGTGCGCGCGCTACCAGGTCGATGAGGAGGAGGCCCGGGTCGTCCGCCTGATCTTCGGCTGGGTCGGCCGTGACCGCGTCAGCATCGGCGAGGTCTGCCGGCGTCTGCAGCAGCAGGGCTACCCGACCCGGGGCGGCAAGCGTGCCTGGGACCGGACAACGGTGTGGGGCATCCTCAAGAACCCCGCCTATGCCGGGGCGGCCGCCTTCGGCAAGACCCGGGTCGGGCCGCTGCCGGCCCGGCTGCGGCCGGTGCGGGGCGGCCGCGAGCAGCCCCGCCGCGCCTACGGGGTCTACGGCGTGCCGCAGGCCGATTGGCTCCGCGTGCCGGTTCCGGCACTGATCGATGGCGGGCTGTTCGAGGCCGTCCGCGAGCAGCTCGAGGAGAACCGACGGCGCAACCGCCAGGGTGCCCGTGGCCAACGCTACCTTCTGCAAGGCCTCCTCGTCTGCCGGCAATGCGGCTACGCCTATTACGGGAAGGCGATCAGCTTGCGGGCCGCGAAGGGCAAGCTGCGCGCCTACGCCTACTACCGCTGCTGCGGCAGCGACGCCTACCGCTTCGGCGGCCAGCGGGTGTGCTCGAACGCGCAGGTGCGCACCGACCGGCTCGACCAAGCGGTCTGGCACGAGGTCGAGCAGCTGCTGCGGGACCCGGCCCGGATCGCGGCCGAGTACGAGCGGCGCCTCGACGAGGCGCGGCGGCGCGGGAGCGATGGTCCGGAACTCGACGTCGTCGAGACCCAGATCGCGAAGCTGCGCCGCGCCATGGCGCGGCTCATCGACGGCTACGCCGAAGGCCTGATCCACAAGGCCGAGTTCGAGCCGCGCATCACGGGCCTTCGGCAGCGGATCGCGGGTTGGGAGGAGCAGGCCGTGTCCTTGCGGGATGAGGCCACCCTGCGAACGAGCTTGGCACTGGTCATCGGTCGGCTCGAGAACTTCGCGCAGCAAGTGCACGGGCGGATGGCCGAGGTCGACTGGTCGCTCCAGCGCGACCTGATCCGGACCCTGGTCAAGCGCGTCGAGATCGACCGCGACAGCATCAATGTCGTCTTCCGGGTTGCTCCGTCCGCCTCTGACCCTGGGCCAGCTGGGCCAGACGGCAAACGAACTTTGCAAGATTGTGGGTGGAGTGAGCGGGCCCCCTTGGGGCACGCCTTCGTCGGCCCGACCAGCCCGTCCGCCAGCACGCCCGCGCTCAGAAAGCCGCGGATGAGCCGGAGCAGGCGCCGGTCGCCAACCCGTTTGGAGACCAGCCCCATCAGAATGTCCCGATCCACTCGATCGAAGAATTTCTCGA
>JBGAKU010000094.1:0-18712 GCA_044224255.1 Geminicoccaceae bacterium
AAGCCGCTGCCTTCCGCACGCTGGTCGCGCATCTGCGCGAGCACACCGACGTGCAGAACATCGATCTGATGAACCTCGCCGGCTTCTGCCGCAACTGCCTCGCCAAATGGTACCGCGCCGCGGCCGAGGAGCGCGGGCAGGCGATGACCTACGACGAGGCCCGCGAGCTGATCTACGGCATGCCCTACGACGAGTGGCGCCGCCGCTACCAGACGGAAGCCTCGGCCGAGGCGAAGGCGCAGTTCGCCCATAGCCACGGTTGAGCTGGCGCCTGCTCGGATCTGGTACGCAGCGATGGCAAAGTGGCCTGGCCGGTACACCTGGGACACGCGACCGTCGGCCACCTCCGCGCCGTCACGCCTGAAGGTGGCCACCTGCCAGATGCCGGTGACCCACGACATCGGCGCCAATCTGCGACAGGTGCTCGACCTGATCCGGCAGGCTCGGGCAGCCGGTGCCGATCTCGCGCATTTCCCGGAATGTGCCGTCTCCGGCTACGGCCCCGCATCGTGGCCCGACTGGCATGGCTTTGACTGGCAGGCCGCCGAGGGCGCGGTGAAAGCCGTGCAGGCGGAAGCGCGCGCCTGCGGCATCTGGGTGGTCGTCGGATCGGTCTGGCGGCCGGACGCGGGGCTGCGGCCGACCAACGCCCTGCTGGTCATCGACCGGGCCGGCACCATCGTGGGCCGGTACGACAAGCGGCGCTGCTCGGCCAACGATCTGCGCGCCTTCGCGCCGGGTGCCGAGCGTCCCCTGATCCTCGACATCGAGGGCATGCGCTGCGGGTTCCTGATCTGCCTCGACTGGGCGTTCCCCGACCTCTGGGCCGGCTATGCGGGCGAGGTCGAGCTCGTGCTCCACTCCTGCGTCTCGGATGCCGCCGGGAGGGATCGCAACGCGGCCCACACCATCCCGCCGCTCATGCAGGGCTATGCCTGGCTGAACCAATATGCCGTGAGCGTGGCCAATTCCTGTCGCCCGGCGCAGGACTTCCCGAGCTTCTGGGTCGAGCGAAGCGGCCATGCCGGGCCACGCGCCGCGCCGGACCGGCCGGGACTGATCGTCAACGCCTTGGCGGACGACCCCGAGCAGGACCGGTTCTTCGCCATGGTGCGGAGCTTTCGGTCCGCCGCCGGTGACGGCAGCCTGTACGAGCCGCACCGACCGACCCCGGTGATCAGGAGCTGACCTCACGAAGGAGCTGGCCATGACGAGGACGATGAAGGCCGCGGTGGTGCCCGAGCTGGGCAAGCCCTTGGAGATCCGCGAGGTGCCGGTGCCGGAGGTCGGCCCCGGCCAGATCCTGGTCAAGGTCGCGGCCTCGGGCGTCTGCCACACCGACCTGCACGCCGCCGAGGGCGACTGGCCGGTCAAGCCCACCGCACCCTTCATCCCCGGGCACGAGGGCGTGGGCCACGTGGCCGCGGTCGGTGCCGGCGTGACCGCGGTCAAGGAGGGCGACCGGGTCGGCGTGCCGTGGCTGCACACCGCCTGCGGCCACTGCCAATATTGCCTCACGGGTTGGGAGACGCTCTGCCCCGAGCAGAAGAACACCGGCTACGCCGTCAATGGCGGCTTCGCCGAGTATGTGCTCGCCGACCCGAACTATGTCGGCCACCTGCCGGCCGGGCTCGAGTTCGGCCCGGCAGCCCCGATCCTGTGCGCCGGCGTGACCGTCTACAAGGGCCTGAAGGAGACCGAGGCGCGCCCGGGCGAATGGGTGGTGATCTCCGGCATCGGTGGTCTCGGCCACACCGCCGTCCAGTACGCCAAGGCGATGGGGCTGCACGTCGCCGCGGTCGACATCGCCGACGACAAGCTCGAGCTCGCCAGGAAGCTCGGCGCCGACCTCGCGGTCAACGCCGCCACGACCGATCCCGTCGCCGCGGTCCAGCGCGAGACCGGCGGCGCCCACGGCGTGCTGGTCACGGCCGTCTCGCCCAAGGCGTTCGGCCAAGCGATCGGCATGGTGCGCCGCAAGGGCACCGTGGCGCTCGTGGGCCTGCCGCCCGGCGACTTCCCGGCCCCGATCTTCGACATCGTGCTCAAGCGGATCACGGTGCGCGGCTCGATCGTCGGCACCCGCATGGATCTCGCCGAGGCGCTCGCCTTCGCCGGCGAGGGCAAGGTCGCCTCGCACTTCAGCTGGGCGCCGCTGGAGCAGATCAACGCGGTGTTCGACCGGATGCGCCAGGGTGCGATCGAGGGTCGCGTGGTGCTCGACCTGCGCTAAGCCGACGCGAGGAGCGGCGGCATGTTCGAGCCCATCCATCGGGAAGCCACCCACACCATCCGTATTCCCCTGGAGGTGGCCGAGTGCCTGCCCCTGTTCACGCCCGAGGGCGAACGGTCCTGGGTGCCCGGTTGGGAGCCGGACTATCTCCATCCGCGTGACGGGCGGATCGTATCGGGCATGGTCTTCCGCACCGGGCATGGTGCGGAGCAGACGCTCTGGACGGTGGTCGACTACGAGCCCGGCCTCGGTCGCGCCCGCTTCAGCCGTGTCACGCCCGGCTCGCGTGTCGCCCTGGTCGAGGTCTCCTGCACGACCTCGGGCCTCGGCGAGTCCGACGTCCGCGTCACCTACTCCCTGACCGGTCTCAGCCCAGCCGGCAACGACGCCGTCGAGCGGTTCGTGGGGTCCGCCTTCGTCGGCATGATCGAGGAGTGGCGGACCCTCATTCTCGCCATGCTCGCCGCCAAAGCGGCCTGACCAGCATCCAAGGTCGGGGCCGCGGCAGGTCAACCCATGTTCTTCATCTCGATCCGGATGCCGTGAACGGCGACGTCCGATTCGTTCAGGACCCGGCCGGCCGGCTGTGGCGCCATGTTGACCACGAGGCAGCCCTGGCCGTTCCAGGTCTCGAGCGCCTGGATGATGTCGCGGTGCGGCGGCAGCCGCTCGCCCTCGGGCGAGACGTCGGTGATGGGAGGCCTGATCTGGTCCAGGACGAAGACCGACGGCCAGCGGTGATGATGAACCGGCTCCTCGTCATTGGGCTCCAAGATGACCTCGAGCACGCGGACCCGGTCGTTCTCGAACAGGACCTTGTGATGTCTCGGTGCCGCCTTGACCGCGTCCAGCTCCGGATCCCAGGTCGACGGGCTCGACGAATCCATGCTGCTGCTCATGGCATGATCGCCTTTTGGATCTTGGGCTCCCTGTCGAGAGCCATCCCGCCAGTCTACACCAGGGCCTCGGATTCAAGAAGCCGGCCCGAAGGCGGTGGTGCGGGTGGTCGGCCCTCACCGCCCAACCACGCGCCGTTGCCGGCCCCGACGATCATGCCCGCAGCCTGGAGGCCGCACCCGCCCCGGGCGGCGGACGTCGCACCGCCGGCTCGCGGAACCACATGCCCGAGGCCACGGCCGCGAGCAGCGTGCCGCCATAGACGACGAGTGCCGCGCCCAGCGCCACGAACACCCAGGTGAGCGAGCCGGTCAGGCGAAGGGCCAGCCAGCCGCCGCCGACGGCCAGGAACAGGCGGGCGAGGCCGGCCAGGATCGGCCATAACAGCCGGCCTGCGCCCTGGGAGGCGAAGTAGAGGCATAGACCGAGGCCGAAGAAGCCGTAGGTCGGCCCGACCAGCCGCAGATAGGCAGTGCCCGTCTCCAGCACACCCGGATCGGAATCGAACAGGCTCAGCCATGCCGCAGGCCAGATCGCCCCGGCGAGGCCGACCGCCTCGGCCAGGCAGAACGCCACCGCACCACCCAGCAGGGCCGCCCGTAGCGCACGCTGCCGCTCGCCGGCGCCGATGTTGGTGCCGACCAGAGCCACCAACGGCGCGCCCAGACCGAACACCAGCGGAATCAGGAGATACTCGAGCCGCGAGCCCGTCCCGTAGCCGGCGACCGCATCGGGACCGGCAGCCATGCCGACCAGAGCCGTGGTCAGCGCGACCGTGAGCGTGGTCTGCAGGGTGTTGATCGAGCCGACGACGCCGACGCGCAGGATATCGGCGAACAGCACCCAGCGCAGCCGCGCCAGCCTTGGTCGTACGACGCTGCGCGACGAGAGCAGGTACCAGCCGAGCACGCTCATGGTCAGCAGCGTGGTCAGCACCACGGCCATGCCGGCGCCAGCCATGCCCATGGCGGGGATCGGGCCGAAGCCGAAGATGAGCAGCGGCGAAAGCGGGATCAGGAGGAACACGCCGATGCAGACCGCGGCGGACGGGACCAGCATGTTGCCGGTGCCGCGGATGACGCTCGCGACCGCATTCATCAACCACACCAGCGGCGTGCCCGCGAACACCACGCCCGAATATTGCAGTGCTGCCGCCAGCGAGGCCCCCTCGCCACCCATGGCGCCGTAGATCTGCGGCCCGAGCGCGAGGAAAAGGGCGGAGAAGCCGGCGCCGAACAGCAGGTTCACGATCAGCGCGTGGATCACGAGCGCGTCGGCGTCGTCGTGCCGCCCGGCGCCGAGCGCCCGCGCGATGGCCGATGCGATGCCACCACCCATGGCTCCGGCGGACAGCATCTGCATCATCATGAAGCCGGGGAAGACCAACGCCATTCCAGCCAAAGCGTCGGTACCGAGCCGCGATACCCACCAGGTCTCGATCAGGCCCGTGGACGCCTGCATCACCATGACGAGCATGTTCGGCAAGGCCATGCGGAGCAGGGTCGACAGCAGCGGCCCCTGCAGCAGGCGCCGCGTGCGGGGGTTCATTGTCGGACGGTCGATCTCCGGAACGCTGATCTCGGCATGCGCCAAGGCAACGGCAGCGGCGGGCGCGTTCATGGCTCGGCTCCAGCCGCGGGCAGCGGGTCCAGCAGCCGGCTGCCGCGCTCCAGGCGCCTCAACGTGCCCACCGTCGCCGCAGGCCCGGCGGCGAGCCGGTAGGCCGGCGACTGCAGGGGCCTTCCGGTCCGCTTGTCGACCAGCATCGGCTCGGCGGGCTGCCCGGTCCGGCTGTCGACGATCAGCATGCTGGCCCCTTCGGGCGCGTAATGCCGGTTGCCCCAGTCCAGCAGGGCCACAAGCACGGGAGCGAAATCGGCGCCGCGGGGGGTCAGCACATACTCGTAGCGCGGTGGGCGCTCGCTGTAGCGCCGACGCTCGAGGAGCCCGCTCTGGACCAGGGCGCCAAGGCGTCGCGTCAGCATGGTCGGCGCGATTCCGAGGCTGGCCTGGAAGTCGTCGAACCGCGAGATCCCGGCAAACGCGTCGCGCAGGATCAGGATCGACCACCACTCACCCACCCGCTCGAGCCCGCGCGCGATCGGACAGGTCATCCCACCAAAGCTCGTTCTCTGCACCAGCCAATCCCCATAGTAACTACTATCATAGTAGTAACTGTGCGCTTGGGATCAAGCCACTGCTACGGGCAGAGTGGCAGAACGGCGTCCTAGCCGCCGTTCGCCCGTCGTGTCAGGACCGGATGAAGGCCAGGAGGTCCGGGTTGATGACGTCGGGATGCGTGGTGCACATGCCGTTCCGATGCGCCCGGGACGCCCCTCAACCGAGCGGCGGCTGCGTCTTGACCATGCTCGGCCGCGAGGACACGGCACCCCACCAGCGCGCCAGGTTCGGATGCTTCGGCAGCCGCGCCTGGCCTTCCGGGGTGGCGCAGAAATAGGCCATCACCGGGGTGAGGTGCAGGTCGGCCAAGCTCAGGCTGTCGCCGGCCAGGAAATGCCGGCCCTCGAGCAGCGCCTCGAACGCGGCAAGCGAGGTCTCGGCGGTCGGCAGGGCGGCGGCGATCACCGTCTCGTCGGCAATCCCACCGACCATCGGCATCACCACGCGCTGGATGACGATCGCCGAGATCATCGCGCCGTAGGCGTAGGAATCGACGATCGCGATCGCCTGCTGCATGCGGGCAGCGCCTTTGGGGTCGGCCGGCGTCAGCGCCGGGCCGGGCAGCACGGCATCGAGATAGCGGGTGATGGCGCTGGTCTCGTAGAGCCGGAATCCGTCATGCTCGAACGCCGGGACGCGGCCGAACGGATGCCGTGCGAGATGCTCGGGCGTCTTGTTGCCGCCCTGCATGATGTCGACCTCGACCAGCTCGTAAGGTGCCACCTTCTCCTCGCACACCAGCCGCACGGTGCGGACATAGGTGCTGATCGCTGGGCCGTAGATCACGGGCGCTGCCATGGTGCCTCCCTGGGCCTTGGATGGCGCCACCCTAGCAGCCCTTGCCGGCGCGGTCGCGCTCAGCCGCCGGCGACCACCTTCTCGGTCGTGGTGAACAGTGCTGCGATCTTCCAGCCCATGGCCGTCTCGACCCCGAGCATGCTGACCAGGAAACGGAGATGGTCGGGATTGGCCTTGGGGCCGATCACCAGCACGAGCGGCAGATGTAGATAGGCCACCCCGTCCCGCACCGGGATCGCGACCGCCCGGGCGAGATCGGGCTCGACCCGCCAGACCTCCGCCCGCTGGAACGAGGCCATCCGGGCCAGCACCGCGTCCGGCCCCCAGAATGACTGGCCATCGCTCACCCACAGGAACTCCGGCCCGTCGAGCAGCAGCGGTCGCACGGCCGCAAGATCGTGCGCGTTCTGTGCCGCCGCGAAGCGCTCATACAGGGACCGAACCGCATCGGCCGGGTCGGCGGCAGCCGCCGGCGGCACCATCAGCAGAAACAGAGCGAGCGCTTGCCGATACATGGATCGTCTCCCCGTTGTCGGGTGAGACCATCGCAGTTTGGAACGCCGCCGCCCAATGCCCACCAGCTATTCAGCCGATAGGCGGTATGAGGGCTCAGGTGATGAAGTCGGTCTGCGCCAGCGTCCCACCGGGATGCGGCACTTCATCCTGGATCGCGTCGAACCAGATCGAGGCGAGCTTGGCGTAGCCGGCCTGGTTCGGGTGGATGCCATCCGAGAGATCGCTCAAGGTCAGGCTGCTGGTGTCGACCAGCGAGACCGCATGGCCCTGCGCCTCGAGATTCTGGATGGCGTTGGCGATACCGACATTCGTGGCGGTACGCACGGCGGTGACATTGGGGCCGAATGCGGTGCTGCCCGACAGCACGGGGATCTCGGCGACCAGGACGTAGGTGTCCGCGCTCACCGCATGGATCCTGTTGACGATGCTGACGATCTCGCCGGGGACGGTCGAGGCGGCGTTGGCCTCGCGCAGGACATCGTTGGTGCCGATCATGAGCAGCACCACGTCCGGATTGTGGGTGCTCGTGATCCCGGACACCAGGCTGTTGAGCTCGGTCGCCGTACGCCCAGAGACCCCCTGGTGCTGCGGGTCGGGAAAGTTCCCGTCCGCCCTGCCGCCGACGAAGTCCGTATCCTGCCCGGCACTGTCGAACAGCCGGTACAGCGGGCCGCGATAGCCCTGGCCCGTTGGATCACCGGTGATGCCACGGGTGATCGAATCGCCCAGAGGCAGGATGGTCAGGCCGCCGGCCCATTCCGCTGCGGCGTCGTTGCGCCCCTCCTGGAAGCCGTGGCTGATATAGTGCTGAGTCGCCGCCTCGACATTGTTGCCGAAGGCCGCGCGCAGATCCGCATAGTTGTTCAGATAGTGATAGGCGCTGAAGCTGTCCGAATCCCGGCCCTCGGCCGCACCGTGATTGATGTAGTGAAGACTCCCCGCGTCCCGGTTGGCGCCGAACGCTCCGATCAGGTCACTGTGGCTCGCGACGTACTGCAGCCCGTCGAAGGTCGTGACGCGGCCCTCGAAGCGCCCGGACACGATATAGTGGGTGGCCCCGGCATCCTCGTTGGCGCCGAACGCCCGGCGCAGGTCGCCGTAGCTCGCGATATATTCCAGCGCGTCGAACGTGACCGTCCGGCCCTCGAAGCGCCCGTAGTTGACGTAGTGGAACTCGCCCGCCGCCTTGTTCGGCCCGAACGCGGCCATCAGGTCGGTGTAGGACGCGATGTATTCGAGCCCATTGAACGCCAAGATTTCGCTCCCCACGCTACCGGCCGTAACACGGCGGTAACAAAAGAGTGGGCATCACCGCCCGATTCCTCGCAGCCTAGTGCGAGCGAGCGCGCGGTTTATCCTCCGTTCACCACACTAGTCCAGAAAGAAACTGCCGACTTGCCGCCAGCGCGTCAAAGGTGGCGCGTACTCCGCTATCCACAAGCTGCGACTTGGCGCTACGGCGATTTCCACCAGTCGGCGATCAGCTCCGCGTAAAGCGCGGTCGCCTGCTCGATGCGGCGCTGCGAGCACCACTCGTCGGTCTTGTGCGCCTGCTCGGTCTCGCCCGGCCCCAGGATCACCGTCGGCGGCGCGCCGTAGGCGGGCGTAAGATAGCCGGCATCGGTGGCGAACGGCGCCGTGAGCTGTCCATCGTCACCGCCTGTGATCTCCCGGCAACGCTCGCCGAGCCGCATGAGCCAGGGATGTGCGGGATCGCTCCACATCGGCGGGCAGTCGACGATCGGCTCGATCTCCGCCTCGGGCAGGAGACGCGCGAGCTCACGAAGGATCTCCTCACGGGTCTGGCCCGGCACGGTGCGCAGATCGATGCCGAGCGTCGCCGCGTCGGGCACCGAGTTGAGGTTCTGGCCACCTTCGATCCGCCCCACGTTCAAGGTCGGGCGGCCGAGCACCTCGTGGCGATGCTCGCAGAATCCCTGCCCGGCCAGCAGGAGAGCGGCCCGTGCTGCCTTCAGGATGGCGTTGTCGCCTTCCTGCGGCGTCGAGGCGTGCGCCGTGCGTCCTGTGAACCGCAAGCGCAGCCAAGTCACGCCGCGATGGCCGAAGCGCGGTGCCATGCCCGTGGGCTCGCCGACCACCAGGGCACCCACCCGCCCCAGCACGCCGGAGGTCGCCACGATCCGGGCGGCACCCTGGCAGCCGACCTCCTCGCCCGCGGTCAGCACGAGCTCGAGCCCGGCCCGCCCACGCGGCCGGCGCGCCGCCTCGCAGGCCGCGGCCACCATCGCCGCGACGCCGCCCTTCATGTCGGCAGTACCGCGGCCGAACAACCGGTCGCCGTCGCTCTCGCCGCCGAACGGATCGTGCCGCCAAGCCGCCGCGCCCACCGGCACCACGTCGACATGGCCGGTGAAGCCGAGTGCTGCCGCCTCGGGATCGGTACCGGGCAGGCGCGCGATCAGGCTCGGCCGTCCCGGCGCCAGATCCACCTTTCGCAACGCGAAGCCGGCCGCCTCCAGCAGCCCGCCCAGGAGCTCCACGGCCGCCGCCTCGTTGCCGGGCGGGTTGACCGTGTCGATGCGCACCAGCCGCCGGGTCAGCTGGACGGCGGAGGGAAGGGTCATGCAAGCAGCTCCGCGACCAGGGCCGGCATCAGATCCGAGGCCCGCCCGAGCCGACGCTCGCGGAAGGCCGGGCTCATCGCCGAGGGGTCGAGATTGAGCTCGATCGTGCGCTCCGCCCCGGCCGCGGCCGCCGCCTCGACGAAGCCCGCCGCCGGGTAGACGAGGCCGGAGGTGCCGATGGCGACGAAGATCCGGCAGCGGGCGAGCGCGTCGTAGACCTCGCCCATCCGGTAGGGCATCTCGCCGAACCAGACGATGTCGGGGCGCAGCCGGCCCACAGCACCGCAGGCCGGGCAGCGGTCGTCGCGTCCCAGATCGGCGTCCCAGGGCGTGCTCCGGTCGCAGGCGCGGCACAGCGCCCGCCGCAGCTCGCCGTGCAGATGGATCAGGGACTGGCTGCCCGCGCGGTCGTGCAGATCGTCCACGTTCTGCGTCACCAACAGGAACCTGCCGGGCCAGCGACGCTCCAGCTCGGCCAGAGCGAGGTGCGCGGGATTGGGTGCGATCGCCGGATCGCGCAGCTTGGCGCGCCGCACATTGTAGAAGCGGTGCACGAGATCGGGGTCGCGGGCGAAGGCCCCGGGCGTCGCCACCTCCTCGACCTTGTGGCCCTCCCACAGGCCCCCGGCGCCGCGAAAAGTCGGCAGGCCGGACTCGGCCGAGATGCCGGCGCCGGTCAGCACGACGAGCATCGCCTAGGAAGCCGCCCGCGCCACGGGGCCGGGAGCCGTGGCCTGTGCCGGCCCGATCCCAGGGCCGACATCGCCGTCCGCCGAGAGCAGGACGGCGAACGGCCGCGTCGCCTCGAAATGGGCGCAGACGATCATCACGATCACGGTGATCGGCACGCACAGGAACATGCCCGCGACACCCCAGAGCCCGCCCCAAACCGCCAGCGCCACCAGGATGGCGATCGGGCTGAGGTTGAGCGAGCGGCCCATCAGGCGCGGCTCGAGGATGTTGCCGACCCCGATCTGGACCACCGTCAGGCAGAACAGGCCGAGGAAGAACACGCCGAAGCTGCCGAACTGGACCAGCAACAGGAGCGAGGGGAACACCGCCCCGACCATGGAGCCGACCACCGGGATGAAGTTGATGAAGAAGATGATGACCGCCCAGAAGCTCGCGTTCTGGCAGCCGATCAGGGCAAGGACCACCCAGGACAGGAAGGCGGTCAAGAGGCTGGTCAGCGACTTGATCCACAGATAGCGCTCGACCCGCCGCTCGATGTCGACAAGCACCCCGCGCGCCGTCTCCGCCCGGACCGGATCGCCGCTCAGCCGGACGATCTTGCGCTCGAAGGTGTCCTGCTCGAACAGCATGAACGCGACGTAGAGCGCCACGAGACCGAGGCTGCCGACGAAGCCGGCAAGAGTGGCGGCGATGCCTCGGATCATCACGTCGATGTCGAGCTGCGCCATCAACTCGGCGACGCTCTCGGGCGGCGGCAGGCCGAACAGGCGCGCGATCCGGGGCAGTAGTGCTATCAGGTTCGCCTCGAGTGTCGGCGCGCTCGCCGAGACCGCGCCGACATTGCTCAGGACCAGGTTCGCGAACAGCCACAAGGCCAGCACCGCCAGGGCGATGCCGATCAGCAGGCGTTGCCAACGGCTGAGCGCGCGCCCGGCGATGCGCACGCGGTCGAAGCGTTCCGAGGCGGCGTTGATCAGCTGCCAGATCAGGACGGCGAGCGCCAATGGGATGAGCACGCCGCTGCCCACATGCAGCAGATAGCCGCCCATGAGCGCCACGCCCAGCCAGGCCGCCAGGACGAGCGGCGCCGATGCGAAGGTCAAGCCGACGCCTCCTCTGCTGCACCGCCGCGATCTAAGGCTGCACCGAGGCGACGACAAGACCGAAGGGCCGGCCCCAGCCGCAGTGTCAGCGCCGCCGGTCACTGACGACGAAGTAGCTCAGCGCGACGATGACGGCGGCGACGCCCACGCCGAGGGACCATAGCTCGCGGTCGCTGCCCCAGTAGAACACCTGCTCGAGGAACAGCACGCCGAGCATGACGGCGACGATCCCCGCCAGCTTGTGCTTGAGCTCGTCGACCTGGGTCGTCCGCAGCCAGGCCGGCACCGGGAGGCTGCGCTCGATCAGCAGCGAGTAGAGGCCGATGCCGACCACCTGCATGATGGTGGCCAGGAGCACGAGATCGATCAGCTTGATGCTCGACAGGAACAGGTCCCGGTTGGTCACCTCCTCGGGCTCGAGCACCAGCTGCACGACCTGGCGCCCGGTATCGACGACGCCGTAGAGCAGCAGGGTCGCCGACGCGAACAGCAGTGAGGCGATGCCGAGCACGGTCACCAGCTTCAGGGCGCCAAGGGCCAGAAGCACGGGCCTCGGGGTGTCGCCTGGCGCGTCTGATGGAGATGGAGCCTGATCGCTCGTCACTCTCGCCTCCGCGAATCGATGGCAAAGCCGGTGGTCGGCGCCGCAAACTCCGCCACCGCGGTGAAGACGATGTCGACGATCGCGGGCGCGTGCCGCTCGACCACGGCGGCGACCACCGCGCGCCGCACCATGTCCGCCCGTCTCACATCGAGTGCCTCGCCGACCGGGCCTAGCAGCACGTGCACCAGCGCATAGATGGCGCGTCCTGGCTGCAGCACCCGGACATGGACCTCGCGGGCGGGCAGATCGCCAAGCGCGCCGTGCACGAGTTCGGACACCGAGGCGACGACCGCGGCGTCGGCGGAGCGCCCGAGCAGCGCCATCAGCGCGCGGCCGACCATCCGGATCGGCACGAAGGCAGTGAGCAGGACCACCATTGCGACCAGGATCGGATCGATCAGGCGGGCGGCCGTGGCCATGCCCGCCTGGGTTGTACCTGCCGCCGCGAGCATCCCGACCGAGATCGCGAGATTGACCGTCCAGTTCTCGACATCGCCGTCGACCAGCGGGCTCGTCAGCCCGCGCGCGGTGCGCCGCAGGTACAGCAGGAGCGCCCCGCAATACAGGACCGCGAAGGCCGCGTAGCCGAGTGCGAGGCCGGCCGACAGCTCATGACCGCCCCGATAGACGCTGAATCCGGCGTCGATCAGGGCGAGCAGCCCCACGCCCAGGATCAGCAGGCCCTTCGCCATGTTGATCAGCGGCTCGAACTGGACATAGCCGAACGGATAGCGCGCGTCGTCGGGACGCTGCAGCAGCTTGGCCACCCGCAGGGTAGCAAGGGCGGTGACGAAAAAGCACAGATTGAAGACGCCATCGAGCAGCACCGCGGCCGAGCCGGTGCGTAGCGCCACCGCCAGGGCGAGGAGGCCGAGTGCCAGCGCCGCAACCGTGGAGACCAGAAGCGCCGTGCGTTCGGTGAACATGGGCTGGCCCCTCGACGGAGCGGTGAACACGTCCCGCCAGGAACCATGGCTGTCGCGGCTAGGTCCGGCAAGCGGGGCCGGGTGCGACAAGCTTGGGCGCGACATTTCATACTTCCCTGGCTTCAATCTCCGCGGCACGGCCGCTAGGTTGCGCGCTCACGGATCGCGCTCGATCGCGCCGGCACGCGGGAGATGGATGTTGTCGTTCTCGAGATCTGCCGCGCGCCCGGCCTGGTGGCTCCTGCTGCCCGCGCTGACGCTCCTGGTCGCCTGCGGCGAGGAGCCGGAGGAGCGCCCGGCCGAGATCCGTCCGGTCCGGACCGTGACGGTCGAGAAGCGCCCGGCCGGCGTACCCGTAGTGCTCACCGGCCGGATCGCGGCCGAGGACGAGGCGCGGCTCGCCTTCCGCCTCTCCGGCCGCATGATCGAGCGCGGCGTCAATGTGGGCGACCGGGTCGAGGCCGGGCAGCTGATCGGCCGGCTCGACCCGCAGGACCAGCGGAACGCGCTGCAGGCGGCGGAGGCCAACCTTACCGCCGCCCAGGGCCAGGCCACCGAGGCCGAGGCCGAGTTCCAGCGCCAGCGCACGCTGGAGGAGCGCGGCTTCGCGGCGCGCGCGGTCTATGAGCGGGCCCGCCAGGGGCGGCAGACCACGCGCTCGCAGGTCGAGGCGGCCGAGGCGCAGGTCCGGTTCGCCCGCGACCAGGTCGCCTTCACCGAGCTGCACGCCGATGCCGAGGGCGTGGTGACCGAGACCGGTGCCGAGGCCGGCGAAGTGGTGCAGGCGGGCCAGATGATCGTGCGGCTCGCCCGCCAGAACGGCCGCGACGCTGTGTTCGACGTGCCGGCCCAGGTCCTCCGCACTGCCCCTCCCGATCCTGAGATCCAGGTGTTCCTAACCGAGGATCCAAGCATCGAGGCGGTTGGCCGCGTGCGCGAGGTCGCGGAGCAGGCCGACCCGGCGACCCGCACCTTCGAGGTCAAGGTCGGCCTCGCCTCGCCGCCGCCCGAGATGCGGCTGGGTGCGACCGTCACCGGGCGCCTGGAGATCGACCAGGGCGAGGTGATCCGCCTGCCCGCCACGGCCCTGACCCGCCAGGGCGCCGATCCGGCGGTGTGGGTGATCGATCCCGCCAGCGAGACGGTGAGCCTGCGCGCGGTCGACGTGCTGCGCTACGAGCCCGCCAGCGTGGTTCTGGCCTCGGGCGTCACGCCGGGCGAGATCGTCGTTACCGCCGGCGTCCAGGCGCTGCATCCCGGCCAGAAGGTGCGCCTTCTGGAGCCGCGCGCGTGAGCGGCCTCAACCTTTCCGGCTGGGCGCTCCGCAATCGCTCGATCGTCGCCTACCTGATGCTGCTCGCGGTGCTCGCGGGCGTGCTGGCCTTCGTCAAGCTCGGCCGCAACGAGGACCCGGCCTTCACCATCCGGACGATGGTGGTGGCTGCCGGCTGGCCCGGTGCGACGCTCGACGACACCGTCAAGCAGGTGACCGAGCGGATCGAGCGCCAGCTCGAGGAGGTGCCGGGTCTCGACGTGCTGCGCAGCTACACGCGGCCCGGTGCGACCACGATCTTCGTCGACCTCGAGGGCAGCGTCACCGCCGACGAGGTGCCTGCGACCTGGCAGCGGGTGCGCAACGACGTCGGCGACATCTGGCACACCCTGCCGCGCGGCACCGTCGGCCCGTTCTTCAACGACCGCTTCGGCGACGTCTTCGGCATCATCTATGGCTTCACCGCCGATGGCTTCAGCCAGCGCGAGCTGCGCGACTATGTCGAGCAGGTCCGCTCCGAGCTCCTCAACGTCCCCGACGTCTCGAAGATCGACCTGATCGGCGCCCAGGACGAGGTGATCTTCGTCGAGTTCTCGGTGGAGCAGCTCGCCAGCCTCGGGATCGACCGAGCCGCCCTGCTCGCCGCGATCCGCGCCCAGAACGACGTGCGCCCCGCCGGCGTCATCGAGACCGGCGACGAGCGCATCTCGCTCCGGGTCACGGGTGCGTTCCGCTCCGAGCAGGACATCCTCGACATCAACTTCGTCGCCAATGGCCGCATGATCCGGATGAGCGACATCGCCACCGTGCGGCGCGGCACGGCCGACCCGCCGCAGGCCATGTTCCGCGTCGGCGGCCAGCAGGCGATCGGGCTGGGCATCGCCATGCGCGACGGCGGCGACGTGCTCGCCCTGGGCAAGAACATCGAGGCGACGCTGGCGCGCATCCAGGCCGACCTCCCGATCGGCATCGAGCCGCATCTGGTCGCCAACCAGCCGGTCACGGTCGCGCTCGCCATCGGCGAGTTCATGGAATCGCTGTGGCAGGCGGTGGCGATCATCCTCGGCATGAGCTTCCTCAGCCTCGGCGTCCGCCCCGGCCTCGTGGTCGCGCTCGCGATCCCGCTCACGCTCGCCATCGTGTTCGCGATCATGCTGGTCGCCGGCATCGACATGCAGCGGATCTCGCTCGGTGCGCTCATCATCGCGCTGGCGCTGATGGTCGACGATGCGATGACCACGACCGACGCGACGCTCACCCGGCTCGCCGCGGGCGACAGCAAGCCCGAGGCGTCGATGTTCGCGTTCCGGGCCTATGCCGTCGCCATGCTCGCCGGCACGCTGGTGACCATCGCCGGCTTCGTGCCGATCGGCTTTGCGCAGAGTTCGGCCGGCGAGTACACCTTCACTTTATTTGCCGTCGTCGGCATCGCCCTTCTGGTCTCCTGGCTCGTCGCGGTCATCTTCGCCCCACTCCTGAGCCTGTTCATCCTCAAGGTACCCGAGCCCGGCCCGCCGCCCGCGCCGCCTCGGGTGGTGCTGTGGTACCGGTCGTTCCTGTCCGTCGCCCTCAAGGCGCGCTGGCTGACCATCCTGGTCACGCTCGGCCTGTTCGTTGGCTCGATCCTGCTCCTGCCGCTGGTGCCGCGGCAGTTCTTCCCCTCCTCGGACAGGCCCGAGCTGCTGGTCGACCTCAACCTGCCGCAGAACGCCTCGATCTTCGCCTCGGACGACCTGTCGGCGCGCTTCGACGCCATGCTCACGGACGACCCCGACGTCGAGCGCTGGAGCACCTATGTCGGCCAGGGGGCGATCCGCTTCTACCTGCCGCTCGACGTCCAGCTCGCCAATCCGTTCTTCGCCCAGGCAGTCATCGTCGCCAAGGACGTGGCCGCCCGCGAGCGCCTGCACCGCAAGCTCGAGCAGCGGCTGGCCGAGGACTTTCCCGGCGTGGTCGCCCGCGTCTCGCCGCTCGAGCTCGGCCCGCCGGTCGGCTGGCCGGTCCAGTACCGGGTCAGTGGCCCCGATCCGCAGGTCGTCCGCTCGATCGCCCTCGATCTCGCCCAGGTCGTGGCGGCGAGCCCCGACACGCTGCGCACCAACTTCGACTGGGTCGAGCCCACCCGCGAGGTGCGCATCCGCATCGACCAGGACCAGGCGCGGCTCCTGGGCCTGAGCTCCGAGGCGATCGCCGGCGTGCTCAACACGGTGATCACCGGCGCCCCGGTCACCCAGGTCCGCGACGACATCTACCTGATCGATGTGCTCGCCCGCGCGACCGACGAGCAGCGCGTCTCGCTCACCACCCTGCCCAGCCTGCAGGTACCGCTGCCGGGCGGCCGCACCGTGGCGCTGAGCCAATTCGCGAGCTTCGAGTACGCCCAGGACTTCCCGCTGATCTGGCGCCGGGACCGGGTGCCGACGCTGACGGTGCAGGCCGACATCGTGCCGGGCGTGCTGCCGGCGACGGCGGTCGACGGCTTGGCGGACAAGATTGACGAGTTCCGCAAGGGCGTGCCGCAGGGCTACAGCGTCGAGACCGGTGGCACGGTCGAGGAGAGCGCTTCCTCACAGGCCTCGGTGATCGCGGTTGTGCCGGTGATGCTGCTGATCATGCTCACCGTGCTGATGTTCGAGCTCAAGAGCTTCCGCCGCCTGTTCATCGTGCTCTCGGTCGGACCGCTCGGGCTGATCGGCGTGGTCGCGGCGCTGCTCGCCTTCGGCCGCCCGCTCGGTTTCGTGGCGCTGCTCGGTTGCTTGGCGCTGCTCGGCATGATCACCAAGAACGCGGTCATCCTGGTCGGCCAGATCGAGGCTGAGCGGGCGGCCGGGCGGCGGGTGTTCGACGCGGCGCTCGAGGCGGGTGCGACCCGCTTCCGCCCGATCATGCTGACGGCATTGTCCACCGTGTTCGGCATGATCCCGATCGCGCCCACCGTGTTCTGGGGGCCGATGGCGTTCGCGATCATGGGCGGCCTGCTCGCCGGCACGCTGCTGACGCTGGTGTTCCTGCCGGCGCTCTATGTGGCAGTCTATGGTGCGAGCACAGTGGCCGAGCCGGCCGCGGCCGCCGCGCCGACTATCTGAGGGGAGAGCATCGAGTGAGGCGACATCCACCAAGTGACCGGCAGCCGTGGCTGGCCGCCGTCGCCGCGCTGGCGGCGTTCTGCGCAACACCCGCCTGGGCCCAGTCGGACCCGCTCGACGAGATCACGGGGCCTGAATACTCGATCGAGGAGATCGCGTTCGTCGCCGCCGACACCGACGGCGACGGGGTCGTCAGCGCGGCGGAGCTGGCGCGCGACGCCGCCCACGGCTTCGCCACCCTCGACAAGGACGGCAGCGGCACGCTGACGCCTGAGGAGCTCGGCCCCCACGATCCGGTGCTGTTCAAGCGCGTCGATGCCAACGGCGACGGCGTGCTCAGCTTCGACGAGGTCATGGTCAACAAGATGCGCGCGCTGAAGGCGGGCGACACCGACGGCGACGGCGGCCTGTCCTTCGACGAGATGGTCGTCATCGTCGAGAAAGAGGCGGGAGGCGCGTCATGAGCAGGCTCAAGGCACCCCTCGCGGGCATGGCGGTCCTGGCCCTGGCCCTGGCCGGCTGCATGGATGGCGGCGGCACGGGCTCGCCGGGCGTGGGCACGGCGGCGGGTGCCGCGGCCGGTGCCGGTGCGGGACGCCTGCTGTTCGGCAACAGCACCACCGGCATGCTGATCGGGGGTGCCGCCGGCGGCCTCGCCGGCAACATGACGCTCGACCGGCAGGCCGAGGAGCGGCGCCGCCAGCAGGCGGTCGAGGACCGCAAGATCTCCCAGCAGATGCAGCTCGACTTCCAGCGCCAGCAGGCCCTGCAGCAGGAGCAGACCCGGGTCCAGATCGAGGAGCAGCGCCTGTTCAACGAATGGCGCCGCTCGCAGGGCGTCTGAGCGGCGTCGGGATCGCCCGCGCCGCGCTCCTGGCCCTCCTGTGGCTGGCGCTGTTCGGGCCCGATCCCGTGGCACTCGCGGTGGGGGTCGCGACCGCCGCGGCTGCCGCCTGGGTGAGCCTCAGGCTGCTGCCACCGGGTGCCGCGCGGCTGAGCCCGCTCGGCCTCGCGGCACTGGCCGCGAGCTTCCTCGGCCAGTCGGTCGTGGCCGGTGTCGACGTCGCCCGCCGCGCGCTCGATCCGCGGTTGCCGCTGCGCCCCGGCTTCGTGCGGCACCGGCTGGGCCTGGCGCCCGGGCCGTTCCGCAGCGCCTTTCTGGCCCTGTCCAGCCTGCTGCCCGGCACGCTGCCGGCGCAGGCGGATCCGGACGGGACGGTGCTGGTCCACTGCCTCGACACCCGCCAGCCGGTGACCGAGCAGCTCGCGCAGGCCGAGGCCCGCTTCGCCGGGGTCCTGCGCCGTGCCTGAGTTCTTCCTCGCCGCAGCCGCGCTCGTGCTGCTGACCGTGGCGGTGGGCCTCCTGCGCCTGCTGCGCGGCCCCACCGACGCCGACCGGATCATGGCGGTCCAGCTGCTCGGCACCGGCACGGTTGCGGTGCTGCTCCTGGTCGCGGCCGCGCTGGACGCGCCGGCTGTGGTCGACGTCGCCTTGGTGCTCGCGCTGCTTGCGGCCTTTCTTGCGGCCGCATTCGCAGCCGGAAGTGCGGCCGCCGACCGACCATGAGCGCAGCGGCCGATCTGCTCACCGTCGTCGCGGTCTCGCTCGGCGGCGTCTTCTTCCTCGCCGGCACCGTCGGGCTGCTGCGCTTCCCCGATCCGCTCGGCCGCCTCCACGCGCTGACCAAGGCCGACAATCTCGGGCTCGGCCTCGTCGTGCTCGGGCTGATCCTCCAGGCCGACGGGTTGCTCGATGCCCTGAAGCTGGTCGCGGTCTGGCTGCTCGTGCTCCTCGCCGGCGCCGCTGCCACGCAGCT